>DATCCF010000387.1:0-8517 GCA_036511435.1 Terriglobales bacterium | reverse complement strand
CTGTTCCGCCGGCTCAAAGGCTTTCGTCGCATCTTCTCGCGCTTCGACAAACTCGATCTGGTCTTTCTCGGCTTCCTCCACTTTGCTCTTATCGTCGAAGCGCTCAGGTATCTAAGTAGTGTTAACACGCCCTAGAGCAGTCCAGATTGGCTGTACCTTGGGTAGAGCGGCGCTGAGCCAGATTTACAGGCGGCTGGAAAACTCCGAAAAATCTGTTTCGGTAGCTGAAGACAGCAGCCTCTGAAGCCGTGCCCTTTCAAAGCATGAGATCGTCCCGAATAATGCAGGTGAAGGTCCGCACGACCTGAACGTCCCGTTTAACACCCTCTTGGATCCCGGTTTTGAAGCATCCGTCACGATTCATGAGATCGATGGTCAACGCTTTTCACCGCCCAGCCACGTTCTGTGCGATCTCTCCCGCGATCGGCACCATGAAACGCGAACCTTGCGCTGCCTTGATCATGCAGACGATCCACAGAATGAAAGTGACGATCCCCAGCAGGCTCAGCAGCGCCAGGCCCAGTCCGAATCCACCCAGAGTCCCGTATCCCCAGTGCCTGTAGCCATGCCCGAAGAAAAAGCCGACGCCAAAAATCATGGCCAGAACCACACGAATAATGTGCAGCCCGCCGAACGTCACGATGGACTGCGCGGCGTGGAAGCGCACATAGGGCCGCTTGTCGATCAGGAAAAAGGTGATGCCCGTTAGCCAGCCGAGCACATAGCTCAAGGTTGCGGCCGTGTTTTCCGACATGCCAGCGCCCGCGGTGGTTGCCGGAGGTTGCCACGGCGTCGTTGGGTGAATCGGAGCCGCGGGTTGGGTTTGACCGCAGTTGGGACAGAACTGCGCGGTGGCGGGAACTTCGGTGCCGCATTTGGTACAGTGAGCCATTTCAACCTCCTCGCTGACGCACGTCATGCTACACCAAAATCGCCACTTTATTCGCCCTTAACTCCCCTGCGCCGCCGGCTTGCTCCACATCGCGGGCTCGGCGCGATGTAACTTCACGATCCTCCACAGGAAGAAGAGCGCCGCGACCAGGCAGACCGCGACGGCCACAACCGAGGCTTCCGGGCCGAATTCGCCGCCCGTCAGAACTCGCGGTCCGCTGAGCGATCCGCGCAGCAGGCCCTCGCTCATGGTGTTGCCGGAGAGCGTCATGCCAAACAGCGAGCCTTCGGTAAAATTCCAGCCGACGTGCAGGCCGATCGGCAGCCACAGCCGTTGCGTCGCGGCGTAAGCCGCGCCCAGCAGTACGCCAGCTTCCAGCGCAATTGCAACCGAACTGCTCACGGTCGCTCCGTGATTGGCCAGGTGCGCCAGGCCGAACAGTGCCGACGTAAAGATCAAGGCACCCCAGGTCCCGACGATCTTGGCACTCAAGCGGAACAGTAGTCCGCGAAACAGGATCTCTTCCATCACGCCTGCCATCGCCGCGAAGAAGAATCCGTTGGCGAGCCCGCTGGTCGCGCCCCATCCCGCGGGATGATAGACGCCTGCGGCCAGCAGGACCGCCATCACCCCGGCGAACAGCAAAAAGCCGATAGCGACTCCGGCCAGCCCTTCGGGCAAAGCGCGATTGGCGGCCAACTCCGTGGGAATGCGCCGCTCGATCAGTCGCGCCGCCGCGATGTAGGTGGCGAGACAGAGCACGGCCAGCACGGCCGCTCCCGCCGAGCCCATGTGCTTCCGCAGTACCGGCTGGACGAGAGCTATGACCAGAGTGACGGCGAGCAGGTTCAGCAGGCCAAGGCCCACGGCTTTCCATTTCTTGCGCAGGATGTCCTCCAGGAATCACGAGGTAGTACGTCCGCTTGTCCAACGAGGTTCCAGAATTGTACAGAATTGCGGTAGTGTGCTGGCTCAAACTCCTGGACCGCAGATTTGCGTGTTTTGCCAAGCCGCCGATCCGACTTCACAGCAAGAAGAAATCGGCCAGCCTTCCGCGCAGTTCCAGGAGGACTGCAACCCTAAGGCCCTCATCCTCCGATCCGCGCTGCCGACAGCGGATGAGAACAATGCTGAGAGCTGAGAGCCGAGAGTTGACAGCCGATCAGAACTTCGCCTTCAGTCGTCGATACGTGGTTTCCAAGAGCTCAGGCAACATACGCGTCTCGCCCACCACGGTCATAAAGTTCGCATCGGCCACCCAGCGGGGCAGAACGTGCATGTGAATATGGTCCGCGATGCCGGCGCCGGCAGCTTTGCCAATATTCATTCCGACATTCACTCCATCGGGGCGGTAGAGTTCGAGGAGAGCGGTTTCCAGGCGCTGCGACAGGGCCATCATCTCGGTTGCGGCCGGGGATGAGAGCTTATGCAAGCGGTTGAGATGCTCGTAAGGCACAATCATGGAGTGTCCCGAGGTGTACGGAAAGGCATTCAGGATGACGAAGTTATGCTCGCCACGGTACACAATCAGCGACTTCTCGTCGTCGCCGGAGCGTAACAGTTCGCAGAAGATGCAAGCGAGCACCTCGCCGGCAGTGATGTACGTGTAACGCCAGGGGGTCCACAGATAATCCATATCATGAGCAGAGTACCAAACCGTCTTAACGTTTCCCAACGGTCCGCGCATCGCCGTCACAGTGCCCGGTGTCCAACGGACTTGACAGGAGAGTTAGAAATCATGAAGAGCTTGTAAATTCAGTGCGATTATTGAACTTACAGGTTTGACACTGCTCCAGCACGGTTGTTATATTCGAAGAAGTTCCATGGAAGCGGAGTTCGCTCCATAGGATCCGGCCGCTGGGTTGTCCAAACCCGCCTTGTAGGCGGGTAATCACACCTGAAGATTCAAACCAGCAGTCCGTTTTATAAGGCTCTCTGCGCGTTTTCAAAGCGCGCGAGTGTACAAACGCAACCACATGTCTTTTGAAGAAACCTTAAACGCTCCGACCACCCAGACCCAAGACTCCGGCGCTTCCGAGCAGCCGCAAACCCAGCAGGCATCCGAGACCAGTACTCCTTCCGAGCAGCCTCGCGTTGAGCAAGTCTCTGAGACCAGCACTCCTTCCGAGCAGCTTCACGTCGAGCAAGTCTCCGAGACCAGCACTCCTTCCGAGCAGCTTCATGTCGAGCAAGTCTCCGAGACCAGCACTCCTTCTCAGCCTCGCATCGAGCAAGCCTCTGAGCCCGGTTCTCAACCTGCCGAGACGGCCGCTCCTCGGCCCGAAGCTCCCCGGCCTGAAAAAGAACCGACCATGGAAGATTTTGCCAGCGCTCTCGAGACCTTCGAGCAGGAACAAGCTCAGACCGAAGCCGCGCTGAACGAAGAACAGATCGTTACCGGCACGGTGCTGAAGGTCACGGCGCAGTACGTGGTCGTGGACATTGGCTACAAATCCGAGGGCGTGGTTCAAGTCGCGGAGTTTACCGACCACGAAGGCAACGTTACCGTTAAACGCGGCGACGAGATCGCGGTCATGCGCGAGCCCGGCCACACCGAAGAAGGCTACATCCATCTGTCGCACGAGAAGGCACAGCGTTTGCATGTGTGGGACGAGATTGAGAAGGCGTATAACGACAAAGCTTCAGTCAAGGCACGCGTCATCGATCGCATCAAGGGAGGCCTGACGGTTGACATTCTGGGGGCTCGCGCCTTCCTGCCTGGTTCGCAGGTTGATCTTCGGCCGGTGCGTAACCTCGACGGCTTGAAGGGCCATGAAATCGAAGTCCGCATCATCAAGCTGAACAAGAAGCGCGGCAACATCGTCGCCTCACGCAAGCAGTTGCTGGAAGAAGAGCAATCCGAGAAGCGGACCAAGACCCTGGAACAGTTGCACGAAGACGGAATTCTAACCGGCACGGTCAAGAACCTGACGGACTACGGCGCCTTCGTTGACTTGGGAGGCATTGACGGACTGCTGCACATCACCGACATGTCCTGGGGCCGCCTGACCCACCCGCGCGACCTGGTGCAGGTGGGCGACCAGATCCAGGTGAAGGTGCTGAAGTTCGACCGCGAAAAGCAGCGCGTGTCGCTGGGCTTCAAGCAGCTCACGCCGGATCCCTGGCTGGACGCAGCGGAGCGTTATCCCATCGGGGCGCATGTCCATGGCCGCGTCATTAGCGTGACCGACTACGGCGCGTTCGTCGAACTGGAGCAGGGCATCGAAGGGCTGGTACACGTCAGCGAGATGACTTGGTCCAAGCGGATGAAGCACCCCTCCAAGCTGGTCAATGTTAGCGACCAGGTCGAGGCCGTGGTGCTGAACGTAAATCCGCAGGAGCGTCGCATCAGCCTGGGCCTGAAGCAACTGGAATTGAATCCCTGGGAGAGTCTGCACGAGAAGTTCCCGGTGGGCGCAGTGGTGGAAGGCAAAGTACGCAACTTGACCGACTTCGGCGCGTTCATCGAAATCGAAGACGGAATCGACGGACTGGTCCACGTCAGCAACCTGAGCTGGACCAAGCGCGTGAAGCATCCTTCCGAGGTGCTGAAGAAGGGCGACAAGGTGAAGGCCATCGTATTGGCAATTGAGCCGGACCAGCGTCGCCTGTCACTGGGCGTGAAACAGCTGCAGCCCGATGTCTGGGATACCTTCTTCGACCAGCACCGCGTGGGTGATGTCATTCACGGCAAGGTGCTACGCCTGGCGAGCTTCGGCGCGTTCGTCGAGATTGCCGAAGGGGTCGAAGGCCTATGCCACAACTCCGAAGCGGCAGACGCTCACGGCGCTCCCATCAAACTGGAGAGCGGCCAGGAGTTCGAGTTCAAGATCATTAAGATGAACCCCGCCGAAAAGAAAGTGGGACTCAGCATTCGTGCCGTGGGTGGCGAAGAAGCCACGCGCCACGATGTCGAGTCCTACAAGGCGCCCGCTGCCGCCTCTTCCGGCACTGGCTCGACGATTGGCGAGTTCATGTCGTGGAAGCGCGCCAGCAACGAAAACAACTAGCCTGATCGAGAACACTGTTATGCGAAGTGCTGGGTTTAGCCCAGCGCTTTCGCGTCTGTGTGATCGCCATCTGAGGGATCACGAATTGTGATGTTCGCCACTTGCGCGTACGCGGAACAGAAAATCCAGCGCTGTAGGCGCGGCTCAGTTTAGCCCAGCACGCAGCCGCAGGCGAAGTGCTGGGTAAGGGGAAAATCGATCCGAGTCCCGTAGGGACGGCAGACGTTCTCACACCCGCTCTAAAGCCCTGATCTTTCCTGCGCTTCGTTCGGCACGACTGAAAGTGGGGCCCTGATACGCCTCAGAACGATTAATGAGATGAGTTCTGGTTTTCGCCGTGATCCCCGTGGTTAATCTTCATTCCTATGGGTGGGCCGAGGCCCATGTAACACTCGGGATGACAGGTGAAATTCAGTTCATCGTTAAGCGAAGGGCAAAAAGCGAAAGCGAAGAGCGAAAAGCGAATCGCGAAGTTCACCGGCAGCTGACAGCTTCTCCCTACTTGATCCGCAAAACGATGTTGGCCGCCTGGCGATCGTCGAACTGGCTCAAGGTTTTCGTGTCACTCTTCTTGCCTTCGCGCTGCGCATAGATCTGATAATCCACATTGGGCGAGAGTTCGGGGAAGCGATAGGTGCCGTCATTCGCGGCGATGACGGTCTTAACCGCTAGTGACTTCATGTTCTTGAGATAGACCACGGCGTTGCTCACGGGAGCATCGCTCTTGTCGAGAACTACGCCGGTAAGTGTACGTGAGGTGACGCGAGTGGCCTTGCGCCCGTCCGAAGAGGACGATCCCGATCCCCCTATGGGCAGTGTTACTTGCCAGGCAAGACAATTCAGTGCAATCAGCAGAACTGCGACTGTGCCGAGTGTCCTCTTCATGCGGTTTCCCTTTGGCAGTCTCACCTTACGAGAGTGTCTACTTGCTTAGACGCAGGCTGACCGTCTTTCCGCTCATTATCGTCCAAGTTTTTTATGCGCCTTCTGCCGCTCCGGATCGGCCCTTGGATCGCCGTCACGCAGCCCTGCCAAGCCTTCTTCCGCCCCTCGGCAAGAGTTCAAAGGCCAAATTGCCTGGCTCCGCTGCGAACGCTGCCGGGATGGTAGGCTGCGAGAAACCCGATAAGTCGCAGTATCGGACAACGGTGTACGATCAAGACCGTCATCCCAGGTCGGAAGGTTTAGGATTGCCTCTCTGTTTCTTCGTCACGGATCTTCACGGTCACGCGGATCGGTACGCAAAGCTATTCGCTTCCATCGTCACCGAGCGCCCCGATGCGGTGTTCCTTGGTGGCGACTTACTGCCTAACGGATCGTCGCGCTTGATGGGAGGTGGCGCCGAGCATGCTGACTTCGTGAACGACTACCTGGTCCCGAGTTTCATGAAGCTCCGCGATGCATTGGACACAGAGTATCCTTCGCTCTTCGTGATCCTGGGGAATGACGATCCGCGCTATGAGGAGCCTGAAATCCTCAAGGCCGCAAAGAACGGATTATGGAGCTACATGCATGGGCAGAAGGCCGTGTTCGCGGGCTTCAATGTCTATGGCTACGCTTGTGTCCCGCCAACTCCGTTCTTGCTGAAGGATTGGGAGCGTTACGACGTGTCCCGTTACGTCGATCCGGGCTGTATCTCTCCCGAAGAAGGACGGCGGAGCGTAGCCACCGAAGGTAATGACGTTAAGTGGGGAACGATCGCGAAGGATCTCGACATGTTCGTTAATGACGATTCCATGCACCGTACCATTTTCCTGTTTCACACTCCGCCGTACGATACCCCGCTGGATCGTGCCGCCCTTGACGGAAAGATGTATGAGCACGTGGCATTGGACGTGCACGTCGGGAGCATCGCGGTGAGGCGGTTCATCGAGCGGCGCCAGCCGCTGCTCACATTGCACGGGCATGTACATGAAGCTGCTCGTCTGACCGGCGAATGGAAAACCAGGCTGGGTCGCACAGTATGTATCAATGGCGCTCACGACGGGCCCGAGTTAGCCCTTGTGCGGTTCGATCCAGAATCGCCTGCCGATGCTTCGCGCCAGTTGCTTTAGGGAAACTCTGATTAAAGTCAGTCGGAAGTCCCTCAGGGGCTAAAGCCCGGACTGATATCAGGTATCTGCGGACGGCCTGAAGGCCGTCCCCTTCAAAGAACCAGACTTAATCAGAGTCCCCATAGCGCGAACTACGCTTCCTTCATCGGCAGCTTCCTTGCGGGATCCGTGATTGCGTCAATCTTAACGGCATAGCTCGAGCGCTGTGCGATGTCCTCATCGGTGATCAGGTGAACATCGAGCAGGCCTTCCGTACGATAGCCGGTTCGCAGGAAGTTAATTTCACTGAGGCAACGGCTCCAGCCCTCCAGCCAGTGCATCAATCCGCTCTCCTGTTCTTCGGTGCCCTGGAAATGAAGCAGCAGATCGATATCGCTGGCCGGGCCCGCGGTTGCATTCTTCGTGCTGCCAATCAGGTAAAAGGCCTTGACCCCGAACATCTGGGGATCGAGCTGTGCCGCGATCCTCTGTGCCATCCGGAAGCGCCAGCGCCAGTGTTCTTCGCCGGTGCGATCAACCACCTCGACGTCCGATTCAGGCTGTCCGTCTCGTTGCCGTGGAGGTGAGAGAAACGCTACGGCCTGATCCAGTTCTGCATTCATCAGCACTCGCAAGATCAGGCCGTCGGTTTCTTTCGGCACATCGATAACACGGAGGGTATCCGACAGGTGCGCGAATTCGGGAAGAAGTTCCTCAAGCACGCTGCGCGAGCGGCGCAGAAACGCTTCCTTGAATACAGTCTGCGGATCGTCGGGATAGAGAGGCAGGTAGCGAATCGAAGCTTCTACCAAGTCCTGAAAAAAATGGGTGCCGAAGGAGAGGTCCGGCAGATAATTTCCTCGTTGCCGCGCGACTTCGATCAGCATCGCCGTGTTGTTGATGTCGGAGTAGGTGACCGGAACGCCGAGCTTGATGTCCCCACGGCTTCCCCAGCGTCCAGGACCGATCAAGATAAACTGCCGCTTGGGCAGCAACTTGTTCAATCGGCCTACCGCGCGTCCTATATCGCGCATTGTGGTCTGGTCGGAAAGCTGGCTGTAGCCCTCCAGGTCCACATAAACAATGTGCGTGATCTCCGGTACCCTGCCATTGGAGACGAAGCGGTTAGCCGAGAAGATCACTTTGTCCGCCGGCAGATTCTGTGGTATCGCAACCGGGACCGCATCACCGCTGTAGCTTTGGGGCCGGCACTGCAGGAGGTAAAAATCCTCCCCGTCGTAGGCAAACTCGATGTCCACCGGCGTGCCCAGTTTGGATTGCAGAAGAGTCAGCAACTCGCGAATCCGCGCCACGAACGGTGTCTTCCGGATCAGACCTTCGAAGCTGAAGACCACGTCGCGTGTGCTGAAGTCCGGGACTGGCCCGACTAGCTGCTCAATGCGATCGTGCTCGATCACCGATACAAAATGGCGAATCTGCGGATACCTGCCGCCGCAGTAGCGAAGCAGTTCTACCGAGTCCACCGTTTCAAACGCGTTGCTCTCCAGATTGATCACGTCGACGCGCTTAGGCGAGTACTTGAGCACCTCTTCCACCGTAACGTTGACTCGGAGGTTGGGTT
>DATCCF010000386.1:0-13762 GCA_036511435.1 Terriglobales bacterium | reverse complement strand
TCTGGACCAAACTCCACCTCTTCAGTGTCAAATTGAGCATCACGTGGCTCGTTTCACGTCTGCTTTGAGCCAGTTCTGCGGTTCCCAGAGAGTCTCGCACAGCTTTGAACTCTCAAAAGCAATTTAGATGCGTCTGCCCTGCCCCGTACCGGGAGTCCCGCCTTCCTCTTCTGCAGGAGTAAGTTTGGGCTATCGTTGATTCTCGATATCTTACGGGCGAAATGCGCGAGCCCTGTGTTTCCTTTTCTTCCTAGGGAGGAGGAAGCTGAATTTTGCAGTAGTGAGAGTACCGTTATCGCTGGTCATTCTCCATGCCGAGGAACTCACTTCCATGATACCCAAACGGTTCTTCGGATTATCGGCCGCCGGTGCGTTGGGCAGCCCCAGCCGCGGCTGCGTTGGCGGGCAGTCCGTTCTGTACCCAATCGAGTAATGCTTCTTTGCCATGTTGCCGCGCAAGTTGCGCTACCCGCGCACCGGCGCCAGCGTATGCGTGCCGCAACTCTGCTTCACTAGCCGGAGCCCGGAGCGCCTTCTCCAGGCTCTTCAAATCGTCGACGTTTTCGCTTTGTTTTGAGGAGGCGTTCGGCGCTGTGAGGTAGAGCACCAGCCCTTCACGGAACCAAAGCGGCGTCCCCGGAAGCGCGTAGGAATCGATCAGCATGTGCAGCAGTTCGTGGCGAATGGTGCTCTCCAGCGTACCCGCCTCGCGCAACACGTCGGAGGGTTGCATCTGGATAGTGCGCCCGCGAGTCGAAGCCGCTACCCATCCCGGCTCGCCGGTAGAGTTGCGGAAAGCTGCAATCGTCGGATAAATCTTCAAGCGGGGGGTGGCGCGATAGAGCAGTCCAGTATTTTCCTCGGACTCATGCATAAATCCGGTCGCCAAGGTCAAGAGCGAGCGGTCATGATCGGGACGAGTGGTCAGCAGCGCGACATCTTCGTTGGCGAGTTGCTGCCACGGTATGCCCTGCGCGCTGACGCCCAGACGCGTCCCCGGGTAGTAGAAGCTGAGGATCTCGCGGTAGGAACGACCTTCCTCACCCATAACTTCGGCGCCAATTTGGCACAGGCCAACCCCGTGCCCGGATCCTCGGCCGTGAAAGATGAGGCGGTCGCCAGCGTCGCTCACGTCGTACCAGTTGCTCTTCATGCGGTCCCATCCGATGTGGCGGCCGATGGCAGAACGGAAAGCCAGCGCCGGCACGGTGATGGTGCCGTTGCCCGTGACGCGAATGAACTCCACGCGTCCACTGGGCGTGCGATGCAGAACGGACACCGCACGCAGGATGCCGGGAACAACGACGCCATCAGCCGCGAGCGCGCGCTGCAAGTCGCGCTTGGCCACCTCCGTGCGCCACTGGGTACTGCCGTTGCGCACGCAGTATTGATCGGAATGCTGGACCAGAAACGGTGCGCGCGGCTCATTGTTCCCGAGAACGAAGTGCCCGTCCTCGGTCGTGCCTCCGCAGTTGGCGTGATAGTAGGTGGCCGCCGGTTCACCGTCGTACCAGAGGACTTCGCCCGCGGTCGCGTCGGCGATGCTGCGCAAATGGGCATCAATGCCGACGATGCGCAAGTCCTGGCAATGCGTGGTGTCGCAGAAGTCGAATCCTTCTAAGGCATGGCGGCTGCCAAAATGCATCGCGTAGGTACGGGCTGCAACCGCCATGGCCTTCAGCGCCTCATCGGACTTGAAGTTTCCTGTTTCCCCAGCGAGTACGCCCGTGATGTATTCCTCCATCGGCATGAATGCGGTGATGAGCAGGTGACCTTCACTGGCGCGAATCTCAATCGGAAAATCGGCGCGCAATGGAGGGTCACCTGCGGCATTCATTTGGTACGCGCCACTCACGCGAAATTCGGAGAAGGCGGGCTTGTTTCCTTCGACCTCAATCTTCGAGCCCGTGGCGCGTAAGGCCGCGGCGGTGATCGCGGTCGTTTTGCAAGCAGCGCAGGTTCGCATCTGTGCCCGACCGGCATCGGCGCGAATCCGCAACTCGCGCGGCGGATGCAGATACCAGAGCCGCACTCGAACAGTCTGCGGAAATCCGCTATGAGAAGAGTTGGCGGCGGCGCGATCGCCCAACTCGGCATCGCCCGCCCTACACAGCAGGAGCAGCAAGCCGACAGCCGCCAACAGGCGCTTCATTTCCGCGCTCCTTTCGCGGCTTCCGCGATTCCAGCACCGTGGTCAGCCGCGAACGCCGTAAATATCTCGCGTGCGACGTTGGCGGCATCCGTGCCACCGTGTCCTTTTTCCAGGAACACGACCAGCACGATATGGGGATTGTCAGCGGGCGCATAACCGGCAAACCAGGCATGCGTCCATGGACCTTCGTGAGCCAGCGCGGTCCCGGTCTTACCCGCAACTTTCATAGGCGCATCCGGCTGCGCCATGCGGCCCATGCCGTAGGTAACGGATTGTTGCAGACCTTCAAAAATTGGGGAAAGCTTCCCGTTCGGATCGCTGGCCGCCAGCGCAGCAAGGTCGCGATAGCCATGCAGCAGCTCCAGCGGCGTTACGCTGATTCCCCATTCGCCAATCGCTTGCAGCTGCAATTCTTCCGATGAATGGCTAAGCGCAACCTTCCCGGCGACTTCATCCGGCGACAGTCCGGTAGGAGAGCTGAAGCCAGACCGCACAAAACTGTTGCGCAATTGTGCGGGCGTCAGGCGCGTTGCGACGTTCGTGAAGTACGAGTTGCAGGAGTATGCCAGCGCGCTGGCCGGGACCAGCGGCTCCGGTGTTGCAGGGTGAGTGCAGTCGAGTTTGTGGCCGCCAACCGAAACCGTGCGCTTGCACATGAGCGCTGTGTGGGCGTCGAGCTTTCCCGCTTGCAGCAGCGCCAGCAGCGTGAAGGGTTTGATGGTGGAGCCGGGATGCACCATGCGACGGGCGGCTACGTCAAGATGGTAAACCGCGAGGGCGTGTCCCGATTGGACATCGACGACTACGGCGGCGCCGCGACGGCCCGCCATTGCCCGCGCAACCGCTGTCTGCAACGTCGAAATACCCGACCCTCCTGCTACAGCGGGCAATGTCGCAAAGCACAGAATGAACGCGGCGAAGCATCGGCAGGTCAGATTCAAACGGGGCATGCCTCGATTGTAAAGGCGCAGTGCAAGCGCGGCGGCATCTACATCCGAGACGAACCGGGACTAACACCCCCGGCTAGAGCGGCTCCAGGATTGGCGTCTCCGACTTGTACGGGTAGAGCAGCCTTTTGGAGCGTGTGTGAGAATGAAAGTTCGTTTTTGCCAGTGGAATTTGCTAGCGGAAAATCCAGCGCCGTAGGCGCGGTATAGTTTAGCCTAGCACGGAGCCGAAGGCGGAGTGCTGGGTAACACGTCGGAAATAGATCCGAGTCCCTTCGGGGACGGCAGAGTTCTCACACACCCTCTGAAGGCCCGCTCTACCCAAGTGGAAGGCCGTAACTAGGCTGTTGCAAGTTGGATTCGAAAGCCTACAATTAACTTATCGAGACATGGTTACGTGGAGGTCGCCATGATGGAACTCGGGTTGACCGCGGAAGAAGAAGACCTGCTTCTGGATCTCCTGCAAGAACATCAGACCCATCTTTTGCGAGAGATCGCCAAAGCCGATCACCACGAATTCAGGGACGGATTGCGTAATCGCTGTACGGTACTGGAGGCAATCCTCGCCAAGGTGCAGGCGCCGGTACACGCAACGCCCTGAAGCCGCGTTGACACGAGCTATCCTAATTTCTTCTGAGGGAATCCCCGTGCCTGTTGCATTGCGGTGAGTTCCGTCGCGAAGTTCTCCAGCAGTCAGGGGACCAGCACGATCTTTCCGTGCGCGCCTGACGGCTTCATGATCTCAACATGTGCGCGGGCAGCCTCGGCGAGCGGAATTCGCTGCCCGACCACGGGACGCAGCGTTCCATTCTCCAGTCCCGCGACCAGAGCGGCGTGCATGGCCTTATATTCCTGCTCGGAAGTGTTCATGAGCGTCACGCCACGGATGTCGGCTTCGCGCCCCATGGCATCACGCGGATTGATCTCGATTGTGCCGCGGCTTCCAATTACCGCCACGCGGCCTTTTTTGGCGAGCACCGTGAGGTCCTTGGCGAGATTCCTATTCGCCAGCAGTTCCACAATGACGTCCACGCCACGGCCATCGGTGAGCGTGATCAACTCGTCGAGATAACCGTCGGACGCATGGTTGAGAACGTGGTGCGCGCCTTCCTTCTTTGCCAATTCGAGGCCGCGCTCGCTGCCCGCAGTACCGATGACCGTCATGCCGGCTGCGCGCGCCATTTGCACGGCTGCGCTGCCGACTCCACCGCTCGCGCCGTGAACCAAAACGGTCTCCGCGGGTTTTGCCTCGGCACGCTGAAACAATCCGCGATACGCCGTGCCATAAGGAACGCCCATGGCCGCGCCTTGTTCGAAGCTCACGTTGTCTGGCAGGCGATGCACCTGGGCTTCATTGCACAGGACCTGCTCGGCGTAAGTGCCGCTGTTAGGGCCGGAGGTATAGACGCGGTCGCTGGCCTTTAGCCCCTTGACACCTGATCCGATCGCCATGACCATGCCACCGGCATCCGTGCCCGGTGTGTAGGGCAGGGTGGGTTTCTGCGGGTAGCTGCCGCTGCGGACATATGCCTCTACTGGGTTCACGCCTGCGGCATGAATGCGCACCACAACTTGTCCGGGACCTGGTTGAAGATCGGGGACATCTTCCAACTTCATGACTTCAGGGCCGCCAAACTCATGGACACGGATAGCTTTCACGACTCCCTCCTCGGCACAAATTCCTATCAGATTCTACGCAGGGACGGTCAAGTTTGCATATGATCGCTACGCCCCCGGCTGAATTTGCGTGGCTTTGCCGTCGGTATAGGTCACCCGCAGCGGATGGCCATTATTCGGGTAGTCGACAA
This sequence comes from Terriglobales bacterium, assembly GCA_036511435.1. GTDB lineage: Bacteria > Acidobacteriota > Terriglobia > Terriglobales > Acidobacteriaceae > Bog-257. Next base: position 8,855 of record DATCCF010000386.1, on the reverse strand, counting down.
CGCGAGGATTCGACATCCCCAATCCCTGCGGTGCCCCCATTCCAATTGCGAACGAGGCCTGCAATTCATTCATTCCGGGTTTCACCTGGTGGGTGTCGATCAGCTTCCAGACGTCAGCGGGCCAATGCTTGTACAGTTCGTGCGGATCTTGAATGAAGAGGATATCGTCGGAATAAATCTTATAATCGCGGTTCGTGACTAACCCGATGGAGAACGCGAAACGTTTGCCTTCCTTCTCAAAAACCGCCATCACCTGCTTCTCGGTGCCGGATTGCGGCGCGTGATCGACAACCACGTCTTTGATATCGAGCTTCTCGATCGGATCCAATGTTCCGGCGGGATGCTGGAAATCCGTGTGCCCTGCATAAGGATAGTAGGCAAAGCGATAACCCTCTCGAATCCAAACGGGCTGCCGGGTCAATTCCTTCGCGTCCTTCAGGTCCTGCGGATGCAGCTTCTTTGGCGTGACGTAGTAGTCGGGATCGAGAGCAACTTCCTGCTTCTTCGGTTCTGCCAGGCCGGCGCGACGCTGGCGCAGGTAGAGAAACAAGTTGATGCCCGCGGCCATGATTGCCACGAGCAAGACAATCTGGATAATCCTGCTGGTCTTCGACATAGCGTTTACAAGCAAGGTTGGATGCAGAAATTCCGCGTCTAAGGTCTATTCCGCAAGCCGATTAAGTTTTCTGCTCAATATTGCACATCCGGCGCCGGATGCATACTGCAACCACTCTCGCTATGGGAAGCGCCAACGTATCGTCTAGCTCACCTTACTCTGATTCGCCGCTCGCTGCGGTGATGCGAGTCCACCACCGGGAAGTGGTAGACCAGTTGCGAAATATCTGCTTGCCGACGCTGTTCCTGTCGGTTAATCTTCCTCATCTCCTGCGAGATAACTTGGTCGTCAGAAAGATGCGCAACTGCTGCCGCGGGCGGGCGGGCCTATGCCGACGGCAATTCAGGATGCCCGAGATTACAGTATGAAAGCTAAGGTGTGCGATATCGATCCTTTGGGTAGCAATGGCACTTGCCATGCCGGCATTCGCACAGGATCGGACGCTCGCACGCCTGAGCCGCGAGAGCGCCCCTGAGGTCACGCGTCCGCGCATTGCCCCGCGCAGCAGCTCTCCCGGAACTATCGCTTCTCGCTCCGAACCGCTTGCCGAATCGGCGCTTTCGCGCTCCGCCGCGACCGCGATGTTTGTGAAAGCCGACCTGGTCCGTGCGCGCCAACTTGCCGAACGCGCTTGGCGACACGACCATCGCGACGCCGAAGCGCTATTTGTGCAGATGGAAGCCGCCGCCATGCAGGCCGACCATGCGACCATGCTCAACGCCGCTCTACGTCTGTGCGAAATCGGGGGCGCGGCCAAGCAGGATCCACGAATTCGATTAGCGGCAGTTCGTGTGCGCGAGTCGGCGGCCAATACGCCCGAGTTTCGAGCGGCCATTCCTCGCGTGCAAATGCTGCTGGCAAACTCCAGCGAGGATTGGCCGGAACTGAACGCTACCCTACTGCGCGCCGCCATGGATGGGGCTCCGCGACTCGATCCCGAGGCGCTCGCGCGCGCGTCGGGCATCTTGACGGAGTGGCGCGTTGTAGGTCCGCTGGGCCGGCACCCGTTGCTCGACTTCGATCAGCTACCGATCTCGCCGAATGACGATTTGGCGCAGGCGTCTTATGACAACCGCGCGGTTGAGAATTTCCAATTTCCCGACGGAATCATTGACCTTCCTCCGTATCTCTCGCCTCGCGGAACCTTCTATGCGGCCGCACATTTTGCCACGCTCGCACCGGGAACCTGGACCGTGCGCTTCGAAAGCGTTGGGCCGCTCGAAATTTACGTGGATGGCAAGCGGATGTTACGACAAGATGTCAGCCTGCGCGGAAAACATGTTCACGGCTCCGCCACAGTCGATGTCCAGGCTGGCCCACATCGGCTATTAGCGAAATTCGCCGGTGCAGCCGCGCCGCTAAGGATTGCAGTATCGCCGTCAGCCTCGGAAGGGTCCACTCCAACCAGGGCCAAAATATCCGTGGAGGAGTTAGCTTACGATCTGGCTGCGGCTGCCTACGCTGCAGCGGAGTTTGGGACGGCGATCCAGCAAATCAACGCGCTGCCATCGGCCTCTACTTCCGCCGCACTACAGTTTCTTTTGGCGCAGTCGCGGACACGAGAGAATCCCACCGCGCCCGAAGGTCTCCAAGCGTGGAACCGTGTCCGGTCGCTCGCGCCTGGAGCCTTAGCTGCCGATCAGGCGCTTGGCGAGCGGGCGTTGGCTGGCGGTCATCTGGTGGAGGCGGCAAAGTTTGCCAGACGTGTCCTGGCAGCCAGTCCCCACGACATTAGCGCGCTGGAGACATTGGGCGGCGCAATCGACGGCGACTCAGGTCTGGCGGACCCAAAAGCAGAACCGCGACTGATCTGGTCGCGGCGTCTGGCGGAGCATCCATCGTGCGCGACGGCCAACCAGGCGACGATGTTCTATCGCAGCCAGCGGCAATTTGCGGAGGCCGCCTCGGCGCAGCAGAAGTTGGACGGTTGCGCTCCCGAATCGCTGGCGTATGCGCAGTCGTTAGCCCGCCAGGGGCGTCATAGCGACGCCGCACGGGCGCTTCAGCGATTGCTGGCGGCGGCCCCGTTGAACCGTTCCGCGCGGTTGATGCTGGTGCGCGAGTTGCAACGAGCCGGTGACGATTCCGCCGCGGAACGCGCTGCCGCCACATGGTTGCGGATTGCGCCAAACGCTTCCGAGTACCGTCGCCTGGCAGCCGCTGATAGTAGCAGCGATCTGGCTGCGGACGCGAAAGACTTCTACGCCCTTTATCGCCGCGATGCCGTCCAAGCGATGCTGCAGGCCGATGCGCCGCAAATCCCTGGGGCACCCGCCATGCTGGTAGATGATCATGTTGCCATCGCGCGGCCCGATGGCAGCGTCTCGCTGTATGTTCACACGACTACTCGCTTTTCAAATACCGAGGACATCCAGCGTTTCGCAGGGCCAAGTCTTCCGCGCGGCGCTCAGATTTTGCAACTGCAAACTCTCCATTCCGACAGCAGTGTCACTGCGATGAAACTTGATCCAGAGAGTCCGCTAAGCGCGCTGCCGCCGCTCTCGCCGGGCGATGCGGTCGACGAAAAATACGTGGTGAACTACGCGGGCGATGGGGGAATCCCGGAGCATCCTGAGGTTTTCCAGTTTGTTTTTGGACGCTTCGATGAGCAGGTTTTGAGCGCACGTTTCGTAGTGTTGACACCTGTCGGGCAAGCTGACCGCGGTGTCGTGATCGCCTCCAGCGATGCTCCGCGGCTGGTCTCGCGAGTGCAGGACACCATGTTGGCCCGTATCTGGGAGCGCAACGAAGTATCGGTGACGACCGGCGGATTGCTGCTGCCTGCCAAGAGCCTTGCCATCGTGCGGGTGGTCGAACAGGAGAATGGCTGGACCGTACCCAGCGATGCCGAGCACCATCGCCGCATCGAGACCATCCATCCGGGGCCACGATTCGAGGAGTCGTCAGGCACGGTCGAACGCGGCAGGAACCAAACGCCCAAGGCCAGGGAACTCTGACACTCCCCCAATTCTGGGTAGTGTTCTAACCCCGACAGGTGTGACGGCGATCCTCCAGACGGATCCAGCCGATTCCCGTTAGACTAGAGCCAGAGGTTTGCATGGCACTCACCCAGGAAGATGTCATCTCAGCGCTCAAAGAGTGTTACGACCCCGAGATCCCGGTTAACATCGTCGACCTCGGGTTGATTTATGAAGTCCGGCTGAAACCGACGGAAGTTAACAACCTGCAGGGCGAGGATATCGAAGTCGAAATGACCCTGACTACGCCAGGCTGTCCGTCTCATCAAGAGATCAGCGATCAGGTCCAGCAGCGCCTGCTGCGAATGCCCGGCGTGAGCAATGCCACGGTTAACATCGTATGGTATCCGCAGTGGACGCCAGAACGGCTCAGTTCCGAGGCGCGCAAGCAATTGGGGATTGAGTGAAGTTGTAAGGCTCCCGGCGGAGATTCCCCACCGGCGGCAAGCGTGCTGGTCCGCTCAAATTGACGAAGCTGGAGTAATTCCAGAGTTGCTGTATCCGGTATTGGGGTGGAGCACGCCTTTCACAGGCTGCTGAAAAATGCTATGCGAAACCCAGGGAGTGTACGTCTTGGTGGGAGCCCCCACATTTATGCGGGGGAAGGAGCGCTTCAGCGCTCCGAAAAAAGTTTCGACTTTGATCATGCGCCTTAGCGCTGGCCTCGGCAAATCCCGCGGCTAAAGCCGATTTTAAGAGTGAACGCTTTTCCGCTGGACTTAAAGTCCAGCTCCCCCTGCTGAAGCAGTGGGTTCCCACCAAAAGCGTTCCCCAGAGTTTTTCAGCAGCCTGTTTCAGGCGTGCATACCAAAGCTGCAAAAAAGGGCGAGGCTTTAGCCGCTGAGGTAAGGGTTCTGGTTACCTCAGTGGCTAAAGCCGAATTCAGAGGCAACCCTCAAATGCACCGCTGAAGCGGTGCTCCACCCGGATACCAACTCAGAATCTGCTCTGGCCCGCTCAAGTTAGCGATTTTTGCCGGCGGGACGGCAACCCTCACGAGCTGTGCGCCCGCAGATCACGCCAGGCGCTGACGCTGCGCCGCTCCGCTTCCTCGGCAAAACCTTCTCCCATTTTTTGCAGCGTGGAGAAAATCTGCATGCCCTTCTGCAGGTACTCGGGGGCGTTCTCCCACACCGCTTCGAATTTCTCGGGATACTCGGAGGCCAGGACCGCGAGGCCAGCCGCCGCAAAAGCCATCCCGAGAGGACGGCGGCGGGTAATGACCAGCGCGGCGCCGACGCCGATCGAGCCAAATACGATTGCTTTCTTCCAGTTCTGCATGGTTCACCTCAAACGATGCGCCGCAGGGCATCGCGCAATGGGTTAGAGCCGTTCAGGAGTCCCGCTGTTGTCTGCCGAATACTTTGTTGTGCAACGGTTCATTGTAAGCGAGATGAGCGAGGAGGTCCTGTAGGCAGCTCAAGTTGCAGGCCAAAAATGTTGTGGAGAAACTAAATTCGGATACTTGGGGCGGCAGGAACTCTGGCGCGCCCGGAGAGATTCGAACTCCCGGCCTATTGCTCCGGAGGGTCGCCGCGGCGACCTCTATCCAGCTGAGCTACGGGCGCGCTAGGAAAGACTAGGAATGCGGTGGGCTGTTGTTGGAGTCCGCTTTGGCAAGCACGGCCTTCACTTCATCACGCCCCTTACCCGTTTTGAGGTGGCGCTCGCGCTCCATTGCTTGGGAACGAAACGAGAAGGTTTCGAAATATAGAAGTTGCCACGGGGCACCATGGCGAGTCGAGGTCGTCATACCGGAATTGTGCTCTGCTAAACGACGGCTTAAGTCAGAAGTGTGGCCGGTATATAGACGACCGGTCTTGTCGCTGCGGAGAATGTACATGAAGAACATTCGGACTTGGCGCACCGGTTTTCGGGGAACAAACTCCTGAGCTCCCGACCAGCAGAGACTTACTGGCGCGCCCGGAGAGATTCGAACTCCCGGCCTATTGCTCCGGAGGACTCGCCGCACGATAAATCAACGGCTTAGCTCGGTTTGTGCGGAGTGAGATTCCCTAGTATTTATGCGGGTTTCCCGCTCCGCTCTCCTTCCGGATGCAAGCGTAACTAAACAGCCACTGGGCACAATTTTGGGCACAGTCGCCGACCGCGAAAACAACATTGCTTGGTGATGCGCGGCACAGACCCGACCCACGTTTTTGTTCCGGCCCCCCACCTCCGGCCTAGAACCGAGGGGCGGGGTAGTCAGAGCCGAGGCTTGCTGCGCGAAAAATCGGGGCAAGAAATTTTGGTACAAAACTCGGTACAGCCGCCGACCCGCTCTCTTCGTGAAGTTTGCATTGACTGCGCACCTATCCGACCTTAGCATCCAATCATGTTCAAGCTACTACCGCCACCGCCTGTTATCCCCGGCCCGATTAGGGTTCACGAATGCGGGACGCGAGACTCGGAATTAGCTTTCACTCGCAACCGCATAGAGCTTTCGGCTTTTCCTATGCCTGACGGTACACCTCGCAGACCTCGTTTGAGATTGTGCGCAGAGGCTTTATGCGACTGGAACGGGAAGCGAAGGTATCACCGTTTACCGGGCACAGCGATCCTGATGGATGCCGAATCCAGCGAGCAGTTGATGTGGTTATGGGATACACTAACCGCATTTCTACAGAGCCTAGACGGGAAGTATCTAGCAGGACCGCCAGCGGAGCCAGAATCGCCCGCAAGCAGTGATTAGGAGGCTAAGATGCGGAGCTTTCGTTCTGCAATGAAACTGCACGTGACGATTCTCCTGGTGCTCGCGTTGGCGGCATGTCTTCCGGCAAGTGCTCAGAAGATGTCTCCCGCTGAATACCAGAGCTTCCTTAAGAAACTCAATGCCGATGTGACAGTGTGGCAAAAAGTATTTTCAGCCCTACAGGTCGAGGATCTTCCCGTGTCTTACGCCGTTGGAAAGCTTATTGCTGACAACAAAGGGGTGGCGCTGACTAATCTTGAGGTGATGGACTCACTCATAAAATCGGAACTGTTTAAGCCGCAACTCAGCAATCAGATATCAATGGCAAAATCGCTGACGGATATAATGTCATCTCTTTCCGACACTGAAGGTCTTTTGCCGGCTGGCGCCGCACGAAAGAATTGGGACGACTCTGGAATGCCCGTTCTCAAAGGGGTTAGTGAGTACGACCAGCTTCTCGAAAAACACGTATTCAGTTTCGCTGACGAGTTGCAAGAGCGAGCAGAGCGTTGTTCACGATAATGTTCATTGTTGGATGAAGGCTGAGGCTTACAGCCCACACATCAGCCTTGCGGCAAGAATTTCTGATGGCCATCACTTGGAACCCATGTCGGCGTTAAACGCCGCCCACACTTCTGCCTGAGTGCTTTTGGAGAGGGTACCAATTGCTTTTTCGATTCGCATCCTAAACTCATCAGCAACCATCCCGTGCGCGTCGAGGATTAGGTCTGCACCCTTAGGTCTGAGCGGTGCAAACCTAAGGGTGCAGACGCTCAATTCCCAGTCAAGTTGGGTTACCTCTGGGGCAGATCGTTTCGACAGCCATTCCGAATCAGTTGCTTGCTCTGATTTCGCGAGACAATCACTTTTCGTAGGACTGTACGTGCGATGCTGGGTATCGTTGCTCTGACCGCCCAAGAACGTCGCATAACAGAGGAAAAACAACGTCGATGCTTTTCTCAGTAAGCCCGTGATGTGTGCATCCATCGAATCGCCTCCAATTCGGGGGGGGCGCTTTACGGTTTTGGGGAATGAGTGCGTTCGGCAACTACGGCATCCTCAGCCGCGATGTAACCGAGGACTACGCCCACGAACTCGTCTCCCGCATCGAACAGTTCTTTGGAGCAGCCTTGTAGTGACGTTGCGAAAATCAGCAGATCGTCAGTCGCAGGGGGCTTACCGCTCTCCGTTATCGCTCGGAGGAGAATCGCACCTTGGGTTGAAGCCGCACCCCTAGCAAAGTCATCTGACGTGGACAAAGCCGCGACAAGGCCCCTTCCCGAGATCTTTGAAGGATCAGCAATCATGCCGGAAATAAGTTTCTCTGCAACCTCTAAGCCATTCAGATCGCCTTCATATCCCTCAGAGCCGATCACGAGCTTGGCTAGCGGTTCTGACTCGCCGTGGCGTTTCACCGAATACCGTTCGTGACAGTTGGCTAGGGCTTTCTGCATTACCTTGAGGGAAATGACGATTTCACCCGTGGCGGAAGACTTGTTTTCCCTGGGCATGGCTTGCCCATGAGTCGAGGGCGGACAGACAGTGACGACGAGGATGACCAGGGCTGCGAACATTCGATTCATTGCAGGTTCCTCTGCCGAATGGTACATCCTCGGCGCGAAAAAAGGGCGACGACGGGAGACTCCCCCAACCAGAAACCTTCAGCGAAAAGGAGTCCCTTTCCAGTTATTCCCAAGACACTGCCAGAGGCTTTGTAGGAATCCCCTCTTAGTAGGAATGTCTTTAGGAATGGAAGTCCGCTCTGAATCTCATTGATAACAAGCGGATTGCGCGTTTTCGCGCTGCAACTTTTGCTAGAGGTGTAGCAACATCCGCCAAAGGGTGTAGCAAATCTTGCTGGAGTTGCTGTTCGCCAGAGGACGTTTCAGTGCCCTTTGAGATCGTTCCAAGCTGGTGATATGAGCGGCTTCGGTGCTTCTGGAGAGGGACGCTTCCCATTACTTTCTGTGCTTCTGCCTGAGTCTTGGTTCTCCTGTTGAGGTTCCTGGTTGGCCTTCTCTTGCTTGGGAGGTATCACTGGCACATTGCTCGGCCCAGGATACGGTCTGCCAGTGCCGGGATCGCACAGCTCATACGTGTATCTTCCACCCTTTTCCCGCTCGTACGTAATCAGGCCGCGTTCTTGTAGCTTCTTTCGGGCGTTGCATAACGTGCGGGCCGCAGCCCCCACCTCTCCGCGTACTTCCTCATCGGAGACCGTGAGTCTGCGGTTTCGATACCGTTCACTGCGATGCATGAGGCACGTGTAGAGGTCTTTCTCTCCGGGCCTCATCTGCTTCCAGATGCCGCTTCGGACCAATTCTTGTGGCATTCCGAAGAATCGTCCGATCATCACGGTCATACTGCTTTACTTCCCATGCTCCGATGTGTACGCCATGACGATCTGCCCGATGTACCAGCATGGGCTGCTAGAACCAGTCTCATAAATGTCTGAGGAGCATGTGGAGGCAGGCGAGGTGGACGAAGCCGAGGAAGTTCTCGATGTGATATTCCCATCGGGTAACGAGTCTGCGGAAGTTGTGCATCCAGGCGAAGAGCCGCTCCACTT
>DATCCF010000385.1:0-3069 GCA_036511435.1 Terriglobales bacterium | reverse complement strand
TCCCTGGCAAAACGGCCCAGTGCTTTTCACGCCGCTTCGCGACGCGCCAACCGCGACCTTGCAGCTTCTGTTGCTCCCGGCGCAGGTCGCTGCGCGGTTCCATTCTCCGCACGCCTGGATTCAGGATGGGCTGGAGCGATTTCTGCAAACCCTCGCCGTAGAACGCCGCAGCGGACGACATGCAGCATTGGAGTTTCTCGGTCAATATCGCGAGCCCCTGGTGCAAGCAGAACAAGCGGCGCATCCGAAAACGGCAGCGGCGACCAAAGGCTTGTCCGAGGTGAACCCCGCCAACAACACTCTGCTCAACACGAATGACGAGCTCTACTTGCGTGGCAAGGGCGGCTTCGTTTTCTGGATGCTGCGCGACATGACCGGAGCTGAAGCCATGCAACGCGCCATTGCAGCCTATCGAGGTGGCGCCGATAAAGACCCCAGCTACTTTCAGCGACTGGTGCAAACCAGCGCCAAACGTGACCTGGAATGGTTCTTCGATGACTGGGTTTACCGCGATCGCGGGTTGCCGGAGTTTCACGTGGAATCGGCGTACACTCGCCCACTGCTCAGCGAGGCCAACAAGAGCTTCCTGGTGACTGCGACCATCGAGAACCGCGGCGGCGCGGGAGCCGAGGTGCCGGTGCTGATTCAAACTCCTTCCGGTGAAAAGAGTGTCCGCGTACTGGCGAAAGCGGGAGAAAAGGGTACGGGCCGCATCGAGGTACCAGTGTCGCCCGACAAAATTGTTGTCAATGATGGAAGCGTTCCGGAAGTCAGCCTGGGTAACAACGTGTATGCGATCCCGGGCAAGCGGCCGTGATGTTGAAAAACATAAAGAAAAAACATTTACCATGGATAAACACGGATCACACGGATCTCTTTATGTCTTGTTCAATGGCTGTAGCAGTTTCACATCTGGGTGTATAGGCGATGGGTGGAGCACGCCTTCAGGCGTGCATAACTGCCGTCAGTTCTTGGATCGCGCTTTAGCGCCTGAGGTAATGTTTTTGTCACCTCAGCGGCTAAAGCCGTCTCATTTCCGAATCTTAACTGCACCGCTGAAGCGGTGCTCCACCCTATACACCAAGTGTGAAAATGCTCTGATCCGTGGAAATCCGCGGTTTATTCATGTTGTTTCTTCTCTGTGTTCTCCGTGCCGGAGCCTGCCCTGAGCGAAGCCGAAGGGTGGTGAACCGCCTTTTTGGAGACACTGTTATCATCTTGCGTTGCGGCTTCGCGACAATATTGTGATGTGTCTGTACGAATGAGGACAGCTTGAGCTACATCCAGTTTCTCGGCGCGGCCGGAGTCGTTACCGGCTCGAAGCACCTGATCCACGTCGACAATGACGGCTCGCGAGGGCTACAGATACTCGTGGATTGCGGTCTTTTCCAAGGGCGAAAAGAATGGCGGGAGCGGAACTGGCAAGACCTTCCAGTACCGGCGAAATCGATTGACGCCGTGGTCCTCACCCACGCCCATCTCGATCATTCGGGCTGGATTCCGCGCTTGGTGAAGGAAGGATTTCACGGGCCCACCTACGCGACCCCTGCAACCATCGATCTGTGCGGCATCCTGCTTCCTGACTCCGGACACCTGCAGGAAGAAGACGCGGCGTTCTACAACAAGACGCGGACCAGCAAGCACGTGCCGGCGTTGCCCCTTTACACCATGGAAGAGGCGCAGCAGTGCATGACGCTCTTCCGTCCGATGGCCTTCGACGAAGCTAAGCAACTCACCGGCGCATTATCGTTCCGATTTGTTCGAGCCGCCCACATCCTCGGCTCAGCCATGACTGAGGTGACGCTCACCGCGAACGGCAGATCATCGAAGCTTCTTTTCACGGGCGACATTGGCCGTGTGCGCGACAGCCAGATCGCGCCGGGCAAAGTTGTTCACTCGGGTCCAACCGAGGGCGAAGAGTGCGATGTACTGGTCATGGAGAGCACCTACGGCAACCGCTTGCACCCGCACACCGATCCCCGTCCGGAACTAGCGGCGCTGGTCCGCACCACGCTCCAGCGCGGCGGCAGCGTGATCGTCCCGTCGTTCGCCGTCGAGCGGACGCAGAAGTTCTTGTTCCTGCTCAAGGAGTTGATGGAGACAGGACAGGTGCCGCGCGTGCCGGTGCACGCCGATAGTCCCATGGCCATCAAGGCAGTGCAGATCTTCCTGAAGCACACGGAAGAGTTCAGCGCCGAAACGAAGGCGCTGATCCAGAAACACGGCTCCCCGTTGGAGTGGCCAAACTTTTACTTCGATGTCACCCAGGACGATTCCAAGAAAATCAACGAGTCGAGGTACCCGGCGATCATCGTGTCCTCGAGCGGCATGGTTACCGGGGGACGTGTGCTGCACCACTTGATGCAGCGCTTGCCTGACCCGAAAAACCTGGTGCTGTTCATTGGCTTCCAGGCGCCGGGCACGCGGGGATTCACCATCAAGAGCGGCGCCTCCGAGGTGAAGATCTTCGGCCAGCAGGTCTTGATTCGCGCGCAGGTGGCAGCTCTGGAACAGTTCAGCGATCACGCCGATACGCCGGAATTGCTGGAATGGCTGCACACCTTCAAGCGTCCGCCGCAGGAGACCTATCTGGTCCACGGAGAGCCACCAGCAGCGGCACAGTTGCGCGACGCAATGGTGAGAGAGTTGGGATGGGATGTGCAGGTGGCAGCCTATCGCGAGAAAGTGCCGGTTGGCTGAACGACAGCTCGCGCCAGACACCGCTGGAACTCAGAAAGATGCTGACTTCAGGCTGAGAGCCAAATGCCAAGCGCTCTCCTCTGTGGTGAAAACCCGTTTGCGCGAAGCGAACCATTTTCGGAACCTCGGATAGAATCAGTTTTGGAATCGCATTGATGGAGAAGCTGAGCCCAAACCGCCGGTTCGAAGTGCTGTTCGACCACGCCGAACCGAGCCTCATTGCCGATGACGCTTACGCGCCTTACGGCAACTTCGGGTTCCCGCCTCCGCCTACCGACCGGCCGTGGATCTACGCCAACTTCGTGCAGTCGCTCGACGGCATCACCACGCTGCTGGGAAAGCATGCTTCCGGGGGCGAGATTTCGCAGT
>DATCCF010000384.1:0-10418 GCA_036511435.1 Terriglobales bacterium | reverse complement strand
GAACGGAACACGATCTTGGGATTGTGCTTCTGCAATACCTTGGTGATGGCCGCCGTCAACGTGGTCTTGCCATGATCGATGTGCCCGATCGTGCCTACGTTCACGTGCGGCTTGCTGCGGTCAAATTTCTCTTTCGCCATTTTCCTATGCCCTAGTAGTACCGGTAAAGTTTGTTGAACTTCTCGCGCAGGAGCAGGTCCACCGCCTCCAGCGCCGTCAAATAAAATTCGCGCACCTGCGCCTGATCGCTCACTGGCAGCGCGTCATACAACTGCTGCGCCGATTTTCCGTCTTGCGCCAGCTTCTGGTCCGCGCGTTCCAGTAACTTCTCGCGCAACACGCGATCGAAATCGCGGATTGGAACTCCCTTGCGCTGCAGCAGCCGAAGAAAATCCACGACCGCATCCGCCGCAAAAATCCTCGCCAGGGCGGAACGAAACTGCTCAAACTCGTCCAGCTTCTCGATGCGAAGAGCAGCCTGCTGAAACGGTATTCGCGATTGCGACTGTTCCATCGAAGTATTCACTGGACCGGGATTCCACCCTGCCCGCTTACGCGGGCCTTGCTTAACTCAAAATGCTGGAGCTGATGATCGGGATTGAACCGATGACCTCTCCCTTACCAAGGGAGTGCTCTACCAACTGAGCTACATCAGCCCTTCGACTGCACACCCTCCAACAAAACTTCTGGAGCGGGAGACGGGAATCGAACCCGCGACCAACAGCTTGGAAGGCTGTGACTCTACCACTGAGTTACTCCCGCCTGACTCCAGCAAATACCGCTATACTCCAACCTTAAACAATTGATGCCCAATCATGTACTGCACCGCAGCGGCATTGATGTCCAGACTCGGGAAACGAACCGGATCCCAATAGCTCGTCCCGCCATGCGACAAGTGCAACTCCACATATCCCCGCACCAGATCCGCCACAATCTGCCGGTATGTTGATGGATCAACGCCAGGCGCCTTCAGCCTTGACTCGAGTTGCTCGATAGCATCTTTCGTTACATCGACGATTATTCTTTGACTCACACTTCCAGACACGATAACAACATCGTACCTGTCCGCCATCCGAACGCCACCACTAAGCCCTACTGCAGCTCCGGCATAGTGCACGCTCCGGACCGACCAGCGCGCTCGAATCACAACATCAATCTCTTCGTCCGGATGAGAGAGTCGAATATCCCCAGCGATATCGGCAACTCGGTTCGCCACTCCAGCATCGAACAGCACCAACTCAACAAAAACCTGCGACGACAAATCTAGAAATTGCGATCCAGTCAGATCCAAACTATCCCACAAACCGGTGGCTTCTAATCTCTCTCTGAATTCTCTCTTGACGTCAAGCGCGGCAATCATTTCAGTACCTTTTCCGCTTCCATACAAAACCAGTACACATGGGTGCGAATGATTTTCAATTGTCGCAACACCGATGTCGGCGAGAATTTGGCTGTCGACTCATAATCCGCTTCGCGCCTTGCACTTAAAGCGTCTTCGTACGTTTGACCCACCGCGGAACCCAATCTTCGGCGAACCAACTTCAAAACAACTCCATGCTTTACTCGCTCGCCTACGGCGATCTCATTGCCACTCAGTAGCACCGCGTATGCCGAATGAAACAAGCCATAGTACGCGCGAGAAAGCGCCGTTCTCATCCCAAGTTCGCCAGGTAAATTGTCGAACAGCTCTTCTGCGACCATAAGCCGCGCAAGAGCAACCCTGGACTGAACCTCGGCTTGAACCATGAGCAAAAACTCTACTGCAAATCGCTACCTTCACGGCGTTCTTCCCGCTCGCGCTCTTGCCTTCTGCTCCACGACCAGGTGCGCACGGCGAACATCGCCAGAATTGCTACGGCGGCCAGCCTGAACTTCTGGTCGCTGAGCGTGGTCCATGCTAAAGCTGCCAAAACACCGTACACAACCAACGCTACCCACAACCGCTTCATCCCACACCCGACCGCCGTTGCGCCAACTCGCATAGAAAACCTGGTGCACAGGGGAGGATTCGAACCTCCGTAGCTCGCAAGGAGCGGCAGATTTACAGTCTGCTGCCATTAACCACTCGGCCACCTGTGCACATTCGACCGAGCATCCCGCTCTCTTCGACTTCATGAGAGCCCGGCGTCGCCGTTGGCCCGGAATCGCCAGTCTCTGCTGTCAAAGAACACCGCGCCAAGCGCCGCTTTGCAATCCCGGCAAAACTCCGCATCAGTCGCGCGGCCCTACTTCCGCGCGCGTTCTGCGATTTAGGAAGCTGCTGCTGGAATCAGTTCTCTAGGAGAGCTGCGCGTCTCGTTTGGCTTGCTCCTGCTACGCCTTGCGGCGCGCTCACGGTTACGATCCTGGAGCTGGCGAAGGGATTTGAACCCCCGACCCTCTGATTACAAATCAGATGCTCTACCAGCTGAGCTACGCCAGCACTGCAGCGTGGCTCGACACGTAGGCGCCGAACCAAGCATGATTCTTCCTGCCAGCCGGGACAAACCATAAAGTTACCACAACGGCAACCTGCGTGCAAACAGACTACCCGCTGGAACTTCGTCGATTGTGCAAATAATCAGAGATCCACAACTCGCCACTCCCGCAGGCCTCGCGGCTGGGGATTCTGCGGAGCGCGTTGGCCTTCGGCAACGCTGAAATGCGGTCAATTCATTGTAACCAATTTACGCGAGGTTGGCCTCCGTGCCCCCTTTTCTCGTATCATCAAGTCTCACCCCATGCGAACACGACGAAAGCAGTTGTGGGTTGCCTTAGCGGTTGTCCTCGTCATTGCCGGTGGCATCGTTACCGCCGTTCTGCTGCGAAAACGCGCTGCCCCCGACGCCGTCCGTCTTCTGCCTGACGCCGACGCCGTACTATACATCAATCTTGAGCCCATTCGCCTGTTCACCGACCTTGGCAAGCATCCTGTCAAAGACCGCGATCCGCAATACGAAGACTTCGTTCGGCAGACTGGCTTTGAGTTCGAGCGCGATCTGGACAAGGCAGCCTTAGCCATTCACTACGGTACTACCATCCGCGGCAAATCGACGGAGACGCGCTACAGCGAAATTCTGCAGGGGCACTTCGACAGTAGGCGCGTGGAGGAGTACCTGCGCAAGTTGGCAGCCAGCGTGGAGCACTACGGCAATTTCGATATCTACGTCATTCCGCTGGAAGGCCGGACCGTGCGTGTGGCGCTCCTCGGCGTGGACGTTGCCGCCGCGTCAAATACCGAAGGCGCTGACGCCATTCACGGCATGATCGATCGTTACCGGCAAGCGGCGCTGCCCTTCGCCGGTCCGCCGCTGGTGAGTGAATATTACCGGCGCGTGCCGCTGGGCAGCACCATCTGGACTATTGCACGTCCGCCAGCCGCCAGTTCTTCCGAAGATCATGCCGAACTGCTCTTGCCCGGCGGCTGGAGCGGACTGTTGCCGCCCAATAGCACCGTGATTGCGTCGGCGCGGCCGCTCAACGATGTCCACCTGCGGGCGCAAGTCCTCACTCATAGCGAAGCCGAGGCCCGCAGTTTCACCGAGCGAGTAAATACTTTTCTCGCGCTCTTCAAGTCGCTCAATATCTCGATGGACGGCGGTGGCCCCGACCCGGACGTGAAGGCCGCCTTTGACAGTCTGGAAATCCATCAAGACAAAGACGAGGCAGTGCTGACCGCCAAAGTCCCGTACGTCTTCTTCAAGAAGGTACTCAGCGAGCCGCCGGTGGAGTTGGGACCAGATACACAAAAGCCGCCCAAGCAGAACGCTCCGGCGGCCAAGAGACCTCAAAAGTGATGCAGCTAACCGGCGGGAACTCCTCCCGGGTGAATGGTTGTGCTGCGCAAGAATTTGTGGGGATTCACGGGCGTGTCGTGGATGCGCACTTCGTAATGCAAGTGGGGCCCGGTGCTGCGCCCGCTAAGCCCTACGTAGCCGATGACCTGTCCCCGTCGCACGCTCTGGCCGTCGGCCACTGCGAAGCCTGACAAGTGTCCGTAGCGAGTAGTGATGCCATTGCCGTGATCCATCTGAATCATGCGGCCGTAGCCGTTGTAGGGTCCGGCGTAGGTCACCACGCCGTCCGAGGGAGCCAGCACCGGCTGTCCGTAGTGGCAGGAGATGTCCACGCCGGAGTGGAACGCGCCTTCACCGTTGAATGGATCAATGCGCTCGCCGAAAGAGCCGGTAATTGGACCCATCACCGGCCACAAGGCTGGCGCCGTGGTCGCCCTGACCCAGTCGGTCAGGGTGGCTTCATGAGTCAGGCCCAATCCCAATCCAGCCGTTGCCGCGCCGGTCAGGGCTGAGCTGCGCAAGGCATAAAGCTGGTCCATGGAGGAAGTCACCTGCTCCGGCTTCAGGGCGCCGTCGCCATCATTCAACAGCTTGGGATTCGGCTTCAGGCCATAGATCATGGAGACTTCGTTGGCCAGCGAGCCCAGCGAAGCTACCTGGATGTCCTTCTCGTGGTTGACTTGCTCCAACTGCTTGTAGCGGGTCTGCAGCGAATTCTTCTCGGAACGCAACTGGTTGAAGCTGGCTACCTTCCACAGCATGCGTGTGTAAGAACCCGCCATGCCAGTGATGCTGAACATGCCGATCAACGCGCCGGCCATGAAGACGTATAGGTAATGAATGGGGATGGGGATTTTTCGTAGCTGGCCTTCTGCATCGCGAGCTACGAAAAGAATATAAAAGCGTTTTCGCAAAACTATAACCCTCAGTTGTTTAAGATGGTTCCGGAACGTGAAACAAGTAAATTGTGAAAATCCGGAACTATAGTCCCTGCCGGGTCCGAACTGCCAAACTTACGGATACCTGGAGAACTGTGGGTTAACGCTTCTCCTCCCAACCGTCAGCGGATCGGCTAACTGGCTGAGTGCATGGCTGGTGTAATGAATGACATCAAACCGTAACAGAGCCTTAATAACCTGTCAACGAATTATGGGATAAGTGACTGATACTAAAGTGTAATATGCCCGGTAGCCGCATCACGCCATGGCGTCGGGTATATTGGGCTGGCAGTTTCACCACGGAGGTGCAGTGCCCCTGAAAGAAAAGTTGCTGATCGAACGGGTTCGTCGCGCGGCAACCGTGCGCGGACAACGCGCCGGCTACGGCATCGGGGACGACTGCGCCGTGCTGCCGCTTCCTCGCGGGCACGAAGCGCTGATCACCACCGACTTCAGCCTGGAGGACATACACTTCCGGCGCGAGTGGCATCCGCCCGATTCCGTGGGTCATCGCTGCCTGGCGCGCGGGCTCAGCGACATTGCGGCCATGGGAGGAATTCCGCGCGCGGCGTTTCTCTCCCTGGCGCTGCCGGCTGAGTTGCCGCAAAGCTGGGTGGACAAGTTCGTTGCCGGACTATTAAAGCTCGCAACTCGCTTTTCAGTTCCTCTCGCAGGAGGCGACACCGCGCAGTCGCCCGCCGGCATCCTGGCTGACATCATGGTGCTCGGCTCGGTTCCGGCAGGAAATGCCATTTTGCGCGCGGGCGCGCGGCCCGCGGATTTCCTCTACGTCACCGGTACGCTCGGGGCGGCGGTTGCTGCTCTCAATCAACTCCGCGATGGTGAAAAGCTGCGACCGAGGTCTTACCCGAAGCACTTCTATCCTGAGCCACGGGTTGAAGTCGGGCAGTTCCTGCGCGAGAAGAAGCTAGCCTCCGCCATGATCGACATTAGCGATGGACTCTCCACCGACTTGGGGCACATCTGCGAAGAGAGTGGCACCGGCGCCGTTGTCTACGCCGAAGCTCTGCCTGCCACCGGCGGCAAGGATGGGCTGACCCTGGCGCTGCATGGCGGCGACGAATACGAGTTGCTCTTCACTGCTCATCCCGAGCGCCGCATTCCGAAGCAGATTGCCGGTGTGCCCATCACCCGCATCGGCGAGATCCTGAGTGGGAAGCAGATAAAACTTGCCACCGCCGATGGCAAGACGCGGCCCCTGAAGCCCGCCGGATGGGAACACTTCGGCTGATTCGAACGGCGGCGCTCCGTCCGACCCATCGGCAAGTACCTCCATCCCATGCGTTCGGTGAGCCTGTAATTAGCGCAGTTCCAGAGTTGGTGTGGCCCCGGGTAGAGCCGGCCTTCAGAGGGTGTGTGAGAACTGTATCGTCCGTGAAGGGACTCGGATCTATTTCCCACTTTACCCAGCACTCCGCCTGCGGCTCCGTGCCGGGCTAAACTGAGCCGCGCCTACTTCCACCCCAGTTCGCCCGCCACGGCGGGGCGCGAACTGGGGACCCCGGCTACGGCGCTGGATTTTCGGCCAGCACATTCCACTGGCAAATACCAAGATCGGTTCTTACACACGCCCCGCAGGCCCAAGTAACACTCCGTCGAAGATCACGCTCTAAGTCCTTTTCTTTCAGTAAAGGCTTGGTAGCGTGATGTTCATCTCTATGGGTGGGCCGCAGGCCCATGTAACACTCAGGATGACACCTCAACATTTATGAATAGTCCAAGTTCAGGCCCGCGTTCCCGGGGTCCCTACAATTCCTAGCTTCAACCGCTGAGGTCAACGACCTCAGCGGCTGAAGCACTTTTCTTCCCTGCGCCCAAACGCGGCGCTAAAGCGCCGCTCTACCCTTGCTCGGAGGATACAGTTACTTTCGGACCGCTCTAGATGTCGTAGTACATCTGGAATTCGTACGGATGTGGACGCAAGCGCATGGCGTTCACTTCCTTCTCTCGTTTGTAGTCAATGTAAGTGTTCAGCATCTCCTCGGTGAAGACGTCACCCTTGAGCAGGAACTGATAGTCCCGCGCGAGCGCGTCCAGCGCGTTCTCCAGCGATCCTGGCATGGATGGGACCTTCGCCAGTTCCTCTGGACCAAGATCGTAAATGTCCTTGTCCAGCGGCTGACCCGGATCGATCTTATTCTCGATGCCATCGAGTCCCGCCATGAGCATCGCCGAGAAGGCGAGATACGGATTGCAGCTCGGATCAGGCGGACGGAACTCGACCCGCTTGGCTTTGGGCGAAGCCGAATACATCGGAATGCGACATGCAGCCGAACGATTCCTGCGCGAATAGGCCAAGTTCACCGGAGCTTCGAAGCCCGGGACCAGGCGTTTATAAGAGTTGGTTGTCGGAGCGATGATGGCCGACAAAGCCGGCCCGTGCTTGATGAGTCCGCCGATATACCACAACGCCATCTGCGAGAGGCCCGCATAGCCGTCGCCGGCGAAGAGCGGCTTCCCTTCCTTCCACAGCGACTGGTGGGTGTGCATGCCGCTGCCGTTGTCCTGGAAGAGCGGCTTGGGCATGAAGGTCACCGTCTTGCCGTATTGGTTGGCGACGTTCTTGGCGATGTACTTGTAGAGCATTATGGCGTCGGCGGACTTGATCAGCGAATCGAACTTCAGGTCGATTTCGGTCTGTCCGCCGGTGGCAACTTCATGATGATGACACTCGACCACCAGCCCGCAGCTCTGCATGGTCAGGGCCATTTCGGTGCGCAGGTCCTGGTAGTGGTCGGTCGGAGGCACCGGGAAGTAGCCTTCCTTGTAGCGCGGACGATAGCCGAGGTTGTTCTCCACGCGTCCCGAGTTCCAGCGGCCTTCTTCGGCATCGACGAAGTAATAGCCCTCGTGCTCGTTCTGGTCGAAGCGCACGTTGTCGAAGATGAAGAACTCAGCTTCGGCGCCGAAGTAAGCGGTATCGGCCAGGCCGGTGGAGGCCAGATACATCTCGGCCTTCTTGGCGATGTAGCGTGGATCGCGGTCATAGCGCTGCTTGGTGACGGGATCGATGACGTCGCACACCATCACCATGGTCGGAACCTCGGTGAAGGGATCGAGGATGTACTTGGTGGCATCGGGAATGAGCAGCATGTCGCTCTCATGGATGGCCGCCCAGCCCCGGATCGACGAGCCGTCCATGCCGAAGCCTTCTTCGAACGACGATTCGCTCAGTTGACCGATAGGATAAGAGACGTGATGCCACAGTCCGGGGAGATCGGTGAAGCGCAGGTCGAGGATTTGGACGTTGTTCTCCTTGACAAATGCCAGGACTGCTTTCGGACCAGGCTTGGTATCAGCCATTGGGATTCTCCTTGTCCGTCGCTCGGTCGGAGGCGCACACGCGTATGTCGTACGAGGACGGCGGTTGTGTTGCGGTGAAGACTTTGCGGAACGTCCCGCCCGTTCTAGCGCCAGCTTGCCCGGCGAAGCGGTGCGGCTTTCCGGAGTAGGAATTCGGAACTGCGGACTTCATTTGGTTAGGAAGTTTTGTGGCTGCGGGCGCGCACCCTTAGCGCACAGAGGAAGCATACGCGGCGCACCAACCGCTGGCTAATACAATGTTTTTATGGCTGGCATAATCCGGCTTTATGAACTGCAACCTAATGATTCTGCTGACGAAAAGCGTCACGCTCCCGTAGAATCGAGGTTGCCCTGATAAAACCCATTATTCCAGGGGGCCTTGTCCACTGCAAAAAGTGAGCTCCCATCTGTTGTGATTACGCACGCTGAGCGCTGAATGCTGATTTCTAATTGCTGTTTTTCTCATGGACTTCGATCAGATCGAAACATTTCTGGAGGTCGCACGGCTCAGCAGCTTCTCGCGAGCGGCCGAGCGGCGCTTTCGCACTCAGCCGGCGATCTCGTCGCAGATTCGCGCCTTGGAAGAAGAGGTGGGGGCCAAACTGCTCGACCGCAGCGGCGGCAAAGTGGCCGTCACCGGTCCGGGCAAAGTTTTCCAGAAGTATGCCGAAGATGTCCTGGAACAGCGCCGGGGCATGCTGGTCACGCTGGCGGAGATGCATCGCGTGCCTCGCGGCGAGCTGGTGGTCTCCGCCAATGAAGGGACGTGCCTGCATATCCTGCCGGAAGTTTTCGCCGAGTTCAAGCGGCAGTACCCGAGTGTCGCGGTCAGCGTGAAGCGGCTGGAGCACAACAAAATTCTTGAGGCAATCATCGAGAACTCGTGTGATTTCGGAGTCGTGTCCATGCCAGTGCCGGACAAGCGCCTCACAGTGGTGCCCATCCATCGGGATGAACTGATCGTGATCACGCCACCGCATCATCCGCTGGCCGGACAGAATAAAGCGACCGTAGCGGAGGTTGTGGAGTATCCGCTGCTGCTGCCCAAGGCGGGCCGCACGCGCGACGCGCTGGAAACGCTCTTTTACGAACGCCGGTTGAAGCCGGTGATTTCCATGGAGCTGGACTCGAGCGAATTGCTGAAGCGCTTCGTCGCTGCCGACGTTGGGGTCGGATTCATCCCACGCTCCCACGTGGCCGAGGACCTGCAAGCGAACGCGCTGGCCATGCTCAGGTTGGCGGACGCCAGTATTCAACGCGAACTGGCGCTGGTCTTCCGCAAAGACAAGGCGCTCAGCCGCGCCGCGCTGGCATTCATCGATATTGCGGTGAAGCTGAAGGTGGCGGCGCCCGCGGCGACCACGGCCCGATGACCAGACCGGATATTTTTCTCAATTCCCATCCTTTAATGCGGTTTTCACACAATCGTCTTGTTCCCGTGTGTTATTTTTGACGATCCGGTTACAACCACCTCTGCTTTGGAGAACGTAAATTGGCAAAAGACATGGTCCCCAAGCGCATCTTCCTCACCAAGGGCGTGGGGAAACATAGGGAGCGGCTCACCTCGTTCGAATTGGCGCTGCGCGATGCGGGCATTGCCGCCCAGAACCTGGTGCGGGTGTCGTCCATCTTCCCTCCCAACTGCAAGCTCATTCCGCGCAAGGACGGACTGCCGTACCTGTCGCCAGGAGAGGTCACGTTCGCGGTGGTGGCGGAGAACTCCACGCGCGAGCCACACCGCCTCACGGCCGCCTCAATTGGAGTGGCTATTCCTGCCGACCACAGCACGTACGGCTATTTGAGTGAGCATCACTCTTTCGGCGAGACCGACGACGTGGCCGGGGACTACGCCGAAGAGCTTGCCGCCGAGATGCTCGCCACCACGCTGGATGTGGAGTTCGACGCCGATAAGTCTTGGGACGAGAAGAAAGAGGTCTATCGGCTGTCGAACAAAATCGTACGCACCGCCAACATCACCCAGAGCGCTGTGGGTGACAAGCGCGAACGCTGGACCACGGTGATTGCGGCGGCGATATTGATCTTCGAGTAGCTTCACCACAGAGACACGGGGGCACCGAGAAACGCAGAATGTATGGGCCGGCTAGCGCCGGTACACGTTGGGCTCGGGGCCCTTCTCCAGCGTTTCGCGGTTCCAGATGAGCCCTTCCCGGCTGTAGTTCGCCATCTCAAAGTCCTGGGTCAACTCCAGCGCGTCGGTCGGGCAGGCGTCTTCGCAAAGTCCGCAAAACATGCAGCGGCTGAGGTCGTAGGTGAAGTCCGTCAGTTCCTTGCGCCGGGTGTGGGGATTGCGCTCGCTATTCACGACGATGAGATGCTCAGGACACGCCAACGCGCACAGGTCGCAGGAGATGCACAGGGT
>DATCCF010000383.1:0-4940 GCA_036511435.1 Terriglobales bacterium | reverse complement strand
GATGGGCTTCTTCCATCGCACCAAGGTTTGGGGCCTAAATGGGAGCAGCCTGAGCAACGCAGAACACCGAGATGATCTGCAAGCGATTGATTCGATGGTGGGCGCTACAGGATTCGAACCTGTGACTTCCACCGTGTGAATTCGTAACTCAATTTGTTTACAACAACTTACACAGGCTCATAGGGGCTGCTAACTGCCTATAAGTACATGTAAGTCAGACCCTCATCGGGCTGAGCATCGGGCTGGAAATTGGATGCAAGAATTCCAACCGCTATGCTGCGCCCAGCAATGTTCCTCGGCAAGCTCGACGACCGATCGTCACCGCCCGAGAGTGAAGACGTTGCCACTTCTCGTCTGCCGCTGGCAAAAACGCCACCTTCTCACTGGTCAGTGCCCCGACGAGGAGCGGCCATCATGCTGCTGGACGAAGTCGGAAATTCCAAAGTTGCACCCTTCGCCGGTTCTGGCACACCGTCACTTGCTCCTCGGCTCTGCCCCGCCAGTAATCAGGAAGGCGAGAGCATTCAGAAAACGATTTGATCGCCTGTGCAGCATTGCGAGTCCAAAGGACTGCCCGGCCAAGTAGTGGCTCACCGCCGATTTTGCACTCAGCCGGGCCGCACGCGCTTCTTGATACGATTACTGTCTGAGGAACAACTCGAACCAGCGGGGTCTTCGGAATGGCTTTCTTCAAACGTCGCAAGAAATTAGCACACAAAACAATATCGCTGAACGATGAAGCAACGGCGGCACTCAAGGAGCAGCAGCGAAGTTTCCGCGAGAAGTTCGGAGCCGACCCTGGTCCCGAAGACCCGATCTTCTTCGATCCCAATGCAGACACACCGCAGCCGATTTCCGAAGCGGGACTTGATGAAATGATGGGTCGGATTCTGAGTGCCGCTGGCAAAGCTGGCGTTCGGCCCGAACTCATCTATGCGATGAGGAAGACAGGGAGGATCGTCACAGCGTCAAATCAAGATCTGCTGACCGACGATGAACTGCAGGAGTGGCAGGACGCCATCGAAGAATACCTCGCCCTCGTCGAGAAGCAGGAAGGGCGGGAACAATGTAGCGCATCCACCACATTTCATCGCTATGAAGGCCTCAGCCGTCGGCGCGATACAGCCATCGCCCGTTTTTCTCCAGCCTCTTCCGTTCATCCTGCTGCGCGGATTGTAAAGAGGAACCGCTGCTTGAACTGCATTCCGAACAATTATCGTATCCCCTAGCTGAAGAAACTTGTTACACAATCCGACGACGCTGATGGGCTCTTTGCGCCTGTTGACTACGAACTATCGTCATTTCATGCGAAGCTGCTGGAGAGCATATTCGACGGGGTTTATGTCGTCGATGCTGAGCGGAGGATCACCTACTGGAACCGAGGCGCGGAAAGCTTGACCGGGTATTCGGCTGATGAAGCAGTGCGAAAGTACTGTTACGACAATTTCTTGGGGCACGTCGATGAGAAGGGCTGCGCTCTTTGCACGAACGGGTACCCGCTTAGTGCTACGCTACTCGACGGACGGTAGTGTTGCAAGTTTCAAATGCAGACAGGTTATTGCATGCAGCACCCACATACGCTCAGGCTGCCAACTCGAAAAGGTTGTCGATGAACTGAATCTGTCGAAGAAGATCATCTCCTGCACCCATCGAACTTGCCCCTTCCGGATCATGTGGACTGCTTCGTAGCCTTGAATCGTTCGCCGAGCTGCCTGGAATTCTCGGAAGCCCTGTTTGGCGTTCACTCGACGTTTGATGGCTCGATGATCCTGTTCGAGAATGTTGTTCAAGTACTGCACAGGTCGGTGTCGACAGCGGTTGCGCAGCGTCCCTTCCTTCTTACTGTCGGGGATCGCAGAGCTGTAAATCGATGCCAGGTCGGTGTTGATCACTCGAGGTTGGGGATGGGATCGATCGCTGAGCGCCTTGCGAAACAGCCGCTTGGCAGCATCGGCGTCGCGCAACGCTGACAGCAGGAAATCGATGGTGGCTCCCCTGGAATCGATGGCCCGATACAAATAGCACCAGCGACCCTTCACACGGACGTAGGTTTCGTCCACTCTCCAAGACTTGTTTGTCGGCTTGAGATGCTGTCGCAGTCGCTGCTCCAACTCAGGGCCGTAATACTGCACCCAGCACCAGACCGTTGTGTGGTCGACGTTGAGACCACGCTCCTCCAGCAACTCCTCAACATCGCGCAGCGAAAGAGAATAGCGAAGATACCACCGGACCGCACAAAGTATGAGGCCGGGTTCGGTTTGCCGCCATTTGAAGATCGCGGGTCGGGTTCCCATTTCGCGATTCTTTCACGTCACCAGCCAGCAACCCAGAAAAGTTGCAACACATCCATCGAAAGGCTGTGTGAGAGTCGCCAGTGAGAAATGGCGCACCTGCGCACCATTATCGCGACAGGATGTCGGTCAGCGCCCATTCGATGCGGTCCACCTCGTCACGAATCACCCGGATCGCTTGCTGATGGCCAGGATGCGGCACGGGCGCAATCGCTTCCACCGCGTGACGGATCTTGTGGTTCCGGTCCCAGATCAAGTTGATTTTGGCGGAGGTCTCCATTCGATGCTGGTAGATTCTCTTGGCTACCTTCGTGGTCATCCAAGCGAACGCCAGCCCAAACAACATTTCGATTGGAAGACGGTCGGTTGCTCCATCGAAATCGAAGAACGCGAGCCGATAGACGGCTTCGCCAAGACCTAGGGAAGCGAATATCACTCCCAGCCCAATCAATCCGAGCGTCAGACGGTCAACCCTACGCAGCTCCAAAGACGGTTCATCATTGCCACGGTTTTGCTTGACTGACATCGGTCCCCCAACGATATGTATGATTCGAGAGTTCCATTGTGCTACGTAATCGCTGTCGGATCAACGTCGCGGTTATCCTTTGGTAGCGAAGGAGGGCGAGGTGTGGGATGCAGTTTGACGAGGCCCACCGGGAGCGCAACCCCGGCGCGCGGTCGGGGTTTGAAAAATATATCATTCAGGCAAGGAGAAGCCTGGAGCCCTTCGCTAGCCGATCCCGCTCTGGGTCTTTTCTTCTGACAACGCTTTGGCCGAGGAGTGACCGCACACACGCATGAGCATTCTGGAAACCATCCATTCTCCAGAGGATGTGAAATCCCTTTCTATCCCGCAACTGGAGCAGCTGGCGGCGGAAATTCGCGACTTCATGATTGTTACGCTCTCGCGCACAGGTGGGCATCTAGGCCCGAACCTAGGCGTGGTAGAGCTGACGCTGGCTATGCACTATGTGTTCGACACGCCCCGTGATCACTTCCTTTTCGACGTGAGCCATCAGGCGTATGTGCACAAGCTGCTCACCGGGCGGAGGGAGCGGTTTGACACCATCCGGCAACCGGAGGGGCTGAGCGGCTTTATGCTGCGTACCGAAAGCGAGCACGACCTCTACGGTGCAGGGCACGCGGGTACGGCGCTATCCGCGGCGCTGGGCGTGGCAGTGGCGCGGGACATGGCGGGCGGTAAAGAGCACGTGGTGGCACTGGCTGGCGACGCCGCCTTCACCAACGGCATAACGTACGAGGCGCTGAACAACATTGCCGAGAACACGCAGCGGCTGATCGTGGTGCTGAACGACAACGAGTGGTCCATTGACCGCAATGTGGGCGCGATTGCGCGCTATCTGCACCGCGTGGTTACTAATGAGCACTACGTTCACCTGCATGAGCGCGCCGGACGACTGATTGAACGGTTCGGCGGCAAGACCGCGCGCCGGGTGGTGCACCGTGCCGAAGAAGCGGCCAAGGGACTGTTGTGGCCTTCGATGATCTTCGAGGAGTTCGGGTTGACGTACTACGGCCCGCTCGATGGTCACAACCTGCCGCTGCTGATTGAGACGTTCAAGTTTCTCAAAGGGCAGAAGCGGCCCGTGCTGCTACACGCCATTACCCAGAAGGGGCGCGGCTTTCAGCCAGCGCTGGACAAGCAGAAGAAGTTCCACGGGCTGGGCCCCTATGACCCGGAGACAGGCGACACCAAGCCGGCAGGACAAAAGACGTACTCGGAAGTGTTTGCCGAGACACTGGTAAAGCTGGCCGCTGAGAACGACAAGGTGGTGGCCATCA
The DNA here is from genome assembly GCA_036511435.1 of Terriglobales bacterium. GTDB lineage: Bacteria > Acidobacteriota > Terriglobia > Terriglobales > Acidobacteriaceae > Bog-257. Next base: position 846 of record DATCCF010000383.1, on the reverse strand, counting down.
CGGCGGCCATGCCCAATGGCACGGCGCTGGATGCATTCCGCCCACACCACCCCAACCGCTACTTCGACGTGGGCATCGCCGAAGAGCACGCGGTGATTTTTGCGGCCGGCATGGCCACACAGGGCTATAAGCCGTTTTGCGCGATTTATTCCACTTTCCTGCAGCGCGCGTTGGACCCCGTCATCCACGACGTGTGCCTGCAGAACCTGCCGGTGGTCTTCTGCATGGACCGCGGGGGACTTTCTGGTGACGACGGGCCCACTCACCACGGGCTGTTTGACATCAGCTATCTCCGCGGCATCCCCAACATCATCCACATGGCGCCGAAGGACGAGGACGAGTTGGCGGACATGCTCTACACGGCCATGCTCCACCACGGGCCCGCGGCAGTGCGGTATCCGCGCGGCACGGGGCCAGGCACAGCAGTGAAGGAGCACCCTGTGGCGTTGCCGATTGGCAGAGCCGAAGTGATTGAGGACGGAGAGGACGCGGTGTTTCTAGGGCTGGGCGCGCTGCTGCCGCTGGCAAAGGAAGCAGCCGCTCGTGTGCGCCGCGCAGGGTATTCGGCAGCGGTCATCAATCCGCGGTTTACCAAGCCGCTGGACCGGGCCATGCTGGCGCGCTATGCGCGGCACGCCACGGTGTTTGTCACGCTCGAAGACCACGTGCTGATGGGCGGCTTTGGCAGCGCGGTGCTGGAGGCGCTGAGCGAGATGAAGTTGGAGGTGCCGGTGGAGCGCATCGGCTGGCCGGACCTGTTCATCGAGCAGGGCAAGGTGGACAGCCTGCGCGAGCGGTACGGCATTACGGCGGAGGTGGCGACGGAACGCGCGCTGGCGCACCTGA
>DATCCF010000382.1:0-21225 GCA_036511435.1 Terriglobales bacterium | reverse complement strand
GCTTCGCTCATAGACCTGCAGAAGCTTGCAGCGCAAATCATCCGAATATGGTCGTGGCATGGCTGGGCTTGCGGAGATCGCCATCTGCAGCCTACTGCCTCCCCTCACTTTCGGATATAGCTTCTAAGGAACTGCTCTAGCTCCATGTTGAGATGCAATATGTACCCATCATCTACCGATGACACCTCGAGCAACTCCGCCGTGAAGGATTGCGGCAGTCGTATCTCTAGGTTGCCACTTTCGATACGAAAAACGAGGGACGAACTGGATAGGCTCTCAATCGTTGCCTTGAACAGCGTTACCCGGCACACGGAAGTCCTAAAGCTGATCTCTACCGGCGAATCTGTTGTTTGCAGCCGTCTCAGAATCTCGAATGCTTCTTCCGACGATCTTAGGTTCATTGCCGAGATACCTCGCTTGGGTCTTGGACGCACAATTTACATCGCAAAAGAGTTTGGGTGGCAGTGTGCACAGATCGTCTCCGCATTGGTGAAGTACGCGCAACGCTTTCAATCGTCCGGCGACCCCATCGCTTAACGCCCTCGGAGTGCAAGCGATTGCAAGAGCAATTCTTTACTGGGGTTTCTTGAATGCGGTCTGGACCGCTGCTTTCCGATACTGATACGGGGTGGTGTTGTAGATGGTCAGTAGGGTTTTGAGTTGCTTGCGGAGCCGTGCGAGTTCCTGCTTGTCCTGTGCTTGTGCCGACATGTTGTGACTCCCAGAGCGATTAGAATGGATTGCAGAATGTATCACGCTCCCTATAGCGGACCAATTCATCATCCTCGGGAAAGATGGGGGCGTGCTCTCTTTCGCAGAGTATGCGAAAACTCGACTTCCGCATTCGGCAGAGTACGGCGTTTTTATCTTCGTCTGCGGAGCGCGTTGTATGCACTACTAGGAGAGCTGGGCAGCCTTCGCGCCCGCATTCAAATTCTATACGCGCAGGGATTGGCTCGGCGGGCGCTTGATCTGGGCCCGGTATTTGAAGAAGACGCCAACGGACATCTGATCCCTTGTATTCGTACACGGCTCTGCAATGAGGACATGCAATGTTTGATGAGACGTTATCCCTGGATGCAGCATCCCGATCTCGTGGTGAGTTTAGCAGCATGGGAAAAGGGATACGAATCTGGTGCGTCTCTTCTTCATCATTCTTGCAATCGACTTCAGCGACGCTAATCCCGTTCATGATTGTCGCTCTCTAGTCGTCCGGTCTACTGTTCGTAGCACGATGTTGTCGCCATCACGGTGTTGCAGTAGAGCCGTTTCGGCGGCGTATAGGTGGGAACCATTGGGTATGTGACGATGACGGGTGAAGCGGCCAGCGAACGCGCAGTTCCCAGAAGCCGGTTGTAATCACCGACGAGGCTGTTGTATTTAGCTACGCGCCTTTCATCTTGCGCATTGCACTGATTTACGTCGGCATCCCATTGCTTCAAGTTCTGGTTATATTTTTGTGCGAGATCATCGTAAAGGCTGCTGTTCTGATTGAATGCAATGCGCAGAGTGGCCAGATCATCTTGAGCCTTTGCGTTCACTTGGGCGCTCGCAGCAGTGAGCACCACGTCATCGCGCATTCGTTCGTAGCACTTCGCTAGCTTGGCGTAGGGAATCCCCGGCCGGAGATCGTCGCCGCATTCAAACGGCTTTTTCGCGGTTTGTGCGCACGCCACTATAGAAAAAGCAACGACCGGAAGTACGAGGAAAACGAATCGCGTTTTCATGGATGTACCCTCATTTCATTGTGCTCGCATTCGGAAACTCTATGTCACGTCCTTTGCCATATGCCCATACTCGACAGCAGTTCCAAAAAATCCTGCTCCTTGTATTGGGTCCAACTTACCGGGACAGCACGGCTGAGCTTCTGGAGGCTCACGCGGTATTCCTCAAATGGTGCCAATTCTTTTTCTGAGAGCATAGCCTTCAATAGCTCCCATGCTGCAAAGTCAGCGGCCTGTAGCGCTGGCGTACCTGGGTGACCGGTTTTCGCATCTGGCCTTCCCGGTTCGAATATTGGGATCGGCTTGTGAGCTTCTTCCACGACCTTCAAGAGGTGGCCTTTTCCCTTATCGCCTGCCTCAAATACTGATCGAATCTCGTTTCTTGAGTAACTGTGAAGTTGTTCTCCCCACACATGCATTTTATTGACGCAATCTCGCCCTGTTAGAGCGTATGCGCAACCGAAACTCTCAGTGAGTGGGTAACGAGAATCTATTGCGTCCCATGTATCGTGCTTTATTCCACAGGCAAATCCCGCCTTGGCGTGATCGGCGATGGCAGAGATCAAAAGGTTGAGAAATTTTCTACGTCTTCGCTCGTCCCCTTTCCACGTCTTAAACACGTCTGTGGAGGGGGCGAACTCCTTCATGTGGAAATAGGGGACGTCGAATTCCTTGCGGGCGAGAATCTTTCGCCATGACTTCTCGAAAAGATTCCACTTCTGTACGGTTGATAGGTATCCGGCCACGATCATGACGGGGTGTTCTACTCCTCCGCTCGCGTCGAAATAACCTGTGACTCTGTTTACGGCCATGACGATATTCCCGGCCTTGTACGAGTTACCCCACGCCGCCATTAGGGCATGAGCAAAACTAAGTTGACTTTCACACACCACGGCGCGATACTCCGATCTAGGCGCAGCGCGTCAGATCGGGATATTGCGCCCAATAATTCATGTCGCGCCACCCGAAGAAATCCGCCAAGAAAACCGAGGGTGACACGCGCAATTATCTAAGCTGTGATTGTACGGTATGAGAGCGCATCCAGAAATGATCGAAGGGCCGGAAGCGGCAACGCGATTCACCGAGGCACTGAAGACAGTGCTCTCGGTCCCCAAGAGTTCGGTTCCCAATCCCTTTCACAAGCCAAAGGTTTCCGCAAAAAGAAAAAAGCCAGCAGCCCAAAAGTGCTAACTGGCTTTTCGCTTTCCTCTTCTCTGTCGCTTTAGTTGAACGTCGCCGTGTCCGTCTCCCGATCCTTGCCAGTGAGATGGTGAAGTGTCAGGCGTTTGCCTGTGATCTGAGAGAGCGCCAGCTTGAAGCGGTCGAAATCGTTCATGGGATTGTCCGCTGTGGCACGATTGTTGTATCGGAACGTCTGCTCATCCAAGTAGCGAAACAGGTGAAACGGTTCCACGCTCACGTAGGTTCCACTGATCCCGCGCTTGGTTAAGCACCAGAAATTTTCGAGACCGTTGGTATGAACCCGACCGTCAACGTACTGGACAGCATGATCTACAACCATATGTGCGTAGTCGCCTTCCAGCCCTTCGTATGAGAGCAGGGCATCGGTGTAGAGTGCCGCGCCAGCTTCGACATGCTTTCTCACTTCCGCTTGCAGTGAACTCTTCTTGCGGTTCGGGACTACGATGGTGCGAACCTTGCCGCCACGCTGCAAGATTCCCATGACAGCGGTCTTATCTTTGCCGCCAGTTCCAGTGATGCGGCGATTGCGTTCGCTGATGTGCATATTGCGAGCCTTACCGCCGATGAAGGTTTCGTCCGCTTCCACTTCGCCAGAGAGCAGCCCGAATCCGCCATCGGTCAGCGCAAAGCGCAGACGGTGCGCCATGAACCATGCGGTCTTCTGGGTCACGCCGAGATCGCGGGCCAGTTCACAAGAACTGATTCCGTTCTTGCAATTGACCACAAGCCAGAGGGCCGGGAGCCACTTGTCCAGCCCGAGCGGGGAGTCCTCAAATACAGTCCCGGTCTTCAAAGAAAACTTCGGCATCGGGTGCCCGGAGTAGCACTTCCATACGCGGTTCTTGGCGAGATAAGTCACCTTCTCCGAGCCGCAATGCGGACACTTCACTTTGCCGTCAGGCCAGCGAAGTTTGACCATCATCCTGTAGCAGTTGTCGAAATCTTTGAAGTGGATGATCGCTTCTTGGAGTGTCTTTATGCTTTCCATGCTCTAAATATAGCCCTGCGGCTTTGGTATGTCAAGTATATAATTACCCTAAATAGGACAGAGACTGGCCGGGCCGCAGCCGCTGTAGGCGAAGCGGCGCTTCCGTTCTGGGCGGCCGCCGTCATGCCGGCCAGAAGGATGGCCGCTACAACGAGCTTGCCGACAAGCGGTATATCTCGCTGGGTGTAAAACCGCGAATGAAGTGGCATAAGGGTCTCCCTGCTGTGGATGGCTACGCAATTCTGCCTCAAGCACAGTATTTCGGCGGTGACCGCGGTCACCAGACGGTGTATCAAAGCAGGGAGCTGTATTTCGGCGGTTGTGTCGCACGGAGGTGGGTTGCAGAACTCTAAATACCAACTGCTAACTCGAGTTTCGGTTTTTTCTCGACCGTCGTCCCGAGTGCCATATGGGCCTGCGGCCCACCCATAGGAATGAAAAACCTTTTCCACTGTCATCCCTCAACCTCTGTCATCCTGAGCGAGCGCAGCGAGTCGAAGGACCCCTATGCTGCCCGCTCACTTGCCACCGGCACGTTTTTCGACGGAGCGACGAGCCCGCCGCGGGCGAAGAGTCGAGGGATCTGCGGTTCATGTCCGCAGCATTCCTGTGGTGCGAAGGAGAACGACCAGTTTGCTAGTAGCGGAAAGGAAAAAGCGAAGATCGACCTGTGACACTCCTACCTGCTGGAAACTCGAAACTGGAAACTCGAAACTTGAAACTGGATACTAGCCACTAGCCACTCTCTTCCCCTATAACAACCTCATGCCCCAAACTCTGCAATCGCTGGCGGAATTCACTGCCACCCGCTTGATCGGCGACGGCAACCTCGAGATCACCACAGTCGCCAGCATCGCACAAGCGCAACCGGGCGCTCTGGTATTTGTGCAAGACGAGAAGCGCCTGGCACAGGCGCTGGATTCGCCCGCAAGCGCCGTCATCGCCGGAGAGTTCGCGGCATCGTGCTCCGGCCGCAAGCCTTTATTGATCGCAGAGCATCCCCGGTTGGCTTTTGCGCGCGCCGGGGAACTGCTGCATCCACCGAAAACCTACGCCGCCGGCGTTCATCCCACCGCTGTCGTTCATGCGTCAGCGAAAGTCGCGGCCAGCGCGGCCATCGACGCCTACGCCGTGATCGAAGCCCAGGCTGTAGTAGGCGAGCGCTCGCACCTCGGAGCGGGCTGCTGCATCGGCGAGGGCGTCGTGATCGGCGACGATTGTGACCTCTATCCGCGCGTCGTCATCTATCCAGGCACGACGCTGGGCCGCCGTGTAGTGGTGCACGCAGGCGCAGTGCTGGGCGCAGACGGCTTCGGATTCGTGCGCGACGATCAATACGGCCGCTACCAAAAATTTCCCCAGATCGGCGAGCTTGTCATCGGCGACTACGTCGAGATCGGTGCTAATTGCACCATCGATCGTGGCGCCTTGGAGACGACCGTGATCGGCGCGGGAACGAAGCTTGACAACCTGATACACATTGGCCATAACGTGACGGTAGGAGCCAACGTTGTGATCGCGGCGCAGACGGGCGTTTCCGGCAGCGTGGAGATCGGAGACGGTGCAGTCGTGGGAGGGCAGGTTGGCATCGGCGACCACGCGACGGTCGAGCCGGGCGTCATTCTCGGATCGGGCAGCGGCGTGCTGTCGAATAAGATAGTTCGCGGGAGGGGCGTCGTCTTCTGGGGCAGACCGGCGCGCCCGCTCAGACGCTATTTGAAGGAATTGGCGGCGCTGGCGCGCCTGGCGCGAAAAGCAGGCTCTCGCGATCAGTGACGACGATGGGCAGCTACTAAGAGTGAGCGGTGCGGTGATGGCGGTTTAGCGCAGCAATTTCGGGATCCACCAACACGGGCTTTGCACCTGGTGTATAGGGTTCGCCAAAATACTGCTCAAAATCCTCCGATGAAAGAACCCTGGATGCTCTTTCCAAGTACTCCCCCATCAGATTATTAACCTGAGTTGCAAACTCGACCTCATCAAGTTCGCCACACTCAACCTTTTTGTCCAGCGCGTCCTTCGCCCGCAGAATCTGATCCCGCAGTTCTTTGAACTCGCGATCCGGGTCGGCTTTGCCTTTCGCGACTCTCACTTTCCCCGTACCTTTCTGGCCAACAGTTTACACCGGCTGAAGCTGAAAAGCCGGTCATTAGAGTGATGCCGAAAGGCCGGGCTGGGTTTTCTCGTCTGTTTCATGCACTTGCAGTCGCTGAGGCCGCCCCTGCCTGCACCTCTCGCTCCAGGTTCTCGTACAGCTCCGCAATATCTGGATCTATAAGGGTTGGAGTGACACCAGCCTCGAAGTCAACCTGAAAATATTCCATGAAATCAGATCTTGCCAATAGGGTCGATGCTTCCAGTAGATAATGACGCATTAGTTCGTTCACGGCATCGGCGTGCTGGCGTGCAGTCATCAAGCCAAGGTCATGCCGGCCGTCCAACTTTTCTTTCCCATCAAGCATTCGATTACGAATCTTGCTGATGGTCTCTTGTGCTTTTAGGGACTGCAGCCTAGGACGGCGCGCGTTCATCCGTTGGATGAGATCAACACCGTCCCCTCCCAGCCCGTCACAGCGGCGCAGGACCTCTTCCCAGTTCGAGAAATCATCTCGGTATCCATAGGCGCCATAAATGTCCCAACTAAGCTTCCATCCATTAACTCCCTCAACAGTGAGTGCGTCTCCATTCGGCTGCAAGCCGGCCGACCACAGAACTCGATTTGCGACTTGGTGACAGACCCCATTGTGTCCGTACTTTCCTTCGATGCCGGCCTTCGGCCATGCCTTGTTGGTTGGGTTGGTCGGCGTGTTCGCCTGGCAGATACAAAGTGCCAGCCGCAGATTTGCAGGCGCAGGACCTCTCCAGACCTTATATGGTGCAGGCTGCTGAAACCCGTCACCGCCGGAATGCAGGCTGCCCCAGCAAAACCAGTAATGGGCATCCGCGGGAAATGGCTTCGCAAATCCATCCGGCGGCCCGGGATTTGGGTAGCTCGTCACCCAAGTGTGGTTCAGCGGAAAAGGATTAACGGATGTAAACGCCCGACGCGACCAAATGAAGAGTGACTGTTCCTGCATAGTTTCTATCTTCTGTGGGGCTCTCCTCAGGTACAGCCCTCGAAACCCAGAACGGCTGTTTTCCCGCCGAGTATATCAAAGTAAACGGCCGAAAACGCTTGTTCCTTGGCTCGGCGCCAGGGACGTGGCGTAAGATAGGCCAGTTGACATCATGGCCATCATCGTCATCGGCGGACACTCTCGCAGCGTGGGCAAGACCAGCGTGGTCGCTGGTCTGATTGCCGCGCTCCCCGAGTTTCACTGGACGGCCCTCAAGATCACCCAATACGGACACGGGATTTGTTCCGCCAAGGGCGAACTCTGCGACTGCGCCACCGACGACCACAGTTGGGCCGTGACCGAAGAGCGCGATCGCGGCGGCGAGAGCGACACCTCGCGCTTTCTCATCTGTGGTGCAGTTCGCTCGCTCTGGGTGCGCACTCGTCAGGGAATGCTGGCTGAAGCCATGCCTCGCGTGCGCCAGGAACTCGCAGGCGCCGAGAATGCCATTGTTGAGTCCAACTCGGTGATGCGCTTCCTGCGCCCCGATCTTTACCTGACGGTACTCGACCCGACGACTGCCGACTTCAAAACCTCGGCGCAGGAATTTCTCGATCGCGCTGACGCCGTGATCCTGCACGACGGCACTGGCGATGCCGCTTGGACGAACGTCTCACTCAAGCCAGCCGCCGCCAAACCGAGATTCCACATCCGCCCACCGCAGTATGTGACATCCGAGTTGATCGAATTTGTGCGGGAGAGATTGCGGAATGGACTTCACCACGGAGGCACAGAGGCACGGAGCATTTAGAAGAGATTCTCGGTATTGAGAATGACCCAACGAATCCCCGTGGATATCGGTGACGAAACCTAACTATCCCACCCAAACTTGGCTTGGATGGCATCCATGACGCCCCCATTTGACTACTCAGGTGCAGGATACTCGTCCTCGCCGTCCTGAGTTTTTCTCGGATTTACGAAAATGCCAGTCTTCTCCTGAACTTTCTTCTTGTTTTCTTCGTCTTCTACGGTCCACTCAGCTTGTACCCGAAGACAGAAATCGTATGAACGGGTTTCGGCTTCAGTCGCAATGCCAATAACTCGTTTGTTGTCCGGGTACAAGCCGCGTGCTACGAAGCACATCAAAGACAGCATTTCCCTCCGCTTCTTCCTCGGCTCCTCTCCGTCTTCCATAAACAGGAGACAATATGTCGTGTCTCCCAATACGGTCGCGCGACGGAAAATCAGACGATCCAACTCGCGATATTCGCAGTATGCCTCCCAGAAGCTCTTCGATAGCAGCCTGCGCTGAAAGCGATCCGGGCGAGCTAATTCACGCGCAACCAGCTCATACTGTGATGACGTTCCATCATGAGCACGGTCGATGATGCTGTCCCAGCCGTAACTGATGCGGTCGGCTTCTTTCTTTGCCTGAACCTGCACAAGGCTCAAGAACTTGGGCCAAATGGTGTCGTCAATGAGAATATGGTCGTAATTGTCCATCCATGAAAAGCTATGACCGAGTTCCAAGTACTTTCCCAAGAGATTCTCTTCGCCACCGCTTACCACCAACGTTTTATTTTTGTCTATCGACTCCTTCTTCCGGAGGTAGTCGCAGAAGTCGGAGACGGTATCCAGCTCAGAGAGCGCAATGTCGGCAAACTCCCGAGTGAAGACGTGGATCATTCGATTTTTTACGAACTGAACGAACGGAAACGGCTCTTCGCCTTCGCCCATTAGTACAGAAATCAAATGGACTGACTTAATCTGATCGGGGTCGAACTTCTCTTTTCCACGCCAGGGGTTCTCAAGCCAGATCGGCACCTTGAGGTCAAACAGGTACCGTCGCGCCCCACCTAGCTGTCGCAAGTTCTTTTCGACTTCAGCTTTCTTGTACCTGCCATGTTCATCGCTCCTGAGGTCTTTGATCTGCCAGATGATGGCGGTATCATCAAACACGATGAAGAGGTCGCAGAGTTCGTTTCCATCCGGCTTCTTGGGATTGGGGTAGCACCAGTCTGTAAAAAATGTCTTTGTCGCAAGGTTGTGGATTACTTTTTCGGCCGCCGCACCCTTCTCGCTAAAGTAATGTTTGGACTCCATATTCAAGCCGGGCGCCCCGCTCTAGCAAAGCTAGGGCGGCAAGGAATTTTCTTGCGGTTACTGAGCGGAAATCTTAACGACCCCACCCTCCAGGTTAATCCCATTACGAACCGAGTCTGACCAGTTTGCAGGCTGTTAAGACGAGCCACTGGCCGACTGATTCGAGTGAACTATGAAGAGCGAAATAGTCCGCCAATCAGCGAATGAGTCACAAAGTACAGGATGGCCCAAACGCCGACTACCCAAACGCATTCTACAAGTAGCTCCTTCCATTTCATTTCCGACAGCGGCTCAAAGAGCCCTACTGGAGGTTCAGGGTCGTGCCGTTGGCGATAGAAGGAAAGGAAGTGCTCGAAGCCTCGGACGTAAAACCGCACGGCGGAATGAAGGCTGCGTTGAGCATTGATGACACGCGCCTGATCCCGGAAAAGCGTTGCGTAAAACACTGCAGCCGCCAAGAGCGTTGTCGTCCGAATCAGAAGCGGTACCCACACTGCAAAGCCGGCGACAGTCCAGCCGCCGACTGTCACGACCAGAATGAGCACGTAAACGCCCTCAATCAGGTAATTGCCAGCGCCGGTGCTTGTCTCAGCAGCCGGAGGATCCTGCACGGAGCTCATGGGCCAGAACCTCCGCAAAATGGTTATCGATACTGCCTGATTATAGCCCTGTCAATGACGGTTCTAGGTAGGTTTTTGCCCGAACCTATGTCACGTTCCCACTAATTGAATTTGTGCGAGAGAGAGTCCACCATAGAGCATCAAGGGTGTAGGCACATTCAGTACGACGGTTGCGCTAACGGAGATCGGGCTGCTGTGAACCCGGAATCTTTTCAGGAGGACACATGGCCACATTTGGCTTCATCGAATACAACGACGCCAGCCCGGAGGTGCGGGCGGTGTATGACGACATCATGGCGACGCGCACGACCGACCGGATCAACCATTTCTGGAAGGCGCTCGCCCACGATCCCGCGCTGCTGAAGCGCACGTGGAACGACGTCAAGCACATCATGGCCCCCGGTGCGCTTGATCCCCTGGTGAAGGAGTTGATCTACGTGGCGGTGAGCGTGACCAATGGCTGCCCCTATTGCATCGCTGCGCATACGGTCTCGGCACGCAACAAGGGCATGTCGGAGGCCATGTTCCACGAATTGATGTCTGTTGTCGGAATGGCGAACGAAACCAACCGGCTGGTGAACGGATATCAGATCGAGATCGACGAGGCCTTCAAGACGCCGCTGAAATGAGCGCCGGGCCTGCGAACAGCCAGTCGGTATAATGGAGTTTCGCCCATGAAAGCCTACGTTTACGTCTCGCTGAAGAAAAGTGTGCTCGACCCACAAGGCAAAACCATCCACGGTGCGCTCAAGAAAATGGGATACCGTGGTATCGACGACCTGCGCCAGGGCAAATACTTCGAGATTGCGCTCGACAGCAGTGTCACCCGCGAAGCGGCGCAGGCGGAGGTGGAGCGCATCGCGCGTGAAGTGCTCACCAATCCCGTGATTGAAGAGTACCGCTTCACGATCGAGGGCTAGCACGTCCGCTCACCAGGAATCTACTGACTGGGAGAGGCACTCCGCAGTACAATGAGTGGCCCAATGGGCTCGACGAGGCTGCAAAAAAGGGTCAGTTGCAGCAACAAGGAGGTCTTGGATGGCCAGTCCATCGCTAACTCCCACAACTTTTCCAACCACCATTTCTTCCACCGATTCAGCGATGCTGGCACAAGCCGCAGCCGCCAATAACTTCAAGCAGTTCATCGAAAGCGCCGCTCAGCAGTTCGGTTTTCAACCCGCGGTAATCTGTGGCATCGGTTCGCGCGAGTCGGGTTGGGGACTGCTCTTGAAGCCCCCCGGTCCAACCGGAACGGGAGATTTCGCACCGCGGAAAAACACCAAGCCGTTTCGTCCTGGACCTCTGCCTCCCGATGGCGGCGGGTACGGACGGGGTTTGATGCAAATTGATTTTGACGCCTTCCCGTTCGCCCAGACGGATAATTGGAAAGATCCTCAAGCCAACATCGAATTCGGCTGCCGGGTGTTGCACAGTAACTTCGTCTTTCTCTCCAGCCACACCACTCTGCAAGGGCTGATGCTGCTTCGTGGGGCCATTGCGGCCTACAATTGCGGGGCAGGAAATGTCCGTAAGGCCTTTGAACGATCGCAAGACGTGGATTTCTTCACGGCGCACTCCAACTACTCGGTCGACGTCCTGAATCGGGCGGGATTTTTCCAGCAGCAGGGCTGGGTGTGAGTTCACGGTGGTAAGCCACCAATATTCCCAATACCGAGTATTCCCAATATCGTGCGTGGAGCAATTCTTCCGCATCAGGAACTCCCGCTGACTCATCAAATCTACTAAGATTGGCTAGCTACACGCATTCATTTTTTGGTCAACCAGGAAGATTTGTGTCGGCCAGCGCGGCGCCCTCGGCTGCGCTCAGGCAGTTTTCAGGGGATTATTCATGACGTTCGCAAGCCAGGTGGCGAAACTGGCAACTGACCACTGGCAACCGGCAACTGCCGTTTGGAGCTGAATTATGTGCGGGATTGTTGGATACGTCGGAAAGAAGCGGGTTGTGCCGGTCATCATTGACGGCTTGCGCCGCCTCGAATATCGCGGTTATGACTCGGCCGGCATTGCCGTGGCCGGCAACGGTGAAGGCTTGCAGGTGCGCCGTGCCGAAGGCAAGTTGCGCAATCTGGAAGAGGTCATCCGCCTGAAGCCGCTCGACGGTACTTACGGCATCGGCCATACCCGCTGGGCCACGCATGGCCGTCCCACGGAAGAGAACGCGCATCCCCACCGCGACTGCACCGGCAAGATCGTGGTCGTGCACAACGGTATTGTGGAGAACTACGTCGCGCTGAAGAAGAAGCTGATCGACGAAGGCCACAAATTCCGCACCGAAACCGACACCGAAGTGATCGCGCACCTCATCGAGAAAAACGTCTCCGCGCCCGATGGCAAGGTCCCGCTGGAGGAAGCTGTTCGCAAGACGGTGCTGCTGCTGACCGGAGTGTTCGCCATTGCCGTCATCTCGGCAGACGAGCCCAACAAAATCGTCGCCGCTCGCAATGGCCCGCCCGCAGTCATTGGCTTGGGCAAGGATGAATACTTCGTCGCCAGCGATGTGCCGGCCATCCTGTACCACACCCGCGACCTCTTCTTTCTTGCGGATGGCGATCTCGCCGTCATCACGCCCTCGGGCGTGCAGCTCACCGACTTCGAAGGCCAGCCCATTACTCGGGAGGTGCAGCACATCACCTGGGACCCCATCATGGCGGAGAAGGGCGGCTTCAAGCACTTCATGCTGAAGGAGATTTACGAGCAGCCGCGGGCCGTGCGCGATACCACGCTGGGCCGCGTCTCGCTTGACTCCGGCAAGGTGTTCCTCGACGAGATGGACATCACCGACGAAGATTTTCGCAAGCTGGAGAAGGTGCATATCGCGGCTTGCGGTACCAGTTGGCACGCCGGGCTGGCGGCCAAATTCATGATTGAGCGACTGGCCAAGCTTCCGGTGGAAGTGGACTACGCCAGCGAGTTTCGCTATCGCGATCCGCTGACCGGACCCGGCGATCTGACCATCTTGATCACGCAGTCAGGCGAAACCGCCGACACCATCGCGGCCATGCGCGAGTCGCGCGCCAAAGGCTCGAAGACGGTGGGCATCTGCAACGTAGTGGGCTCCATGATCGCGCGCGAAGCCAACGGTACTATCTACACCCACGCTGGGCCGGAGATTGGCGTGGCCTCGACCAAAGCTTTCACGGCGCAACTGACCGCATTGTTCCTGTTCGCGGTTCACCTCGCCCAGGTGCGTGGAACGCTCGACCTCGACCACTCCAAGCAGCTCCTCAACGACCTCACTCTCATACCCGGCAAGCTGGAAACGCTGCTGACTCGCGACGAAGAGACGGAAGATCTTGCCAAGGAATATCATCGCGCCCACGACTTCCTGTTTCTAGGGCGTGGCATTCACTACCCGATCGCGCTGGAAGGCGCATTGAAGTTGAAGGAAATTTCCTACATTCACGCCGAGGGCTATCCCGCGGGCGAGATGAAGCACGGCCCGAACGCGTTGATTGACGAGGATCTTCCCGTCGTGATTCTCGCGACTCACGACAAGACGGATCCCGGCTCGGTGTTGCGCTATGAGAAGACGCTGTCGAACCTGAAGGAAGTGAAAGCGCGTTCCGGCACCGTGATTGCCATCGCCACCGACGGCGACGAGGAAATTCGCGAAGCCGCCGACCACGTCCTGTACGTTCCCGATGCGCCCGAACTGCTCGCCCCGATTCTGGAGGTGGTTCCCTGCCAGTTGCTGGCGTATCACATTGCCGTTCGCCGTGGCTGCGACGTGGATCAACCGCGCAATTTGGCGAAGTCGGTTACGGTGGAATAGTGCGACGGGCGCTATTCGCTTTTCGCTTTCTCGTGCTCCGCGCACCTGTTCTCCTGGGTGCCGCAGGCTTGTTCGTGCAGCGACAGGATGAGATGGTTCCATCTCAAAGTTTCTTCTTTGTTTTTCGTCGCACCCACGCGCTCCACGCACGTTCCGTGATCTCGCCTGCAGCGGCCCTCAGAACCATTGCCGTTTCCTCTGCTTCGCTGCACCCGAGTTCCCAGCCGTTCAGCTCAAGAAAAACCACCATCGCCGCCAGCGCGGAGCGCTTGTTTCCATCGACGAATGGATGGTTCCGCAGCAGTCCCCATCCGTACGCGGCCGACAGACTACCCACCGATACGTTTTTCCCATAGGCAGCCAGGTTCTGAGGCCTGGCCACGGCGGATTCAAGTAGTCCGGCGGCGCGAAGGCCAGGGACTCCGCCATAACGCGCAATCAGTTCCTCATGGATGGCCTGCACCGCTTTTGCGGTGAGCCACCTCAGGCGCTTCACTTAGCCAGTTCTCGATAGCTGTTACGGTGCCGCGATTCGATCCGGCGGAAGGCCTCGACTTGCTCGGAAAAATTGGCGTCAAAGGGAGACAACTCAATCCCGGTAGTCGTCTCGGTGAGACTCAAGACACTACCCTCGGTCACACGAAGGCGTTCGATGACTTGTTTGGGCAACAGGACTCCGTATCCGTTGCCGATCTTGCGTAACTTGGTCTGCATGACAGCATTATAACATTTGTTATAATGCTTGGCGTCTCCTCCACGCGACGAGTTCTGTGGTCGGCGGTTGGCCCGGCCTTTTCCGATTCTTTATCCAACTTCGGGGTGCGCCACGCCCTCGGCTGCGGTCGACGAACTCGATCGAGAGTAGAGCGACGCGGACACCGCTACCTGCGCTACGCCGATGCTTGCAATATCCACGTGCGCCGTCAGCGGGCGGGTCAGCCGGTGCTGGAAAGCATTACGCGATTCATCACGCAAAAGCTCAAACTCAAGGTAAATAAGACGAAGAGCGCCGGTGCGCAACCACAGGAGTGGAAGCTTCTCGGGTTCAGCTTTACCGACGATTCGGAGATCAAGCGCATCATTGCGCCGAAAGCTGTGGAGCGGTTTAAGCCTCGAATTCGGGAAATCACACTTCGGACGAAAGGCGCCAGGTGATTGCCGGGACCATCGCCACCGACGACTATGCGTCTGGCGGAAAACGGCCTAGAGCACTAAGCTTCTGTTCGGCCCGTGGACCTTCCATTGCCCAACTGCGATTGTCCTCAAGCAATGCAAGGGCCCGCATTCCATCTGAGCCGGTGATCGGTAGCAGATTGAATCCGCCCACGATGAAATTCACCAACGTGATCCAGATCGCCAGTAAGCCCAGCCACGGGGTAAAGAAAATTGCCCCCATAAGCACGAAGTTTGCCAGCGGGCCGGCAATCGTGATTGAAAGATTCTGAACCGGAGACCCAAACTCGCGGGCCAATCCGACCCCCTTGCGCGTGAACCGAAACCCGTAGGTTTGCACCCCAAGCCATCGCGCGGTCAGATAATGACCGCATTCATGGCCCGCAAAGGCAAGCAGGGTTGCGACGGCTACAAATAACAGGCTCATTAGTTGACCCCACCTTCTCGGCCAGTAGCGGGTGCGCGTTTAGCATCTCAGGCGCTTTCCGCGCCGCGCTGCCCCGCTCCTGATAGTGGTGTAGTGATGCACGATCCGCGCGCTGAGATGCGAAAAAATAACGGTAGATCGCAAATCGTGGAACCCAAAGCCGGGAAAACGACCGGGTTCCGTCAAGATACTCGTCAGCTGACGCCCGGGCAACGCTTCCGTATAGATGATGGGTAAGAGCACCAACACAACGGCCAGCAGTCCCTGCATGGTGAACGACAACGCGGCTGTCCACGGATTTCGTTTGCTCAAAGTCCCGCTCGACTCAACCAGACTGTCTTCGAACATACCGCCGCTGGCTTGTATTCACTACAGACACCGGCAACTCGAAACTAGCTCCCAGTGACACCAGACGCCCCGGCCTAATGCTTAAAATTCCCGCCAATTGCAGTTTTGCTCTTTGGCATTGGACTGCCCTCTAGTGCAGCGTCAAGAGCCAGGCGCAATCTACCGGGCGGCTCAGAATCGATTTTGAACTGCAATCGGAGTTCCTCACCAGCACGGCAATCCTGCTGTTTTATTGGGCGATATTTCGTGTCTCCTACATCATTCGCAAGTGCGATGAGCGGCAGGAGAAGGTCTCGACCCCATCGCTGCTCTGCTTAACTCAGTTGCCCTGCTCGGGTTGATGATGAAGTACCAGTCGGTGCAGAAGGAATCAATTGGTGCAGTAGGAAAGTCACATTTTTAGTCACATCCGTTTTAGGCGACTGTGTTACAGGATGGTGCAAGTGATTGATAGCGGAATGGTTAAGCTGGTAGCGCTACCGGGAATCGAACCCGGGTTTGAAGATTGAGAATCTTTCAACGGTGTGCTGACCATCTTCCTTGATGCTTCCGCAAGTTGTTAAATTCACATCAGTTGCTTCTCGCCACAGGACACGCAACCCTCTCTTCAGACGGACCGCAAAATACCGCAATTAGTGGGTATTTGCGTATGTTCCGAGCACAAAACCGAGCACAGGGAAACAACCGTGAGGACACCAGTCAGTTGAGGTTCTCTCGGCACAACGAGCCAGAAAACACCCCGGAAATACAACGTCCCGCCGGCCGAGCGATAGAAAAGACTGGGCCAGTCACCACGGCGACCGGGCGTCCGCACCTTCCGACCAACTGCGGCCGCACCTCGTGACGATCTCGGCTATGGGCAGCCCGGTTGTTAGGTCTCCGGGGGACCTGCGGCCGCACCGAGTTCTAGTTGAGCTGGACTTCATCGATTTGCTCGAAGAACTCAACGAGGCCGCACGAGTGAAGAATCAGTCCCTACCCGATGCAATTCTCATCACAACAACCGGCATCATTCTCGCTGGATTTGGTCGATGGCGGTTGGCGGTGTTGGAGGGCAGGACTGGAGTGCACTGCATCGAATATGGGATCAGCGAGGAAGAATCACTACAGTTCATTCTCGGTTACCACAAGCCCCGGCGAGGTTGGAATGCGTTTGTCCGTATTCGCGTGGCGCTGACGTTGGAAGCACATTTTCAGCAGCGAGCCCTCGATAATATGCGAGCCGGCGGCCGATACAAGGGTTCGGCAAATTTGCCGGAAGCTCAGCGCATGGACGTCCGACAGCACATTGCTGACGCTGCCGGAGTTGGTACTCGTAATGTTAGCAAGGTCAAGACGATATTGCAGGCTGCGCACCCGCGACTGATTGCTGCGCTGATGAACGGCACGCTATCGATTAACGCCGCGATGCAGTTCTGCACATTCCCTAAGGGTGAACAGTTGGAGCGCTTCATCCGTCGCAGCGAAGATCGCGAAATCAATAAGGTGATTCGTCGGTGTATTGCTCGGCCCAACGAGGAGACGACCAGTACGGACGTGGCCAGCGTACTCGGGGCCTTGCAGCAGCACGAATCGCGCCACCCCAGATCGGTCGTGGTGCAGGTGAGTAGACTTCAACGCACCGTGATTCTCGTCGGCCGCGATTTGTTGGGCGGACCCCTTTCTCAAAAGGAGCTAGAGCTAAGTGAAATACCGCGATCCACTCAAGCAGATTCTGTCCAGGACGCGCTCTCATTGGGACCGGGATGAAACTCGCCCGGCGGTTCGTTCCGCATTCAATAAGGCGTCGCGATGCCGTACCCCGGAGTTGGGAGCAGAGGTGTATGCTTCGGGTCAAGAAGAACGGATTTTCAATCACACTTGCAAATCGCCATCCTGTTCAAGCTGCGGGTATCGTGCCACGGTGCACTGGCAGCGTGGCTGGTGGGCCGTACTGCCGGAGACGCTTTATAAGGGAATCACCTTCACGATGCCGGACGTACTCTGGATTGTTTTCCGCGACAATCCTCGGTTGGCCAAGGCGCTCCCTGTCTTAGCTGCAAAGGTCATAGAGACAAGGGCGAATGCGAAATACGGGCTGCGCGTAGGTGTCATTGCCGTTCCCCACACCTTCAACGGGAAGCTGGAGTTCAACTCACATGTGCACACGATAGTTACTGGAGGGGGACTGTCCGGTTGCTCCGGCACCTGGATCTCTCGCATCTACTACGACCGTGACCTGCTGATGGAGGCTTGGAGGAGGGCTGTGGTCGCGCTCCTACGCGCAGCGCTATGTGCGGATCGACTCCATACGACAATGCCTGTCGAGCGGATGGAAGAGCTACTCACGGAGCAGGAAAACCGTTGGTGGAGCATCAATATTCAATCCTTCAGGTCGAAAGAGCGATTCCTGCGATACGCCGGTCGCTACGTAAGACGTCCGCCCATAGCGCAGCGCCGGATCACCCACATCGGGCAGCGAGTCGTTAAGTTTTGGTACAAAGATAAGAAGCTGCGTCGCCGCATTGTCGTGCAGTGCTCACTCGAAGAGTTCATAGACAGGTGGGCTCAACACATCAGGGAACGCTATCAGCACTCTTCTCGGACGTTTGGTTTGTTTGCTCCCCGCGCGCTCAGGCAAACGTCCTCTGCGACATTTGCAATTTTGGGACAGGAGCGGAGGTTACGCCCCAAACCAAGGCGATGGGCAGAGTCTCTCAAGCGCGACTTCGGATATGATCCACTCTTGGACAAAATGGGCGAAAGGATGAGATGGGTGGGGCGAATACCGCCAAAAACGTCACAGTAGTCTAACTCAGCCAATATTCCTTCGCTTGGTGCTTAGATTCCGGGCGCGCGAAATACGTTCTCACTATCTCGCCTTCGTCCACACCAGGACGCTATTTCGATTCGACTTCCCGGCTTCGAGCAGTATCGTCCGGCAGATCGCGATCCCGAATGGTCCCTCGGAAGAATGCGTACTCGACGCGCCAGATAATGCGCTAGCTTGCCCAATGCGAGATTTTGCTTTTCCTATACTTCAAGGGCGCGAAGCGCAGCCAGATGCTATGCCTCAATGCCGATGGCGAGTTGGCCTTGGTTGCCGGGAACAACGCGGTGTCACTCTCTGAGTTTATCGACTATCGCAATGGCAAATATTTGCTCGATCAGGCCATGATCCGGCAACTGGTGGACTCCGCGACCACGGCAGACAACCGCTACACGCCAACCAACGCCAGGCGCGAAGTGCGCAAGCTGGACACGCAAGCCATGTATGAAAGCTGGCAGAAGGAATACCGGAGACTGAAAGAGAGACGCCCAAACATGTCCGATGTTTGGTACTCGCAGCAGATTGCCAAGATGGCCATTGCCAAGGGCCGCAATGCTGGCACCATCAAAAAGAACATGAAATCTTGAGAAAGTTGGGCGGAATTTTTTCGCCCAGCTCGCACACCCGCTAACCCGCTGTTTTCCGTCACTATCCGCGCCTGAACCTACATCGCGCCAACCCCGGCGCGGCTGTCTTCGCAACTCGCAACATATTGATGTTCAAGGTAATGCCTCGCCTATGCCGGGCTTATCTGGACATTTTATCGCCCAAATCGCCCAGCTACGTTATGTCTTGAGCGCTCCTAACTCGCTCAGCGAGGTTCAACATGACGCATACCATACTGAGGCTTCCTGCCATCAAGACGAGCACGGGCCTGTCGCGAAGCACCATCTACCTGCGCATTGCGCAAGGCGTATTTCCCAAGCCAGTGAGCCTAGGCGGTCGCGCCGTGGGCTGGCCTGCCAGTGAAGTGGCGGCGCTGAACGCTGCCCGCATTTCAGGAAAATCCGACTCAGAGATTCGCGATCTGGTGGTGAAGCTGGAAGCGGCTCGCAAGACAGCCGCGTGAGAGGTGCGCGATGAGCCAAAACCGTGACGCTCCGGCTTACCAAGGAAATGTCGCGCGAGAAACAGCGCGGGTGCAATCTGACGAACAGCTACGAAGCGAAGCTGGACGACCACTGGAAGTTCATCGCCAGTTTGTAACCTACCGCGTGGACGAGCTTCACCCGCATCCAAGTTACGTTCGGCATCATCTCACGGTTCCAGCCTCCAAATTGTCCGCACTCGCTGAGCGAGGTGACCTCGCCTTTCAAGAGCCGCTCGTAATCACGCGAGAGCGCACGATTCTCGACGGGTATGCCCGGTGGGAGCTAGCCCGACTACAAGGTCGAGTGACGCTCCCCTGTATCGAATATGAGCTGACCGAGGCGGACGCTCTTCGTTGGCTACTCCAGAGGCATCGCCGCTCGAAGGGCCTGAACGACTTTATCCGGGTACTCCTGGCACTGGAGCTTGAACCTTTGCTCAAAGAGAAGGCGCAGTCGAACCAGCGAGCCGGTGGGCAGAACAAAGGTTCGTCAAAATTGACAGAAGCTGAAAGGCTAGATGTCCGGTCCGAGATTGCCGCCGCAGCAGGAGTGTCAGTGGGAAACGTGAGCAAGGTCAAGCAACTGACGGTCACTGCTCATTCGGAACTCCTGCAGGCGTTACACAGGGGAGAGATTCGGATCCATCGGGCATGGCGGTGGAGCAAGGCATCACCAGAAAAACAGCGGGAGGCATTGAGGCTCTATCAGAGCGAGAGGGGCGTCAAGAAGACCATACGGACTCTCGTTTCGCGGCATCGGTCGAGAAGTTCACCAACCGTACCCGATCTAAGCTCACTAACCGTAGCCGATCTGGGTCGTCTGGTCAGGCGCTTGTCCGCGATTGAATCCAGTAAACTCGGTGCGGTCAGCGTGGCTGTGATAAGGGCACCAGGAAGAACTGTCTTTCTGACCGAAGAACTAGTCCGCGCCCTCGGATCACAAGAGGAGTTACCACTCACATGCGCGACAAACAACCGCTAAAGCAGATTTTGGCCGATGCACGAAGTCACTGGGATCGCGCCGTGACCCGCCCCGCCGTCCGCCAGAACTTCGAAAAGGTGATCAATTGCAGGACCCCTGCTTTGGGCGCGGAAGTCTATGCCTCGGAAACCGAGGAGAAACTCGTTTACCACACCTGCAAGTCGAGAGCTTGTCCGAGTTGTGGACATCGAGCCACCCAACTGTGGCAACGGGAGCAATGGGCCGCTCTCCCCGACATCCCGTATTCAGGCATCGTGCTTACGATGCCTGACCGTCTCTGGCCAATCTTTCAGCAGAACCGCCATCTGCTCCATGACCTAGCCGCGCTCGGAGCCGCGGTGATACAGCAATGGGTGAAAGCCAGATATGGTGTTCGCGTGCTGGTTATGGTGGTGCAGCACACCTTCGGCCGCCGTCTGAATTTTAATCCGCATCTCCACATCCTGGTCTCTGCCGGCGGTCTGCAGGAGTCGGAAGGCTGCTGGATTGCGCCACTGCGCTTCGAGAAAGATGCGCTGATGCATATGTGGCGCTACGCCGTCATTACTTACCTCAGGGAGGCGGTAAAGGCGAAGGTGCTCACGTCCGAGTGGAGTTCTGAAGAGCTTCAGGCGGTTCTGACGACGCAGTACGAACGTTGGTGGAACATTGACATCGACCACTTCAAGTCGAAGTGGCAGTTCTTACGATATGCGGGCCGCTATATTCGCCGGCCACCCATCGCTCAGCATCGTTTCGAGGAGATCACGGATCGAGAAGTCCAGTTTTGGAGGAAGGACCTGAAACAGAAGCGGCGAGTGCTAACTCGGTATTCGATCGAGGAGTTCGTTGCCACTCTTGCCGAGCACGTGCCGGACCACTACCGACACGCGATTCGCTATTTCGGATTGCTGGCCCCCGGTTCCAAAC
>DATCCF010000381.1:0-6085 GCA_036511435.1 Terriglobales bacterium | reverse complement strand
TTGCGAATCCACGGCAAGAGCGGTGATCTCCTTCTTGGGCGCGCTGTACAGTACGAAGGCTTCGCCTTGCGGAGAGATGCGATAGATCAGCCCGCTGCCGTCGGTCCCGGCGACCAGGTTGCCGGAGTTGTCGAAATCGAGAGCGCGGATTTGCGCTTCATCGCTCTGGAAGAACAGCGCGCCGTTACCGTTGCCATCCACGCGAAAGATCTCGCCACGATCGCCGGTGCCGACATAGATCTGCCCTTGGCGATCGAGCGCCACCGCCCAAATATATTTTGTCTTGGGATCGAAGAAGACGCTGGCGGTGTAACTGGAATCGACCGCCACCGAAGTCCTCGGAGACTCGCCCGCTGCTCCCGCCTTTCCGCCTTCCTGGGCTGCGGCCACTTCCGCCGTGGTGTGCGATCCCTCGGGACTCTTCCCCGGAGCCGGGCCGCCGTGGACAATCTTGTACACCTTGCCATCGGGCGATGTGGCCGCATAGATGACGCCGCGCGGATCCACCACCAGCGCCTGCACCTGCAACTCCTGCGGAGCAAAAATAATGCTGGCCTTCCCGTCAGGCGTCAGCTTGTAGACGCGCGCCGGCGACCCCGCCGCGGCATAGGCATCGCCCTGCGCGTCGGTAGCGAGGTCCCAAAGATAAGTGGACGGCGTAGTGTACAGCGCGTTGAACGCTGGCGCGAGCGTGAGCGTTCCAGCGCTGCCGATGGCGACACCGTGGCCGGCGCCTTTCTCGAATTCGTCGTACTTAGTCTGTTCCCAGGTGCGCGTCCCTTGTGCCCAACCCATTGCCGCGAGCAACAGGCAGAAGAGCGCCAGTCGAAGCACTTTCATCTTGAGACCTGATTGGCCGATTGGCAGGAATGAGAAAAGCGTAACACAGGCGGGCCGGGAGTCGGGGCGGAAGGTCGCGGGCAAGTAGCTGCCTCAGGTCCACGGGTTCAACACATTCCTGATTACGGATTGGAAGTCGGCCGCATTACGCGTTACCACCGTCAGCCGATGCACCTCCGCGGTCGCGGCGATGAACGCGTCCATGACCTCCATGCGACGCCCCACGGCTTCACTGCGCGCCACAACCCTTCCACATGCATCGGCGACACTGGGGTCAATCGGAAGAACCCTTCCTTCGAAGCGCAGTGGCAGTTCGTCCCCCAACCACTCCTCCAGCCGCTTCCTCCGATTACCGGCTGCCAGGGGTTCGATTCCGTAGTGTAGCTCCGTCAGGGTGATGACACTCAAGAACGTGCGATCTTCGTCCACGTCGGACAGCCAGGCAACCACGCCGGGATTGGGCCGCGGCTTCATCCACTCGGAGATCACGTTGGTGTCGAGCAGGAAACTCATAAGTCGACGTTGCGCGGGCGTCCCCTTAGGCGTTTAACCTCGGTTCCCGAACCGCGCAGCGGAGAGGCGGCAAAGAATTCAGCGAGATTCCCTTTGCGCTTCGTTTTCCGCTGCCATTCGTCTGCCGCCACCACCACCACCGTCCTCCGGCCGTTTCGAGTGATGGTTTGCGGCCCTTCCGACTGGGCCTTGTCGATTACTTCGCTAAACTTGGCTTTAGCCTCGGCCACCGTCCATGCATGCGCACCCATATGTGCTCCTTCATCGTTATGGTCATAATAGTCATTATAGTCATTTCAAAATTCTGATGGCAAGATCATCGGCGGGCAAGATACATCAGTAGCTAGAGCGTGTTTCAAAAATCGGTTTGTAACAGGGCACGGCTTCAGCCGTGCCGTAAGATCTGTATAACTATGAGGGCTTTAGCCCCTCAGGCCAACAGCAAAATAGCTACGGCAATCAACGACCTCAAAAACTGGCTCTGCATCGTGGTCTTCATATTGGCCTCCTTATGGTCATAGGTTGTGGCGGAGATGGGTGTCGAAGGTTGAGGAGCAACTTCACCGCAGTTGGTTGCCCCTTACCGGGAGTGCGCGCGTTTTCTCGGCCAGATCTACAACGCCCTCCCAAACAAAAAATCAGAAGATCGAATCCGGGGACTCGTCTGGACCAGTTGCCGCCGCTTCTGTTTCGTCCGCGTCAGGACCCTGGTCAAGAACGGTCGGCCGGGTCATTCCCCGGAGCGCGTATGCGCCTGGCGAAGCCAACAGCAATGCCGCCTCGCGCGCATCGAAGTGCGGCTGGGTGGCGATGAGCCTTCCCATCTCGGCGAGCGTGAGCAAGCACTCGCCTGCACGGAAGCCGCAGACCAGTGCGTCCTCACCCTTCAGTGCCGGCGAAAAGCCGGGATGCTCCTCGAGGAAGAGGGCGAACTCTTCCAGTTGGCTGGCTTGCATGGTTGCTTGGCGTTTCATCGTGACCTCCACTGGCTTCGATCTTCGATCTTGGGCGGCGCCGCCTCGCTGTGCGCCGCCTCGGGTTGGGTCTCACCGCTAACCGGAGGGGGATTTCTCTCCCCCTCCGGAAGCACCTCCCCAGAGAGTGCAGGTCCTTGAGTTCCGCTCAATTTCCCGCCCTCGTGAGGGTACTAATTACCTTGCCTCGCCCACTTACTTTGGGATTCTCATTTATTTGGTTTTGTTGTTCTTTTGTGGCCGGAGTTTTGCTTTTCCCTGCGGCCCTTCGGGGCGAGGATCTACATATATTAGTACCTCTGGAGCATCCTTTTGTGTCGCCCCATTGTTGGCGGCGTCAAATCCTAATGATTGCAAGCCGCTGACCAATGCCTTGGCAGCGTTTATGCTCCGCAAGTCTAGGCTGCTTTCGACTCCTACGCCGGTCGGGAGTGGTTCAGGAATGACCCCAATTTTTCCGGCCACCTTAAATCTCACCATGCCTGCGGGTGAAAATACCCTCCATCGTGCTGCTTCTAGGGTCTTCTCTATATCGGTCGCGAACAGCAAAGCCTCAACATTGCCAGCGTCGTACCCAAAGATAGCTCTCTCTCCAGCAAAAATCCAGAGTGTACTGGCAACCACTGACTGTTGGTCTTTCGTCAATCTTCTCCATGCCACCCTATCTTCCAATTCGGCGCGGGCCATTCGCTCGTCTTCGGCCTGTTTCTCCAGTCCAGCCGCTGCCTTTCGTAATTTGGCAGCTTCACGTTCGTTCTTGGAGGCGCGCTCGTCCACGAGGGCGACGAGTTGGCGGTTAGCTTCTCTCATATCGGCTTCGAGTTTGCCAGCCTTGACATGTATCCAGAACTCTCCCGCCACTCCAATGGCAACCAGTCCAGCCCCAAGTATGCCAAAAACGAAAAGCCAAACATTAGGCTTATCTGGCGGACGTATTATTCCTCTATTGAACGCCTTTTGCTCGTGTCGGTATTCGATGCAAATAATGACCAACTCCGTGGCCACACCGATAACCACGAGAGCTACCCAGAAATTCAACCAACGGTCGAGTGATCCCCAGGCTGATTCAAGAGTTTTTAGCTGGTTTAAGAGAGCTGATTCGTCCATGTCTAAGTTCTACAAAGATGCGGAGAGCATCGCTGTTTTTCAGATCGCCGCCATCGCTACGCTGTTTTTGGTTGCAATAGGAATGATAGTCTTTACCTACTTATATGGACACAAAAGATAACGACAAACCAATTTCTGAATTCCAGAGATTCGACGAGACCGTGCGAAAGATGCTCTCCGTTCCTCGCGAAGAATTAGAGAAACGCGAGAAACAATGGAAACGAAAGCGAGCAAAGAAAAAGCGGGCGACTTCTTAGCCCGCTTGCCTCGGCCTTGCCGCCGAGTGGCCCGTGTCTGGGTAGTCCTTGCTCAATTGGGTTTGCCTGTTAATTCGGCAAACGTGATGCGCTTGCCAACGATGTTGCGAACAGCCAGATCGAAGCGGTCAGCGTCCGTCAACGGGTTGTCTTTTGTGGAGCGGTTATTGAAGCGGAACATTTGCTCGTCAAGGTAACGAAACAGATGGAACGGTTCAACACTCACGTAGGTTCCCGAGATGCCGCGCTTCAGCAGGCTCCAGAAGTTGTCGAGTCCGTTGGTGTGAATCTTTCCATCAACGTACTTCTCGGCATGGTCAATCACTTGGTGGGCATATTCCTGAGCCAGTCCGTCGTAGGATTGCAGCGCGTCGGAATAGAGAGCAGAACCAGCTTCGACGTGCTCTTTGACACAGGGTTGCAAGGTGCCTCTCTTCCGATCTGCGACCACTATAGTACGAACCTTGCCGCCACGTTCCAATGCGCCAAACACGATAGTCTTATCTTTTCCGCCGGTACCAGTGATGCGGCGCTGCCGTTTGTCGAGGTGCATGTTTCGCGCCTTGCCGCCGATGAAGGTTTCGTCAACTTCAACTTCACCGGCGAGTTTGCTGCCGAAGAATTCATCTTGCAGGGACATTCTGATGCGATGCGCCATGAACCATGCAGTCTTTTGGCTAACTTTCAGATCGCGGCCAATCTCGTAACTGCTGATGCCGTTCTTGCAGTTACTGAGCATCCACGTAGCGGCGAGCCACTTGTCCAAGCCAATCGGGGATTCCTCAAACAGAGTGCCAACCTTGACGGAGAATTCACGCTTAGGGTGATGCTTCGCGCACTTCCAAGTCTTGCGCTTGGGATTGAATGTGCTCACGCCATCGGAGCCGCAGTTCGGGCAGATCACCTTGCCATCGGGCCAGCGTCGGTCGGACAGGTATGCGATGCAGTTCTCCATGTCGGCGAAGTAGAGGATAGCTTGTTGAAGGCTCTCGGGTTCTTTCATGGCGTCCCTCACAAGCTAAAATGTAGCAGAATTCTATGGGCGAGTCAAGTTAATTATTGCCCTCGTGAGGCACAATGCGCTCGTTCCGATTTCGCTTCAATGGTTAGCGGATGATTTGGGGATGAGTTTTGTATGATCGTCCAAGCAGCTGAAGGATAAGGCCTTAGCAGCACATCTGATCGAACGCGGTCAGCCTCCCCGCGCTTGGGCGCAGGTACGTGTCCGGAACTCTTCCAGCAGGAAACGGCATGGCGTTGCCTATCGCGCTGAGCAGTGCGTGGGAAGAATCACTTTGGTGTGCCCAAGACAGTTCCAGGGTTGGTGTATTCGGCTTGCTCGGGTAGAGAAGGCCTTTCAGGGATTGTGTCGCAACCTCGTATCGGTCTGCGACGGTGGAAGGGAGCACACAAGAACGAGCCCCGAATGGGGCGAAAGAGCGTAGCCCAGCGCGTACCGGGGCCCCCAAACCACGCCGCTTTTGCGTGGATTGGGGTGGTTGAGCGCTGGGTAAAGTGGGAAATGAGACCGAGTCCCGTAGGGACGGCAGAGGTTGCGACACAGTCTCTTTCAGACCTGCGTCCAAAGGCAGGAAGAAAACGGTTTCAGCCGCTGAGGTCGTCGACCACAGCGGCTGAAACCGGAGCTGTGAGGATGCCTTTAACGCGGGCCTGAAGAGCGCGTGTGAGAACCCCTGTCGTCCCTACGGGACTCGGATCGATTTTCCGCCTTACCCAGCACTCCGCCTGCGGCTCCGTGCTCGGCTAAACTGAGCCGCGCCTACTTCCACCCCAGTTCGCCCGCCACGGCGGGGCGCGAATTGGGGACCCCGGCTACGGCGTTGGATTTTCGCCCGGTCATGCTGGGGTCTCACACGCTCTGAAGGTCCGCTCTACCCGAGCTTGAGTATGAGACTGGAGGAGCACATCTTCCAGGCCTGCATTTCCGACCGCAATTTCGGAGCGGCGCCTTAGCGCCTGAGGGATTTGGCAAGGGAAGGAATTACAGCGAAATCAGCCCACAGCCGGGGTTCCGGGGATGCGACGCGGCAGGCTCAGGATGGCGACGTGGAATATCGAAAAAACTGGCAACTGACCACTGGCAACTGACCACTGGCAACTGACCACTGACCAGCAACGTCGGCATCACTTTGTCGTCCACCATGGCTTGCGGGAATCATGTGCGGTTCGCGATCGAAGCGTCCCATGATGCCCGCGCGACGGTCTTGCACGAACGCGCCAACTGGCTCGGTCGTATTGACGATCTTGAAGGAGTTCTCCGCCGAGGGCAGAGTGGCCAGCACCGTCGCTTTAGTCATCGGCATATCGACGCTGCCGGACTGTAGCAATGGATGGCCGCATGCCAGCAGGTGGGTGTCGTCGAGATAGGTGACG
>DATCCF010000380.1:0-5029 GCA_036511435.1 Terriglobales bacterium | reverse complement strand
AGCCGGGGCGGTGGGAAAAGTGAAAATCCCGCAGCTGTTGCGGGATTTTCAAGCGGAGGGGGAAAAGTCCTGCCCTGGGACTTTTCCATGAAGCGGCTTTTTCCACGGCCCACTTACCCACAAATTCTGCTAAAGAGCCGTCTTTTCATTGGTGAGATCGACAGTAACCCGGACGGTCCCTGTTTTGTCCTTATAGGCACTCGATATCCACGCACCGCCACTCACCGGCTTAAATTCGTAGGCTTTGCTGGGCAGGTTCGCCCGGATCGGCGTTATGGTGAACTTGCCATCCTGGTTCGGCCCAACATAGATGTCGTAGGTCTGTTTGGTGCTGGGCTTGGCATAGATGCAGAACACATAGTATGTGTGGCCGCCAAGAAATACCGTAGGATGCCACGGATTGGGATCGTTGTCCGCAGCATTGTCCCAGCAGTCGGTGGTACCCGGTTTGCAGAACTTGCAGTCGGTGCCTTGGTTATTGGGTGTACAAACCGGACACGCTCCCTGCGAGGTGCAGTTCTCTGTGGTGTCGATATAGTAGGCGCCACGATTCAACTACAAGGTGCTTCGCTGGCCGGCGTCCTGACCCATCATGCGGATCTCCGGTTGGGTCCCTTTCTCCTTGTCCGTGAGGTCTTCGCGGAAAAGCTGCACGCCCCGGCAGCTTGGATTGGTGCAGTCATGGGCCCATTGGACCCGGTTCTGAGAGTCTTGGCACTGCTCCAGGTTGCCGCTCTTCTTTCCATCCTGAATACCACAGTCCGCGGTGATGGCCGTACTTAACCACTCATCAGGGATTTCCACTTTCGTTCCCAGCGGGCGACTATTTCTGAGTTTTCAGCCGAATCGCCGCGCGACTATTTCGGAAAACAGCAACTTTCGGAAGGGTTAGCTTCCCTGCTCTGCGTCGCGCGTTCATCTCCGCTAGGGGGCTGACCAGATTATCTTGTCGTCACTCCCAAACATTTGGATCGAGGCTGCGGAGCTAGTATGGCTCTCGCCAGTTTTGGGCACACGAGTCTTAGCCTTCATTTCCAGCTTATCGTTAACCATGGGATAAATTACAAGTTTTGCCATATCGATGGACATACCAAGCAACTTGGCAATATCGGCGACCGTGAGCCCTTCCGATTCGGTAATCAACTTCAAGGCTTGACCACGTAGCAAATCAAGTTGGTTCTCAACGTCGTGAGCGGGTTTCACAGGCAGTTCTTGCGCGAGGAGTTTGGCCAGTCCTTCCTGTAGCTCTGCATATGAGCCATATTGAATGCGATCTATACCCCTTAGAATCAATTTCCACAGAGGGATCAGTTGTCACGTTTGCAAGTGCTCGGGCATATCACAGCTTATCTGCGTAGTTTTCTATGTTCGCTTTATCTAAAACGAGATTAACGCTGTCAGACGCGATGGAATCTCGCAGAACTTGACGATTGTTACGGACGGGAGTTTCGCCTTACAATCGGAATCCTCCCCGGCATGACCGCGACGTCGCTTCAGTTTGTGCTCGCCTTCTTTGCCTGCGCCGCATTCTGCTTCAGAGACAGCTTGTAACGCGCCAGCAGTTCCTCGCGATTCTGGCGCAGATCTTTTCCGGTCGGCTTGGCGGGATAAGGCTTGCTGCCCATCAGCCCCTTCCAGAGAATGTGATTGTATTCCGCAAAGTCCATGCGGTCTTCCGAGGTGAAGTCCATGCCCTTGGTGGCCCGCGCCCAGTACTCTTCCGTTTGTGTTGGCTTGGGCACGACCAGGCCGACCGGAGCGGTGAGCGGCAGGTTCGTATTCGGAGGGTAGAGACTCACCGGGACGGTGGCCGTGAAGCTCCACGTGCTCGGCGCGGTGTTGAAGATGTCGGCCATGGGCTGAGCCAACGCATCGTTCAGATTCATCGGCGGCAGACCCAGAACGTCTTCCATGGTGCGCACGAAGTTGATGGTGTTGTACTGCGTTGAGACCAGCGCGCCCTGTTTCACGTAGGCGCCGGCCACAAAGGCGATGGTGCGGTGGGAATCGACGTGGTCGCCGGAATCCTGCGAATCGTCTTCAATGACAAAGATGAGCGTGTTGTTGGCGTAGACGCTGCTGTCGGCGATGGTCTGAACCAGCAGTCCGACCGCATAGTCGTTATCCGATAGCTGCAACTCCGGCGTGATCAGCCCGAATCCGCCGGGGTCGTTGAAGCTTCCGGTGTGGTCGTGCATAAAGCGGACCAGGCTCAAAGACGGCAGTCCGCCCGCGGCGTAGTTGGCGTTGAAATCGCGCAGCCACTCCTGGTAACGGTAATAGTCTGGGAACTGGTTGTCGAAACCGCGAAAGTATGGATCGGTGAATGGGGTAAGGGAAACGCTCTGGGAGTAGGCCACCTGGGTTTTGGTTGAGAACGGATCGGTCAAGTTTGGGGATAGGCAGGCAATCGGCTTTGCGCACAAATAGGTGGTTGGGTCGACGAAGAATCCATAGTCGCGCACCGTGAGGCCCGCTCGCAGCGCTGCGTCCCACAGATAGCCTTGCCCCCTATCCTGCACATCGTCCGGTCCATCCGGCGCGGCCGTGTTGGCAGGCCCCGGCAGCAAATTCCCGTCGGCCGGCGTGAGGCGATCGGCTGCCATGCGGCCTGCGACCGTGGGAATGGCCACGTTCACATTGCGGTTTAAACCATCGTAATCCAGGCTGAGGCCGCGTCCCGCATAGAACGACAGGTATTGGCGTTCTATCACATCGGTGGCGCGAGCCGACGTGCTCCATGGCCAGCCGTCGTTGCTGACCTCAGAACTGGCCATCATGTTGTCGAGTGTGACGAAGTATCTCGCCAGTTTATGCTGATTTGGCGTGATCGCTTGGCCAAACTCCGTCAAACTAGGGTCGCCATTGCCGACTTCCAGATCTCCCAGAACCTGGTCGTAGCCCCGGTTCTCCTTGAGGATGTAGATCACGTGCTGAATGCCGCTTCTCACGGCCGCCATGACCGTGGCATCGCTGTTGCTCTCAGTTGCGGAGAAGTGGCCGTTGATGGCGACCTGCGCGGTCAACGTGGACAGTTGCGCCCCGGTGGGCTGCGGAAAGCTCTGAAAGCCGGCTTTGACCTGCTGGGGGTTGTACTCCTGCGATGAAACACAGTTATTGCGTACTGCTGGCGGGGCGGCGCTATAGCACATGGCAGGATTTGGGCCTGTTGGCGACTTCCCATTGACCACGTACACCCAATTGCCATTGGGGCTGTTGACCGTGGGGCCGAAGCTCACAGAATTCGGGTACCAGCCGGTTGGAATCAGACCGACAACCTGGTCGCCCTTATCCGCTCCGGTCAATTGCACCACCGCGACAGCATTCAAATTGCCATTCGTCACATAGAGTTGCGACTCATCCGGCGAGAGCGTCACGCTGTTGGTGTTCGCACCCGTATACTGCTTCACCAGCGGGTAAGAAGCCGTTAAAGCCGGGGTCGCGGCGACCTTGATGGTTTCCAGTATCGGAGCCGTCCCGTTCTTCGCGCTGGTGCTCGATATGTCGATGTCGTCAATCGTATCCGACAAATCCTCGGCGACATACAGGCGCGTCTGGGCCTTGTTCATCGTCATCTTGATCGGTTCGCCCCGGACCGGTATCCGACCCGTGGCTTTCATCGTCGAGCCCAGGCTCACCACATCGATCTCGCGGTCGCGAATGCTCGACACATACGCCGTCGCATTCTCTCCCGTACCTTGAATCTGCACCCAAAATGGGTATTCGCCGCCCGGTGTACCCATCGTCGTGGGGGTTCCGTTGCCGGGGCGCAGGTCGATGTCCGGCATTACTCTGGTCCAGTTGCCCAAGCCTCCGGTGAAAACCGAGATCGAGTCATTGTCGTAATTGGCAACAGCCAGGGTCTGGCCATCGCTCGAAATGGCCACGCCGGCTGCGCAAGGCTGCTCGAAAATCGCGCCATTTGCCGTGCCATTTGGTGCGTAGAGCACGTCGAGCCCCAGGCCGGCGCCGTGGCTCATGACAAGCTCCTGTTGCTCCGACCATGTAGTTCCATCGGAACTCAAAGTGAAGACATGCACATTGTCCTTGCCGGAGTAGCTAATGTTGGTTGCACTTTGGGGAGGATTTGAACCGCCGCTGAGGTTTTCAAATGGATAGTCGCCGCTGCCGCTGGACACATAAAATGCCGTGCTCTTGCCGAAGTTTGTGTCGGTTGGAGTTGTATCTATCGTTGGATCGAACACAATCCCGTTGTAGGAGTTGGGAATGGTCACAACCTGCTTCTGGACAGGCGTGCCCTGCGAGATGTCGTAGATGAACACATACTCTTTCGAGCTCGGATAGTCATAGGCAGTGTTATCGCCGTTGATATAGCCGCCGTCTCGCGTGCCCAGCGGTTGGTAGATGCGGTTGAACCCGCTGGTGAGAATCAGCAGTGTATTGCCATCCGGGCTCACCACGCTGCTGACTGCCTGCCCCACCTGCCAGTCGGGATAGGCGGGCAGAATGGCCGCGCCAGGCACCAGCGGCTCGAAGGTGGAATCGTAGGGCGCCAAGGGCGTAATCTGCTGATTCAGGTTCGGAATCAGTTGCGCCGAAGGTGCCGTGACGCCGTTGTGACCACACCCGCAGAAAAGAACGAATGCGGGTGTTAGAAAAATGCCAACTCTTGACAGGATACGCACAGAAGCTACCTCTCTTAACCGGAATTTCCGTTTTAGCTTTCACAGCCCCACACTATATACCCCGTTTGCGTGCCGCCGCCGCCGCGCTCGAACACTTTTGCGGCGGCCGGCAGAACTGCGGTGACCCCAAACAAAACTGCGGCAACGGTTGTAGAGGCAACTTTCCCCTTCAGGGCGCGAGCAAATCCAACATGACGAAGCCCTTTAAGCTTGATTTTGGCAGTGAAGGCCGCGAAGAAGAATCGCTAGAGCGGTTTAGTTATTTGTGTAGTCTAGGTGCCGCCGGCTGAAGCCGGCTCGGAGGTGAAGGATCAGCGGGAACGCGGCGCTGAAGCGCCGCTCTACCCGTGCTCGCTCGACTACAGTAATTCTTAAACTGCTCT
>DATCCF010000379.1:0-8367 GCA_036511435.1 Terriglobales bacterium | reverse complement strand
CCGTCGCAGCCTCCCCGCGACCGAGCGCTCGCAATACGCGCTCACGCAAATCCTGCGAATAGGATTGCATCTAAGCCTCCCCTAAAACCGCAGGACAAGTATCGCATAAACTGTATACACTTAAATTAGAAATGCTCTAGTTCGCCATTCGCTTCTTCCCACGCGCCTTTTTGCAAGAAATGAACTCGATCTGTCCTCCCGACCGAGTGGAGGGATCTGCGGTTCGGCGGGTGGCCACCCAATGCGCAGAGAGATCGTATTCATCCCATATTGAAGGCTATTTCGCGATTGGAGTGTGTTTGGCCGGGCCCCTCGCCCAGGGCAAGTGTTTTCTCTTAACGTCCACTTTTATAGAACCCGCCTTGGTTCGACCCTCTGAAGAAGGACCGTCCCCTTCGGTTGAGCCTTCATTTCCCGGCCAAATTGGCCAGGAGCATCCAGCCCTTCACCCCGTCGGCGGTCTTAACGTTTGCGATGTAGGGTTGCGTCGCTTTGTCCTTCCGGCTCGTCGGCTTTTTCAGCTCCAGTGCTATGACGTCGACCACCGTATCCCGCTTCAGAAGATTGATCTGCTTGCTCAGATCCTTGTCCTTGAATACCGGGGCCGGACTATCCTGGTTACTGATGACCCGGTACTTTCCCGGCTTGGCCTCACCGAGGAAGTCTGCGGTAATCTTCGGCCCGGCCGCGGCGGCGGCTCCCATCGAAGCAGTAACAGTAGGGTAATGTTTACCGCCAGGGGCGAAGAAAACCACCAGAGTCCCTTGGGTAACTGCGATTTTCTTGTTGTTCACTTGCAGTTGTGACTCGAGGACGAAGCCGCCCTGCCTGGGCTTCTGGTCCTCCGGTTTCGGCACGGTAACCTCCACGACCTCCAGTGTGTCGGTCTTTTTCTTCGCCTCGATGGTTTTATTGATCTTGCTGACGTTGAACCAACTTTTCAGGATGTTGCGCGTGTTGCCCGGGCTGTCCAAAGTTCCGCCCTCCTCCTGGGAAACCAGCACCCGCACCGTCTTCCCCGGAGTGCCCTCGAGGAACCAATCCATCAAGTGGTCCCAGTGGCTGAATCCGTAGCCGGCGTCCTGAAGAGTCACGTCCTGGATCTGGTCGCCAAAAGTCTTGCCGCCGCCAGCGAGACTGGTCGCCTCGATGATCCCCTTACCGCCGGCGCTGTGGCCCGCCACGTGGATCTCACCAGGCACGAGAGGGGTCGAGAGCCCTAGATCGGTGGTGAGTCTGCTCAGAGCGATGTTGATCAACCCGTCAAAGCCAACCTTGCCGAGCGCTTCGTTCCACTGCGTGTTCGACGCCATCCAGTGCTTCCCCGTTTTATCAATTGCCCACGTCGCCGGGGCTTGGGGCGCAATCCCCAGCCGATCGGTACCGGCAACTGCTTCTTTCAGGTGTGACCAGAGAGCGATCGGCTCCGAACCCTGACTCTTTTGCGTCTTCGTCCCCTCTTCATACGTGGCACGCATCCCGTGAAAGAAGACGAAAATATTGACCTTTGGCGGATTGAGGACTGCCGGAGGGTAGACCAGAAGCGGAAGGGTAATGTCAAACGACTTACCGGGCTTCCTGAGGTCGTCGTGGTCTGGGGGCTCTTTGCTCGCCACGGCAGTGTATTCGTAGACGATCGCGCCGCTGCCGCCTGTTCCTTGGGTAAGCTGTTTTTGGGTCTTGCCTACCTGGACTGTGGACGTCTGCGGCTGTCGCTGGAGCGCCATAGTGGACGGCAAAGGGGAAAAGGAGTGCGCGATGGACGGTGGTGCAATGTTCGAGTTGACCAGCCCATCGCCGGCCCGGTTTGTTTCGTCCTCGACGCGGTCTCCTCGGGCTGCCACTTTCGACGACGCTCCCTGCTGCATCACATGCGTCAACTCGTGAGCCATTAGTCTTGCGCGCTCGCCAGCTGTGAGCCCGTACTGCCCCGACCCGAATACGATCTGATGGCCGACGGTATAGGCGCGCGCATTAACCGCTCTTGCCGACTCCGCCGCCCTTGCATCCGTGTGCACCCGTATCTTTGAAAAATCATGCCCAAACCGTGGCTCGAAAAAGGCGCGCGTCGCCGCATCCAGCGGTTGTCCCGGTGAGATCAAAACGTCCTGGACGATGGCTGGGACTTCCGTCAGCGTGGCACCGCCCGGTCCTGCCGTCTTCAGTTGCACCTTTGCATGTTCATCGCCCTGTTGTTTCTTCTGACACTCGTCGCACTCGCCACCGCAGGCGCAAGCGCGCTGCACTCCGGGAACAGCGCCAGATAGTACTGGGTTTGCAGCAGGGTTCGGTTCCGGCATGCGCATCACCCGCTCGGCAACGCGGTCGGCCTCGTGCTCAAGCGGATCGTTGACCTCTCCGACAATGAGCTTCGGCTGTATGATGCCTGGCAGCGGGGATATGGTGAGCGGCGATTTCGCTTGAGATGGCCTCGCCTGCTCAGGCGAAAACAGCGGGATCTTGCTGAAATCCCATCCCAGACCCGGCGTTGCCGCTCGGCCTGAAACGTGCATCCGTTCGGTCTCTTGGATGGACAGGTCGCTGGGCTGGCTGCCTCCTGGACGACCCGCCCGCTGCGACAGCAGCCGTAGTGTTGCCTGATCGCCTACGGTCCGCTGCAGGAAGAGCATCTGCTCGACCGCACCGCCACTAAATCGTTGCGCAACAAACGTCGAGCGTTCGTGCGCTGTTTTGTCGTTCGAACTTGCAGATACCTTCGTCTTTGCCTTTGCGACCGGCGGAGCAAACATGGCGACACCATTTCAGCAGATACTGATGTAGCCTAAAGTCCGAGTTCGCTTGTTGGCGTTCCCGTGCGCGGAAGTATATACCGGCTTGGCTCCAACTTGAAGCCCTTTCCGACACATTTTCCCTCATAAGATGGCATGCTGAAACAGATAGCGACCTTCATCAGCGACGCGAACACCAACATCCGCAACATCGAAGCCAAGACCGCCGATGACCACGCCACGGTTGACCTGGTGGCCGACATCGCCGACCTCAAGCACCTGGAGCGCATCGTCACCGGCGTGCGCAAAATCCCCGGCGTGCGCGACGTGCAGCGCATGCAGAAGCTGTAGGGGCCGCTTTTCGCTGCTCGCTATTCGCTACTCGCCATTCGCTTCTTCCCACTCGCCTTTTTGCAAGAAACGAAATCGAACTGTCATCCTGACCGAGGTCGCCGCGGCGACTGAGTGGAGGGATCTGCGGTTCGGTTGTGGGGAGGACCCACCCAAAGCGCAGTAGCCAGAGTACTCGTCACAAAATCATTTGGGTGGCCCGTTCTATCCCGGTTTTGGCTAGGGCGGGGCCGTCACGTCCGGCGGGTGCCCCAGGCAATTATCCGGCGGATTTTGGTTCACGGGCAGTGCGCAATTGGTTCTGCACCGTTGTGATAACCTCAAATCGTGAAACTGACGGCAGTGTTTGAACCAGCCAAAGAGGGTGGATACACCTGCTTCGTGGAAGAGATTCCCGCAGCCATTTCGCAGGGAGAGACTCTCGAAGAAGCGAAGGTAAACCTTCGCGACGCGCTCCAGTTGGTGTTGGACTGCCAGCGGGAGCTTGCGGAGAAGAGTCTTTCGCCAGGAGCCCTCCGCGAAACCTTCGAGCTGGCTTAGGAATGAAGCTCGCCGACCTGGAGCGCCACCTGCGCCGACACTCCTGTGTTCTGTACCGTGAGGGCGGCGCGCACACCGTTTGGATCAACCCTCACCGCAGGAAGATAGCCAGCGTTCCTCGTCACCGGGAAATCAAAGAGGGAACCATCCGAGCCATCTGCAAGCAACTCGAAATTCCACAACCTTGAATGTGGACTTCGCATGGTGGGTGGCCCGTTCTAGCCCGACTTTGGCTAGGGCGGGGGCCGTCACATCCGCGTAAAGCGCTGGCTTATGGAAAAGCCGGGAGATTGGCGGTGGAGCGGTTTTCGCCACCACCTCACTGGCGCAGAGAGTGTGGCAAAGATCGAATCTCCAAACGGACGGGGGAGTACAACACTCTTGACTGCCCCGCCCTAGCCAAAACCGGGCTAGAACGGGGCACCCCATGTTGGCGGCATATTTCGCGACTGGAGTGTGTTTGGCCGGGCCACCCGCCTCTCCGCTTTTCGCTATTCACTTTCCCCACTCGCTTTTTTGCACGGAATGAAATCACTGAGGGATACTGATGGACCCAACAGCTATAGCCTTCACGCAAAAGATCGGGCTGGCAGCAGCCAAGAAGGTCGGGGAGCTACTGTACCAGTGGGCGACCGACACGAAAGTTCAGCCGGTCGAAGAAGCGATCAAGACGACCTCCGAGCAGTATCCGATGCTCAACGATCTTGATACGACTTTGCGTCAGTGGCTCCGAAACCCACAAATTTCTGAAACTGTGCGTCAGTACGTTGAGGGATTAACAACGATCGGAGAAGTGCCAATTCAGCTCCTCGCAAAGGCGATGGTTGATCAAGCTGGTTTTTATTTGGGCGAATCGAGTTTGGCGCCGGCTTCAGACGTTATCGCCAGTTTCTTGTTGATTTTGCGCGACGAGTTCCTGACTTTGCCTACCGTCTCGGGCCTCCATGTAGCGAACCGGTTAGAGGCTGACCACCAGGAAATGATGGCGGAGGTTCGCAAGGTGCAGACGATGGTTGCGGGAATATCCTGCGCCCTTCCGAGTGGCGATATTTCAGCAAGTTTGAAAAAGAAGTTTGACCACGGGCTAAGCGCTTTGGACAGCGGCAAACCCGCCGACGCTAAAGCCCTTTTTGATGCACTGGCAGAAGAAATCGCACAGACCCCCGGCGATCATCGTCAACTGTTGGCAAAGACACTGACGAATTATGCGAAAGCTTTGATGCAGATAGGGGAGGTGGCCACAGCGTGCGACGCTTTAGTGCGAGCACACGAAGCCGAGGCTCTGCCGGCGACGAGGCTCAATCTCGCGATCGTTAGCTTAATCAACAATAATCCTCAAGAAGCGCTGCGACTGTTGGAGGAACTGGGCCCGGAAATGGACAGCGCCGTCGAGTTCTGGCAAGCCAAGATTTCCGCAATGATTGGCGTCGGAAGAGAGGCCGAAGCTGTGGTGGTCGCCCGCAAGCTTCCGGAAGCTTTATCGCCCGCTGATAGGAAAGAGTTGCTGGGTGTGGCTCTCCTGCTAACGGGGGACTATGTTGAGGCAGAGCCGCTGCTCGCCGATGCTGTGAAGTTGAAGCCGGACAGCCCTGAATACTGGGTCAAGCGTGCCGAATGCATCTACGTACCGATCCTTCAGTCGCGAAACGAAAGCCCAGTACCGCCTAGTCTTGCCGAAAGCACCGAGAAGGCGAGGCTTCGCGCTGCTCTTGCCGCCTTAAAAGAGGCGAGAAGACTCGCGACAGAAGGCGGCAGGTCATCTCTTGCCAGTGATATTCAGCTGAACGTGGGCATACTTAAAATGGCACTTGGAGAGTTTCAAGATGCACTTGCGGAATTCAAACCTATTATTGAGTCTATCGACCCGGATCCTGCAGTGTGGCGAAATGCAGGCATTTGTCTGCTGCTAACTGGAAAAGCAAATGAGGCCGTGGAAGCCCTAAGCAAGTCGCCCCAAACTGAACGGCATCTCGGGACAGAGACCGTCATGTTCAATGCGTTACTTGCTTCGGGACGCGCCAAAGATGCGATCATATTCGCAAAGCAGCGAGCGGAGACCCCCGTCGATAAAGACAACTTAAAATGGCATGTGCGGGTGGCAGAGGCGCTAAGTGCTGATAGACAGTTCACCGAGGCTAAATTAGTCCTTACGCAACTGAAGGCCGGCTTTGGAACGTCGCCTGAGCTATCACTAAGCCTTGCACAATACTACGATGCCACTGGGGATGTTGAGCTCGCGAATGATGCATATTCGCACGCAGTGTCGGCGGGAGACTCAACAATAGCATCGCGAGCACGTTTTCTCTATGGCCTGTCCCTGTATGCCCAGCAGAAGTTCGCGCGTGCAGTCGACATGTTGCGTCCGATTGTGCCAACGGATGAGCCCACACCCGTCCTAGTCCTATTCGCGTTCGCTCTTTACGGGAGCGGAGAATATGGTCAGGTCACGGCGATACTCACCAAGCTGTTGAGCGATCGGAAGCCTCTTTCCGAACCGCTAGCCGAAGTGGGAGCCGCGTGCGCCGAATATCTTTGCGATCTTGACCTTGCCATCCAGCTATATGAGTACCTCGCTGATAATTACGGGAATCAGGTCAAACATGTCACACGCCTCGCCATTTCGAAATATCGCAGAGGAGAGCGAGAAGCAGCCGGAGAACTATTAGTTGGGATTCGCAAGAAAATCTCTACCGCGGCGGACTTGCTAGCCGCGGCCGAGGCATACCTAGCGATATCGAAGTATATAACTGCGGTTGAGTTGGCCCACGCTGCCCTCCTTGCCGCTCCAGATGACCCTAATGTGCACGTCATGTTTATTTGGTACAGCTTGGTAGCTGGCAAACACGCAAGAGCTGAGCTGTCTGAGAAGTATGTATCAGTTCACAATGAGGTGCTCGAAAGATTCAATGAACGTTTCCCTGACGGCAACCTGCTTGAACGGGTCAAGTTTGGTGATACGGACGAAGCCATTCAGCAGGTACTTGCACGTATAAGTGACTCTCATAAGCGAACAACGGAGATCTTGCGGTTGTACGAAACGAGAAGGATAGCGCTGTCACTTGTGGCGAAGCTTGCTGGAAAGAGCGAGTTTGAGACATGGCTCGGCATGATCAGCGATGATCGTCTTCGCGTCTACATGGCGTACGGCAGCCCTGAAGAGGAGCTAGGGTGCGGTGTAGCCTTGGACAAAGCTGCAGGCGGCAAGTTGATTCTGGGCAGTACAGCGCTGTTCACCTTCGCGATGTTGGGCCTCTTAAGTAAACTTGCTGACAATTTCACGTGCGTTGTGCCACAAAGCACTCTTGATGAGTTGCACAGAGTGGTTTCGCACCAAGCTGCGAACGTTGACGGATATTTGCACGTTTGGAAAGAGGGAGAGCAATTCTTTCGGTTTGAAGTGACTCCGGAGATCGTAGCCAAGCAGAACAAGTTTCTGCATGATCTTGTCAAGTTTGTTGAGAAACGGTGTCAATGCGCGGGATTACAAAATCCCCCGACAAGTGATGATCTCGACTTGGCCGACAAAATTGGCAACCACAACGTGCATACCGCTCTACTGGCGAAGCAGTTGGATATGCCAGTCTTGTTGGATGACAAACCATTGGCTGAACTGTGTCGTCTCTTGCATCAGACGGTTTGCGTTAATTCACAAGCAGTGCTCCTATATCTGAAGCAAAAATGTGCTATTACGGAATCTCAACAGCTGAGCGCCTTGCAACAACTGCTCGCCTGCGGTTACACGTACGTGCGCCTTCACCAAGAGCAGATGTACTTAACATTAGAAAGAGAACACTTCAATCTCAGCCCTAAGGTACGAACTGTACTTCAAACTCTGGAGCTTGCAGAAACAACCTTCGAATCTGCCGCACGGGTTGCAGCATGGCTTCTGAGGTCACTTTTCCTTGATGCATTGCCGGAAGCCACGCGAAGGAACGTAGGGATGTTCGTGTTGGAGGCCGTCACGCGACATCACGCTCGGAAGCTGATGCTCGTCCGGGTACGGACGCTCCTGAGCGCACAGATGGGATTCTTGGTCCCGGTGCAGCTGCAAAGAGCAAACCAGCTGATAACTGAATGGGAGCTGACGCAAAGAGTTGTCTTCTGACCCTGGCCAGTGACCCGCATGAATCCATCGGGGATCCCAACGACTTCCCTACCGTCTGTCGGCCAGCCGGCCCCGACCCCTATCCCCTCTTCTTCGCCTCGGCCAGCACCTGTTCCGCATGCCCTTCGGGCTTCACGTTTTCGAATACGTGCGCGATCTTGCCGTCGGGGCCGATGAGGAACGTCGTCCGCGCAATGCCCATCACCTTCCTGCCGTACATGTTCTTTTCCTTCAGGACGCCGAACTTCTTGGCGACCTCTTTCTGATCGTCGGCCAGCAAGGTATACGGCAGGCCGTATTTTTCTTTAAACTTTAACTGTGCCTTCGGCGTGTCGCCGGAGATGCCCATCACGACCAGTCCGGCCTTCTGCAATTTGCTGTATGCGTCACGGAACCCGGACGCCTCTATGGTTCAGCCGGGCGTGTTGGCCCGCGGATAGAAGAACAGGACCACGGTCTTGCCGCGAAACTGATCGAGCGAAACCGGGTTACCGTTTTCGGCGGGCAGGGTAAAGTCGGGAGCTTTCGATTTGATTTCCATATCGCACTATCTATACCGCAAATCCGGCAAATGGGCCACCGCGCCGCTGCTTGCAGTCTTGCTGCTGTCAACTTTCGTGACCGCGCAGCTTCGCGACCGCA
>DATCCF010000378.1:0-13600 GCA_036511435.1 Terriglobales bacterium | reverse complement strand
CGCCTGTTCCGCCGGCTCAAAGGCTTTCGTCGCATCTTCTCGCGCTTCGACAAACTCGATCTGGTCTTTCTCGGCTTCCTCCACTTTGCTCTTATCGTCGAAGCGCTCAGGTATCTAAGTAGTGTTAACACGCCCTAGTCTCTGGATAGCGAAGCCGAAGGGTGGTGAATGATTTTCGACGGAGCGAAGCACGAGCTTCTTTTCTCGTGCGGAGTCGAAGGACCTTTATACTGGCAACGGCCCCCGCGCCCCGAACGCAGGCGCTACCCGAATTGGATTTGAGCGGTCAAAAATAATCAAAAGGGGTGAATCACAATGAAATTCCGTCCAGCAGCGCTGCTGTTGGCACTTCTGTCGACCGTTTGCTTGTCCTGGGCCTTGGACACCAAGCCCGAGCAGGTTTCCATCAACGGCTGGGTGCTGGATTCGGCCTGCGCGATCACCAAGGGTTTGGACAAGCCCATCAGCCGCGATTGCGCCCTCAAGTGCGCGAAGGCGGGATCGCCGCTGGTCATCCTGGCCGACGATGGAAACATCTATTGGCCGATCTCCGACAAAACTCCTTCGTCAGGACAAAACGAGCGCCTGCTGCCCTTTGCCGGCGGACGCGTGACTGCCACGGGCAAGGCCTACGTTCGCGGCGGATCGCACGCCATCGTGCTGGAAAAAATCCAAGCCTCCGACGGCAAGTAAGCCGGGCCGGGCTGTAGCGACGTCCGAATTGGCTTGTCATCACGAGCGTAGCGAGGGAGCTGCTTTGGGGGCGGTTGCAGAAAAAGCAGATTCCTCGCGCCAACCCCTGGCGCTCCCAATGACAAAGACGCAAACGCAATAGAATCAATATGCATTTTGACCTTTGTCATTCCTGTTTCAACCTGCCCCAGCAGGTCCGTTGCTCGTAATGACAATTCATAAGTCACGCCCCCACTACAAATCCGTGTTCATCCGCGCCAATCCGTGATTGCTTTTCCTTATCGCATGTATTGACGAATCAACTCCACCGCGCCGGGATACTGCGCCACCAATTCGTCGCGGACGCCAGTTTCATAATCCGCGTAATCGAAGCCGGGGGACATGGTTGTTCCCATGAGCGCGAACTTCCCGCCGAGTGCAAGCTTGCATCCCTGCCATACACCCCCGCGAACCACGACTTGCGGCTGCTGTCTGCGGGCGAGATCGCTTCCGAGTGTGATCGTCCGCGAGCTCCCGTCGGGCAGCAACTGCAGCATGATCGCAGGATCGCCAAGATAGAAATGAAAGATCTCCGAGCCAGGCAGCCGATGCAGCGCCGAAAACGTTTCCGGCAAAATCATGTAGTAGATTGCGGTGCCGATGGAGCGCGGGCCGCGAATGCCGTCGGGCAAATATTCCGCCGAGACATTCCAGCGCGAGCGATAGGTTTCGCGAAAGAAGCCGCCCTCAATTGCCAGCGGCTGCAGTTGCAGCAGTTGTTTGACCTCATCCGCAGTCATTGCGGGAACAGGGTATCACTCCGCATAGGTGGAAAGGAGATGGCCCTCGGCGCTGCCGTGGGGCGACTCGTGCTGAGGTTACTGGGTGTAGGCAGCCCGAACTTCATCGGCAACCTTGCCGATATGCCGGCTGCTCTTATCAAGACCAGCGGACTTCCATCGAGTCGGCACAGGTCTCCGGTTCGTCGTGCAGCGCCAGCAACTGCTGCCGCAGAAAGATCGGGCGGCGCCAGCGCCGCAACATGGTCCGGCAGAACGAGCGCTGCTGGCCCAACTCCGCCAGCAGCTTGCGCCGCTGCTGTTGCTCCTCGGGGGTCAATGGCAAGTGCCCCAAACGGCTCGCCAGTGCCATCAGGTCGTCTGCCGTCGAGCTGATCTGCCGGCTCGCTTCCACCAGGTTTCCGGCCTCGCCGCCGCTCAGCGAACGCATCGCAACCGTGAGCAACTCTTTCAAGGTCTCCAGCAGCAGCAACTCCTGATCGATGTGGGTTGGAAGAGAAGAGTTATGCGAAGTCAAGTGGCACCTCCCTGGATATCGCCCAATTGGTGACTACCCTCCTCCGCCAGACCTTCTGTCCCTTTTCAGCACCCTTTCAGCGGAGATTGAGTCCTCCATCGGCCAACATCGCAGCCGCGATCTGTTGCGGATGCATCTGGTATCTTCCCTCCGCCATGGCTTGTTTCAGCGAATCCACCCGCTGCTGCCG
Source organism: Terriglobales bacterium (assembly GCA_036511435.1). Taxonomy (GTDB): domain Bacteria; phylum Acidobacteriota; class Terriglobia; order Terriglobales; family Acidobacteriaceae; genus Bog-257. The sequence continues at coordinate 11,421 of DATCCF010000378.1, read as the reverse complement.
GATTTCTGGAACCTTGTCCAGTTGTGCCTTCAAGGTTTGAACCGCAGCGCTCCAGGTAAACAGATGCGTCACATCTTCAACATCGGCAGATGACCGTTCCGGCGTGTCCTGGGTCTTACTCCCGGCAACGGCGCTCGCGCTGCGGTCCAGCCCCGGTATGGCTGTCGGATTTAACAGGCTGCTGAAAAATAGGTCCCATCGGGTGTCCTGAACGGACGCATCTTCAGAACTTGCCCTGAGCCTGTCGAAGGGTGTGCCGCTAAGCTCTTTGCCTTTGTCATCTCGAGCGGGCGAACCGAGGCCCCCGACAAGCGTAGTTTTTGCGCTTGTTGGGGCAACGTTCAGCCCGCCAGAGATCCGTTTCTGGGACTTTTTCAGCAGTCTCTTTAAGTCAATTGTCATCCCCATTCCTCGTGCTATGTTGCCGGCAATTGAGTGATCGGCAATGGTTAAGAAAACTTTAATCTTTCTGCGGATTTTTCTTGCCGCCCGCCGATTGCTGACCGGCCAGCGCATCCGGCGGAATCGTAACAGGAGGACTAAGTTTCAGAGTGAACCGCCGCGGCGAGTCGCAGTGCACCCGGAGGGAGCATCCTTGAACAGCCGCTCATACCGTCTTCGCCAGCAAGGGCAGCACATGCTGTTTCATCTGGGCGGGCGTGAAAGGCTTGCGGATGTAGCCGGCGGCCCCGCAAGCGATCGCTTCCATTACCTGCGACTCGCTGCCTTCGGCGGTGATCATGAGGACCGGCACGCCGCGCGCGTTCTCCACCGACCCGAGTTGGCGCATAAACTCCAAACCATCCATAACCGGCATGTTCATATCGCTCAACACCAGATCGACCTTCTGTTGACGCAGGACGTCGAGCGCCTCGGAACCATTGCCCCGCCTCCAGCACCTCTTCGATCGCAAAGCCTGCCTGGCGCAGCGCGCGCACCGCGATTTTGCGCATCAGCGAAGAATCATCGACGATCAACGTGCGTAGCCCATGCATGGCTCACTCCCAGCCTTTGCTTCTTTCCACCCTGGCGGCAAATTCGCAGGGATTCATTCCCGGCGCGTTGGCGGCTGCCCAACTTCCGAAATCTTCTGTAGTACTGGATCCGCTACGCGCAGCCCGAAACCAAGCAGCGGCCTCACCCTGGCTTAGCACCTTTTCCATATCCCCCCTGCGGTGTGGTAGCGTGAACGGACGCGGCGAGAGCGGCGGTGCGACTTTGCTGCGCACTCTCCAGGCTGGCCCGCAACTGCGCCACCGCCATGGAATGAATCTGCGAGACGCGCGACTCTCCCACGCCCAGAACGGCTCCCACTTCTTTCATGGTGAGCTCTTCCCGGTAATACAGGGAGAGCACTTGCTGGTCGCGTAGCGGCAATTCGGCAATCGCATCCGCCAGGTGCTGCCGCCGCTCGCCCTGCATGCAGAGAAACAGGGGATCCTGGTTGGCCGGCCCGGAAAGAGTTTCGTCGAGATCGGTCTGCCGCCCGTCGTCCAGCGATTCGATCTGCAGGCTGCCCACCTCGAGGCCGCAAATTTCGTCCAGCAGATGCTGGAATTCCTCCAGGGTCATACCCATGGCCTGCGCCAGCTCCGGCTCGGTGGCCGAGTGGCCCAGTTCGGTCTGCAACTTCTGCGTGGTGGTTTCCAGGCGGCGGGCCTTGCGGCGGAGATCGCGCGGACTCCAATCCAAGTCCCGCAGACTGTCCAGAATGGCTCCCCGGATACGGAACTTCGCATAGGAGGCGAAGCGCACCTTCTTGTCCGGGTTGAACTTGTGCATGGCGTCGATCAGGCCCACGATGCCGGCATGCAGAAGATCGTCGAACGGAACGTGCTGCGGCAGCCGCTCGTGGATGCGGCGTGCGATGTATTTCACCTGCGGCAGTTGCTCCAGCAGTATCTGATCTGACATCTCTTTAGCGGGTTCACTGATTTGCTCGTAAGCAGAGGCGGTGGTCATGGTTCTCTCCTTATCGAATCATTCCCGACGACTGCACCGGCACCAGCGGGGACATTTCTCCGCGCGCCTCGCCGCCGTCCGCGCCAGATTTCCGCAGGGCTGCGCTACGGTCGCCATGAAGACCGTTGTAGTCCGCCAACCTTAGAAATGGATTAGGAGTGAATTAGAAGTTTCTAGGAAAGTGAAGAATTATGTGGGAGCGACGAGATACGCCAGTCGAGCGAGATCGCGCAACCTGTCGTCGCTCAACTAACGCAGGGCAGCCGCACAATCCACACGCCGGGAAGACCAGCCGACGCCATCCATATCAGGTCACCGCCAATCGCGCGAAAAGTCCGGCGGGCGATTTCCAGCTCACCGCTCCAATCAGGATCGAGGCAACCGTCGGACGGGCCAGCATCGGCGCGGGCCCCGCATCCCTCAATGCAGATTTCCAACTGCTGTTTGCCGCTCCGCCTTCCGAGCAGACGGAGATGGCAGCTTGGTGAAGCGCAGCGCAGCAGGAACTCCAGCAGATAAAAGAAGCCGCGCATCAGCTTGGCTTCATTCGCCGGCACCTGCACCGGTTCACAGGTCAGCTCAAAGGATCGTCCTGCGGATTCGAACAGGGGAAGCATCTCCTCGCGCAACTGCTGCAGAAGCCGATCGAGCGGAAGTGGCGTAGACGTATCTCCAGGGTCTTCTGCCTCGCTCAATTCGCGCAGCAGTAGCAGGCGCTGGCGCAGACGTTCGGCGTTTTGCAGGGCGGCTTCCACACTGGCGCGAAATTCCTCGATGGTTTGATCGCGTGCCAAGGCGAGTTCGAGGGAACAGTGCAGGGCGGTAAGCGGCTGGCTCAGATCGTGAAACACGTTCGACACGAAGTCGCGGCGAGGGGCAAACTCTGCGGCGGAGGTTACGGCAGCCGCGCTCACATCGGGGCCTCGGCGTGGCAGCTCATTTCGTATCCCACACCGCGGACCGTGTGAATGAGATGGGGCGAATAATCGCCGTCCACTTTCTTGCGCAGGTAGTTGATATAGACATCGACGATGTTGGTGGTGGTATCGAACGACAAGTTCCACACGTGCTCGACGATCATGGCACGGGTGATGCGGCGGCCCGCATTGCGCATGAGATATTCGAGCAAGGCAAATTCCTTGGAGGTAAGCTCGATGCGCTTGCCTCCGCGTTCCACCTTGCGTTCCACGCGATCGAGTTCCAGGTCCGCAAGTCGCAGCACGGTCTCAACCGTCTGCGGTCCGCGGCGCAGCAGCGCTCGCACCCGCGCCGAAAGTTCGGTGAAGGAAAATGGCTTGATGAGGCAATCGTCAGCGCCGGTGTCGAGCGATTGCACGCGATCTTCCACCCGGCTGCGCGCGGTGAGCACCAGCACCGGAAGTGACGGTTTCTTGGGACGCACGGCGCTCAGCACGCCGATACCGTCGAGCTTGGGCAGATTCAGATCGAGGATGAGCAGATCGTATTCGCTTTCCAGGGCCATCTGGCGGGCCTGTTCGCCATCGGGCGCCACATCGACCGCGTAGTGTTCCGCCTCCAGACCTTTACGGAGAAAACTAGCGAGCGGAGCGTCGTCTTCCACAACCAGAATGCGCATAGCGTGCCTTTGGCAAGTAACCAACCAGTGGTTACTACGATCTTCGTCTTTCCGACATGGCGCGTCAACATGTCTCCGATCTCTTGCAAGTCACGGCGTGCCGATTCAGGAAGGACCATATTGGAACCGATAACCAAAAGCTGCCCACTCAGATCGCGACGCGATGGAACTGACGATCGAGCGACAGGCGCGCAGTGGGAGAAACCTCTGGAGGACGGGAATTCCCCGTAGAGGCGATCACTTAGGCGCTATTTTTTCGGCGTGGAATCATGCTCGCGGCGCTATAATTAAAGCATGGCACGTGGTTGGGAAAGTAAATCTGTAGAAGCTCAAATAGAAGAGTCCGATTCCGAACCCTCCCTTAGCGAAACCCGCTCCTGTTCTGCTGAAGAAATGCAACTCCAGATGAAGAAAGCCGACCTGGAACTTTCGCGCAAGCTGGTACTTCAGCAAATGGAGCGGAGCGACAGCGAGCGTTATTCCGAGTTGCTGCGCCGAACTTTGGCCAGCCTCGACACGCAAATCGCCGCCTTGGGCTGATTGGCGCCTGGTCAGGTTCCGCCCTTTCGGGGGAATTCCCGCGTCTGGAAAAGCGGCGCCGCGCTCCGACTTGCGGCAGTTCGAACCAGCCATACGAATGCCGCTCTTGTCCGCACAGCTCACACCCACCTGTGATCGCAATCACGGACGTACGTTCAACGCCCAAGCACAATGGCATCAGAGGTGTGGTATGCCAGTCCTTGTCATTGCCGTCGTTTTTTTCCTGATTTTCCTGGTTATGGGTGTGATGGGCATTTCGGCGATGGTCGCCGAACATCGCGGCAAGCTGTTCAGTTGGAAGTGGAGTGACTTGCCAAAACCGGCGAAGCGATAAGCCACGCGGTCTCGATCGGGCGCGACGTTGTGGGGCGCGCTATACCGCTTGCAGGGCCCGCGAAAGACAATCCTCGCAGAAACCGCTGTCTTTGATGTCGATCCACTCCACCGCGTGGGCCGGGGCCATGGCACAGCGATAGTCTTGGCAATGGGTGAGGCTCAACGTGTGTCCCAGTTCATGCACGGTCTCGATCAATAGCCGATTGGCGAGTACGTCCGCATCGGGCTGCAACCCGTAGAATTCCTGCCGCAAGCGATGATAGGAAACGACCGCTCCGGCCCCGCCGAGTTGGGCTTCCCCAAAAACGAAAGTCAGAATTGGAATGTAGAGGTCTAATTCGGTGATTCCGACGAGGCGCCAGGTGCTGCCGTTGACGTACTTTTGCATCCTGGCCAAAATTTCGGAGGAGTGGTATTGCTGACGTTCGGCGTGCCGCGCAAACGAGGGATCGATGGCTGGCCCCAGGACCTCGGTGGGCACACGAAACTTCTCGTAGAGCTCATGCTGCAACCATTCGAGCAGCCGAGCGTCCACCATTCCCACCGGCAGGAGTTGTAGTTTCTTCATAGCAAGAAGCACTTAGCAACTAGCTTTTAGCTTTTAGCCTTTAGCCTTTAGCTTTTAGCAATCAGGGTCACCGCCGCAGCTTAGCACCCACTAAGGAACTTCTGGTTTCTAAGAGCTAATTGCTAATTGCTCGCCGCTAACTGCTCTTTCTCTTTCCGGTTCCAGCCGTACTTCTTCAGCTTGTGGTGTAAGGTGACGCGATCGATGGCGAGAACTTCGGCGGCCCGCGTTTGATTGCCGCCGCACTCTTCCAGTACCCGCAGGATGTGCGCGCGTTCCACATCGTCGAGGCTGCGGGCATCGCCTATTCCCAAGCCAGCGCCGTTTCTCGATTTCAGGGCAAAGTCCTGCTCGCGCAGTTCGGGCTCCTGCGCCACCACCATGGCCCGTTCGACCGCGTTTTCCAGCTCGCGAACATTGCCGGGCCAATTGTACTGTTGCAATTCCTTCATCGCCGCGGGCGAGACCCGAGTAATTCTCTTGCTCATCTCGCGGGAGAACTTGCGGGTGAAGTGGTCCACCAGCAGCGGAATGTCCTCGCGGCGTTCGCGCAGCGGCGGAATCTCGATATGAAAAACGTTCAGCCGATAGAACAGGTCGGGACGGAACTTGCCCTCCTCGATCAACTGTTCCAGGTCCTTGTTGGTGGCGGCGACTACGCGGAAATCAACGTGGATGGTCTGATTGCCGCCTACGCGCACGATCTCGCGCTCCTGCAGCACGCGCAGCAAGTCGGTCTGGGTCTTTAAGCTGATGTCGCCGATCTCGTCGAGGAACACGGTGCCGCCTTCGGCGATTTCGAACTTGCCTTTCTTGCGATACTGCGCGCCGGTGAACGCGCCCTTCTCGTGGCCGAAGAGTTCGCTCTCCAGCAGGGTTTCGGTAAGTGCGCCGCAATGGATAACCACCAGCGGATGAAAACGTCGCGGACTTCCGGCATGAATGGCGCGTGCCACCAGCTCCTTGCCGGTGCCACTCTCGCCCGTGACCAGCACCGTGGCATCGGTGGGCGCAACCGTTTCGATGGCATCGAACACATGCTTCATCGCGGCGCTCTGTCCAATGATGTCGGAGGGATGCGCAATTTCGGCGACCGTCTCTTTCAGCCGGGTGTTCTCCTGCTGGGTGCGCCGATGCGACATGGCCTTGGCGATCAGGTGCGCGAGTTCGTCGGGATCAAGCGGCTTGTTGACATAGTCGTAGGCGCCGTTCTTGAGCGCCGTAATCGCCGTTTCCACCGATGCGTAACCGGTCATGATGATGACCAGCATGTCGGGATAAATCTCGTGCAGCCGCCGCTGCAATTCGATGCCATCGGTGCCGCGCATCTTGATGTCCACCAGCGCGACATCGAAGGTCTGCTCGGCTACGCGGGTAAGCGCCTCATTGGCGTTTTCGGCGGTGGCCACTTCATAGCCTTCTTCGCTGAACCACTTGGCCAGCGAGTCACGCACACTCAGCTCATCGTCCACGATCAGCAATTTGCCTTGCGTCATTCTTCTACCTCATTTCCACTACTGCGCGGTCACGATCGCCAGCCATGACGGGATTCTGGCTATCCACCGGCAGCACAATTCTGAAAGTCGTTCCTTGTCCCACGACGGAGTTCACTTCGATCTCCCCGCCATGGCGTTCCACGATGTTCTGGCTGATGGCCAGGCCGAGCCCCGAGCCGCCGGATTCCTTGGTGGTGTAGAACGGCTCGAAGATATGCGGGAGATGCTCGGCGGGAATCCCCATCCCGTCGTCACGAATGAGGAGTTCGATCCACTCCCCCCGGACATGGGTGTCGATCCACAGATTGCCCTCCTGGGGCATGGCGTCGATAGCATTGATCACCATAGCCAGCACCACCTGCTCGATCTGGGCCGGATCGCAATGCGCCATGGGCAGATCGGCTGCCAGATCAAGGTTGAGCTGGATGCCGGCCATTTCCATCTTGTGCTGCACCAGGCGCACGCAACGATCGATGACCTGATTGAGATCGCACCACGCGAGATTCATCGGCGACACCCGCGAGAAACTCAGCAGGTTCTTCACTAGCTCGCCGCAGCGCTTGCTCTCGCTGGCCACCAGGTCGAGAGATCCCTTCATCTCTTCTTTCTTGGGTGAACTTGCAGCGTTGTTGTCAATCCAGCGCTTGACCAGCTTGGAGTAGGTGAGAATGCCGGAGAGCGGATTGTTGATTTCGTGCGCCACCACCGCGGCCATCTTGCCGATGGTGGCCATCTTTTCAACGTGCAACATGCGCTGGTGGGCCTGTTTCAACTCGCGTGTTTTCTCCTCGACACGCTCTTCCAGGGTATGGGCCCAGGCGGTGATTTCCGCCTGTGCCACCTGCAACCGATTGCTCATCTCGTTGAACGATTGCGCCAGTTCGCCCACCTCATCCGGCGAGTGGACGGGAATCTGATAGCCGAGTTCGCCAGTAGCGACGCGCTCGGTCCCGGTTTTTAGTTCGCGCAGCGGGTTGCGGACTTCGATCCACACGAACAGACCGCTGAGGAAGACGACCGCGATCAGCGCGGCCGCAGTTCCCGCGAGCATCTCTCGCTGCTCCCGGTGCAGGCTTTCATCCACCTTGGCGAGAGAAAGATTGGTGTCGAGCACGCCCAGAATCCGCGTAGTTGCGGGATGAGCATGGCAGGCGGCGTTGGCGCAGGCGGGCTGGTTCTCGATCGGCGTGATCACTCCCAGCACGCGGGTGTTGGCGGCGTGATAGACGCGAAACCGGTCGGAGCGGTTCAGGCGGCTGAGCGGCTGCGATTGCACGTGGCAGCCGTAACAGGCTTCGGCGCCCTTATCCACCATGGTGCCGACTTCGGACGGGGCCGTCGAATAGCTGATCACGCCTTGCGGGTTCAAGATACGAACGCGTACCACCCCGGGCTGGTCGGCCATGTTCAGCATCATCTCGTACAGGCCACTGCGATCGTTGTTCAGCATGTAATGCGAAGCGCTGCGGCGCAGAACTTCGCTCTGCTGCTCGGCGCTGACCAGCGCCGCGGCTTCCAGATGCTTGCGATGGAGTTGCGTGCTGAAGTATCCCAGCAGGGCGAAGATGATGATCATGACCACGAAAATCGAGACCATCAGCTTGGCGCTTACGCTGCGTCCCAGCCGCTGCAACCAGAAGGGACGTGATGAGACTGGGATCTCCTCGGTCGTTTTGGGTGAGAACCCGTTCGAGTTGTCAGTCTCCAGCATGGACGGGCACCACAACTTCTGCGAATCGAGCTTCCGACTCGCGGAGTGCCAGGATATGGACCTTTTCTTCGGGGAAGATCGGCAGGTACTTCGCCACAAAGCCAAAGATGGCGAACCCTAGGGCGACGAACATGGCGGTAATCACCACTTCCGTCCACTTCGGGGAGTAGCGCGCGCCCACAGCATTTTCGACTCCGGTGATGGTCACGTTCAGACGATTGGTTACAAATCCGAGCAGGGTCAGCACCGCCGCCAGGTACAGGCCTTGCGCGCTTTCTCGAATTTTCGGTATCAGCAGAAGTCCCAGCGGCGCGACCAATGAGAGGAACATTTCCAGCAGGAAGAAGCGCTGTTCGTATCCCGATACCAGGACCAGTTTCAGGACGCCGCGGTGGTACAAGTCCTCGAACTTCAGGATGCCGTAGAGTGCAAGCACGACAACCAACACCCGTCCCAAGTCGCGCAGGATGGGCAGCTCCAGCTCACGGCCAAAGTACTTCGAACTCATCGAGGATTCGAAGATGGTCATGGCCAATCCAACTGCAATCGCCGACAGGAAGAAGAAGACCGGCAGCAGCGGGCTGTACCAGAACGGATGCAGCTTGTTCGGCATGATGAGATAAAGTGTGCCGAGCGATGACTGGTGCAATGTCGAAAGCAGCACACCGAGAATCACGAACACGACCATGACGCTCCGGATGATCCGCAACGGTCTCTGCAGGTTGAAGTGCTCGAACACAATCGGCGAGAACTCCATGGCCAGCACCGCGGTGTACAACATCACGCAGTAGGCAACCTCGAACATCACCGAGTGCGGATTGCGCATGACCAGCGGATGCCAGATGTTCCAGGGCAATCCCAGGTCGTACATCAGCGCGGCACAAACCAGCAGGTAGCCGAGGAAGGCGGTCAGAATCGTGGGCCTCACGATGGAATGGAACCGCTTGATGTTGAAGATCTCGACCGCTGCGGTCACGGTGAAACCACCCGCGGCCAGCATCACGCCGCACATCACGTCGAAGCCGATCCACAGTCCCCAGGGAAACTGATCGCTCAGATTCGTGGAAGCGCCCAGCCCGCGGAAGAAGCGGAGGAAGGTGCAGTAGATGCCGGCCGCCATGATCGCAAGGAAGACCGCTTTCCAGAATGTGAAGCGGATTCTTGGGACCGTCATCGCCCACCTCCGTTGTGTTTTTTCTCTTTGGCCTCGGCTTCGGCAACATCTTCGCGGCGATGGGTGATCCAGTAAATGCCGCCCAGCATCGTGCCGAACAGGGGAACGAAGTCAGGTATGCGCGACAGCACCTGGTAGGTGTAGAGCGGGAGTGCCCGTTCCGTCAGGTCGGTGCGGAAGCCGAAAGCGTTGAATGGGATGGAAGACAGCAGCATCACAGATGTACCGCCGACCTCGGTTTCGCCGAAGATGTGGGGCAGATACTTGCCCGGATTGTCGTGGAGGCGTTTCTTGGCTTCTTCCAGCAGTTGGTCGCGCTCGCCGAACTTGGTGGCGCCGGTGGGACAGATTTCCGCGCAAGCCGTCTGTTTTCCGTCAGCTACGCGCTTGCTGCACATGACGCACTTGCGCACGCCCGGTACCGCTTTCTCCCATTCGTACTTGGGTACGCCGAAGGGACAAGCCGCCATGCAGTAGCGGCATCCCATGCAACGGCTCTTGTCGTAAGTGACGGGCCCGAGCGCGGTCTTCTTCAGCGCGCCCACTGGGCACACGGAAGCGCAAGCCGGGTCGTCACAGTTCATGCACAACTTGCGCATGAATTTGTCGTCCTTGGTCAGGACGGCGGTGTACTTGTGCGCCGATGTGATTTCCTGGGCTGCAATGTGGTCATCGTACGGCAGGCCGTTTTCGGTGGCGCAGGCCTGTTCGCACTGCTTGCAGCCGATGCACAGGGTCGCATCGTAGAGGATTCCCTTACTCATCTTTGTCTCCAGATCGCCCCGGCGGCGCATCCACCCAAAACTCGCAAATACGGTGCGTCTTGGAGGACGCCGGCCCAGTCGGACCTCGGCGGGTGCAAGCGGCGCCAAAGGGACGGCGCCGTCGGGCGACTTCGGAACTTCGGGGATGTTCCGCTCCAGACCGGCTCATGAACTGGAGCCGGCTTGGAGAGGAAGCCAGCGTGAAGATGAAGCCTATTTCAGGCTCTTCACGTAAGTAGCCAGCTTGGCAGCATCGGCCGGGCTGACGCCCTTGCTGGCGAATGCGTGCGAAGCCTTCTTCTGCGGCCCGCCATTCTCAATGTAATCAGCCAGATCGGCGTTCGAAGCCTTCTGCACGGCAGCGGACGAAAACTCCAGAGCTCCCATCTTCTTGCCGGCAGAAGTACCCTTTCCATCCGCACCATGGCAGCCGGCGCACTTTGCTTTGTAAATGTCTTCCTGCGCCCACGACAGGCTGGGGAGAATCAGGAACAGCGCGAAAGCGGTAAGTAGAACAGCTAAGATGACCTTCTTCATCACTTCTCCGATTAAAGATTTATGAAAGCTGGATCCTGTTCGGCCTTCGAGCGATTACTGCTGCCCAAGAGACCTACTTCTTGTCAGACCCAGCACCCATGAGAACTCAATGAGTACTACTTCAGTGTGGAGCATAGACTTAGGGGGGCGCTGTGATGGGGGTCACCCGTCGACGTGATGGATTTCGCAACAGTTCGGACGAGCGTTCGAAAGGGGCTGTGGCGGTTTGCCGCAGTTAGCGGCAGATGGCGGGCAGAGAGGTGCGAACAATCTCCGCAGTCGTCAACTCTCGCCGATGAGCTTCGCCGGGCCAAGTCAAGGAATGTGGCGATTTTCAGCTATGTGGCTGTCGCTGGTACGGACGTCAGGGGATAGAGCAGTTTTGAGGGTTCCTGTCGCTTGGGTGGAGCGGACCTTCAGGTACGCCGTAAAGCTCTTTGTTTTTGTCATCACGAGCGGGCTTCAGCCGGCGAGGGATCTGCTTTACCGACTTTTGGGCGCCCTGTCGTCGGCTAAAGCTGTTTCAGAGTTAGCGTAGACCTGACCTGGTAGTGCGGACCTTCAGGGTCCGCGTTAATAGCGTTTTAGAAAAACCGGGCTTTAGAGCAGTTCCTTAGAAGCTATATCCGAAAGTGAGGGGAGGCAGTAGGCTGCAGATGGCGATCTCCGCAAGCCCAGCCATGCCACGACCATATTCGGATGATTTGCGCTGCAAGCTTCTGCAGGTCTATGAGCG
>DATCCF010000377.1:0-3610 GCA_036511435.1 Terriglobales bacterium | reverse complement strand
ACGAAAATGATCACGATGATCAGCAGCGGGATCCACCACGACGTTTCCCCTGCGGGCGCGCTCGGCTGGGAGGCCGGCACGCCATTCAACTGCACACCCTTGTCCGCTGCTATCAGTTGGGCCACACGCGTCGTACCCAGGAGTACAGCAGCGCTGTAGTCTCCGTTGCGTAGATCGGGCACCATCTCCCGCCCGATGTCCCCTGCGCGAGCATCGTTGATCACCGGCTCTAACCCGTAGCCAACCTCAATCTTGTACTGGCGCTCCTTAGGCGCAATTAAAAGCAGAACGCCACGGTTCTCCTTCTTCGATCCGACACCGAGCTGCTTAAACAGATCGGCCGCGTAGTCTTCCTTGCTGCGGCCATCGAGGGAGTTTACGGTCACCACCGCAATTTGAGCGGCTGTCTTTTGCTCGACCTCGGCGCACAGCGTCTCCAGCTTGGCCTTGGTCGCGGGATCAACGACGTGCGCGAGATCGGTGACGTAGCCCTGTGGACGAATATCCGCGATCTTCTCTGCCCCTGCGAAGGAACACCAAGCTAACAGCAGCACAACCAGCAGGGCGAATTTGACACGCTTTGGCATGAGTTATCGCTGACATTGCATCGGCGTAAGTACCGTAGAGAATGCAGGACGCAGTGTCAAGGAACGCTGTATTACAGGATGCTACTTGGCACCACTCGCGCGATACGCGTCGGGCCCGCCGTAGCTTAGTCGTCACGCCGGCCAAGTTTCGGCAGCCGTTTCCGGCAGAAGGCTGCCGCGAATATCTTCCAGACGGTGATGCCGAGTGGAAAGCTTGCGCGTTCTGATCGGACATTGTTTTGGAGCGTCTACAAATCACAATCCTCCAGTTGCGTCAAACCCCCAGAACAGGATATTGTCTCCGCGCACACTCAGGAGGGGCGAAGCGATGCGATTGAATTGGGGTGCCGTGGTGTTGGCAGGCATTGTGGACTGGATACTTGGGGCGGTGTGGTTCACGGCCTTCCGAGCGCCGTGGCAGGCGGGCACGCGCATCCCGCCGGAGGAATTGCAGGCGTACATGGCCCATCCGGACTTCTGGCCCTATATCGTCTCACTAGTCTGCAGCCTCTTGATCGCCTACGTCATCGCCCGGATCTTAACTGGCTACCTAACGCACAGTCTGTTACGCGGGATCAGCATCGGCATCCTAGTGGGCTTGGCGGCCGCAATTGCTATGATCACCGAAATGGTCTTTGAAATTCGCACGGTGTCCTTCATTATGATCTCCGCCGCCTACCCGCTGCTCGGCTGCATTTTGATGGGAGTGATCGTAGGCGTCTGGAAACCAAAAGCAAAGGCCGAACTGAGTTCGGCGCCGGCTTCACGATGAAGATCGAGGGGAAAATCGTTCCGGGTTACCTGAAGGCGCTAAGCGGCCTGGACCAACTACCCGGCCCTAACGGCGAGCGCTCCGTAGAGTTGTTTCGGCACGGTACGCTAACAGTGAAGCTGTACGCGCCGCGCGGCACCGATAAACAGCATCCGCACAGCCGCGACGAGATCTACGTGATCGCGTCGGGCACGGGACGCTTTCAACGTGGGGCCGAAGAGTTTTCGTTCGGACCGGGCGACGTGTTGTTCGTGGCCGCCGGCGAGCCACATCGCTTCGTGGAGTTCACCGACGATTTCGCGACATGGGTATTCTTCTACGGCCCGGAGGGCGGAGAGGCAATCCGCGAGAAAACCTAAGCTACGGACCTCCAGGGATGCAGGCGGATATCTTTTGCTCGTGGTTCGCCGTTTCGGCTGGCGGGGGCTGTTCTAGGTTCGTTGTTCGTGGGGGCGGCGCGTTCCTCCAGCCGCTTCACCCGCTCTTCCAGATGCAGGGCTACGAGCAAGGACGTGTGCCGGCGCTCAGCCCGAACGTCCACGTCGCCGATCGCCTGCTTAAGGTCAGCGAAGCCCGACGTGTGCCGGCGCTCAGCCCGGACGTCCACGTCGCCGATCGCCTGCTTAAGGTCAGCGAAACCCGAATCGACTCTTTTCTCCAGCGCCTCGACGCGCACACTCAGGGCTTTCAGGTCCGGCGTCACCAGGTCCTGCAGCAGCTTGCGGGTATCGTCAATCGTACCCATGGTGCCTCATTATATTCTCCGAAAAACCTGAGTCGCAACGAGTAAGATTCCCCTATTTCCCGGCATAGCGCACTCGCCAGATCGAATTCGACCCATCGTCAGTTACCAGCAACGATCCGTCCGGAGCCACCGTCACCCCGACTGGACGTCCCCAAACTTGCCCATTGGAAAGCACGAAGCCGGTGAGGAAGTCCTCGTATTCGCCGCTCGCCTTTCCGGTCTGATGCCGTGGCACGCGGATGACTTCGTATCCCACGCGCACGCTCTTGTTCCACGAGCCATGCTGCGCAGCGAAGATGTCGCCCTGGTATTCCGCGGAAAATTGCTTACCCTCGTAGAACGTCATCTCGAGTGACGCATTGTGAGGCTGCAGCAACACATCGGGCACAATCGTTTTGTCCTTCAGTTCGGGATGCTTGCCCTTCAAACGGGGGTCCGGGTTGCCGCCGGTATAGTAGTACGGCCACCCATAAAAACCGCCAGCCTGCACGTGGGTAATGTAGTCGGGCACGAGATTGTCGCCCAGGCCGTCACGCTCGTTCACCGAACACCACAGCTCGCCGGTTTTGGGATCGATTGCCAGCCCCCCGCCCGCGTTGCGCATGCCATAGGCATACACGCGCTGGTTGGAACCATTGGGATCCATGACCAAAATATCGGCGCGGTTTTTCTCCGCAGGATGCGTGTCGGGGTCATCGACATTTGAGGCAGAGCCGACAGCGACGAACATCTGCTTGCCGTCTGGCGAGAAAACGATGTTGCGAGTCGAGTGTCCGCCGCCGCTGGGCAGGTCGGCGACGTGCTCCGGCTTTCCCGCCGCCTTCAGGTCGCCGCTGTGATAAGGGAAGCGCAGCACGGCGCCGGTGTCGCCAACATAAACATATTCCGGGTTCGGTCCTGGAGGATAAAAGGCGATGCCGTATGGCTCGTCGAGCCCCCTCGCGAAGGTCGCTGTCTGTCCCGGCTTTCCATCGGCGGTGATGCCGCGGAAAATCGTGATCTCACCCTTGTGAGTTTGGGCGAGAAAGATATCGCCGTTGGGCGCGGCGATGATCTTGCGCGGCTCATCGAGGCCAGTGGCAAACAAATCGACTTTGAAGCCCGCCGGCGCCTGCGGCCACGCATTCTTTGGGCGGTCCACAATGCGAGCCCAGCTCGACGCGGATTTCGTTGCGTAGGGCGCAGGCAGGTCCTTCGCGGTGATCTTATGGATCGTGCCAGGTTTTTCGTAACGGTAGTCGGTGAACGGCCCTTGCGGCGGAGCCGCCGATTGCGCACTCTTGCCGCCTTGAGCGCACGCAGGGGAAGTTGAAAACAGAAGGACAAACAGCAGGGGTGCAGATGAATTCCAAGTTATCTTCATGAGTTCTCGAGTCGCTCCGGCATTGTCAGTACTGGTCTGGGCGCCCCTAACGGTTGCCCGAGTGGGCCGCGCACTTGTTCAATTAGATGAACCAGACAGAGCTTCGTATACGAAAAAAAGGGACAGCTTTCTCGATAAGGGCG
>DATCCF010000376.1:0-7928 GCA_036511435.1 Terriglobales bacterium | reverse complement strand
CGCTCATAGACCTGCAGAAGCTTGCAGCGCAAATCATCCGAATATGGTCGTGGCATGGCTGGGCTTGCGGAGATCGCCATCTGCAGCCTACTGCCTCCCCTCACTTTCGGATATAGCTTCTAAGGAACTGCTCTAGCCTTCCTAGCAAGAGAAAGAGCACGTCACTGGCCCTCTACGACACATGCGATTGGATTCCCCAGTTCTTCAGAGCGGTACTTGTAACGAAGCAGAGCGATTGCCATTCTTTATGAGCAAGATCGGGGTGAATCAAAAAACAATACAACCATGCGATTGCGATGAGAGTGCCTCCTCTTAATCGGCAACTGAGGAGTTCATTCCATGGAGCGCGTGCCCTTACAGTGAGCCATATATTCCCCTTGTTTATGAGATTCATCTAATGTTTGACGAAACGGCAAAGTTGTACGGCGGCCAAGGTCCGCTCACCAGCGGTTTTGTTAGTCCGTCCTTAAGACATTGCTGGCTCGCCACACGAAAGGCCTCGATCGAAGTGCGAGGTACGAGGAAGTAGACAGACAGCAGAATCGCTCCCCGGGAAGGCAATTCCACCTTGCGTTGCACGAACAGACCGGACAGCGGTAAGCAAAGAGTCTTCACCAATTGGTCTCGCCGTTCGACCACTTGATCGGCGCTGTTGTAATACATCTTCTTGGCCGATAGATAAGAAGCACCCGACCGGCCTGCATCGTGAAAGCGTGATGGTGGGACGGTTGCGTCAACTTCGCAGTCATCGACCGGAACCTGTAGGCCCATCTCAACTAACCCGTCGAGCCTGGCGAGCAGCGCATCGTATTCCTTACGATGCTCGTCCAAGACAGCGGCGAGTTCCGATCTGTCTCGAACCGTGCACCCGTATCGCATGGGAATAATGGTTTGTCGGCTGAAAAAGGATTCCACCACACTCTCATAGGCGAGGATGGCCGCCACATCGGGAAACGAGTCTGATTCCCCAAGTTCAGAAATGGCGGCGCCCAAGCCCCCATGGCCGACTACCAGCACCGGCTTCCCCTCGACGCCGGCGGGGGCGCCGAGTTCCGGCTGCGGAACGCTGCCAAAGACGCAGTAGAGCAGGTACTTCATGGGGTGTCGGTCGAGGACAAGGCAGGGACAAAACGAAACGGCGGCCAGGGGCCGGAGAGTTGGAGTGACAATCCCTGCGCCTGGTAGTGCAGGTTTGCCTGGGTCACCTGCTCGCGAAACGGGGCGATCGCCGAGTCGGGCAGCAGAAAAGCCCAATTCAGCACCTCGTCGATTCCGCTTTCTAAATGCGCGCGCGGCCCTACCGCGCATTCGCGAGAATCCGAAGCATAGCTAGTGAGGTCGCTCGCGACTGTGCGACAGGTTTCGTCCAGCCAGATACTCAACTCTCTGGCGATGTCTCGGCCGATGCGCTGTTCCGCGAAGTGGCGCGTCCCGGGAGGCAATGCGCCGAGCTGTTTTTGTTGTTCTGCCAGGCGGGTTGACGTAAGGGCCCGTTGCGCTTGCTTGCGGTCGAACCAGCCCTTTACCGACCACTCCCTGCGATCTGCCACTCGCCGCAGAAACAGAGCAATCGTCTCGCGATGTCGATCTACAAACTCGGCCAGGGTTTCTGCCGACGAAAAAAGCGTGCCGAAAGGCAACGGCAGAATTGGGGAGTATGCCATTACTTCTTCCATCACTGCCTCGTGACGCACGGCGCGCGGCGCCACCCAGTCCAGTTGCTGCAGGTGGAGCTCTTCCGCCGGTCCACAGAAATCCTCCCGTGCGACTTCACTGACGACAGCGCACAAATCGGGAGAAGGACGAAGGACGACAAGCCGGCTGTGGCCGTCCACAGCCGTACTGCGAACCTCGCGAACCGCGTCGGAGCGGGCAAAGCAAAACAGGTAGAGCGCTGTCTCGCCGTTTTCCATCGAATCCGAACCCATTCGAAAGCTTATCGACTCATGGTTGTCTGTATTGCCGCTTCCAGGTCGGCGGCCTCAATGCTCACCTTGATGTTGCCGTCCGCTGGCTCCTCGCCAGCGTGGACCGCCCGCCGGATCGCCCGCAGGGCAGCCTGATGACACAGCGCAGTAATGTCAGCGCCGCTGTATCCGTCGGTTCGCGCCGCCAGATCTTGGACGCTTACTTCTCCAGCTAGAGGTTTGTTGCGAAGCTGAATCCGGAAGATGTCCGCACGACTGGCTTCATCGGGAAGCGGGATTTCCACGATCTCGTCAAATCGCCCCGGCCTAATGATGGCGGGGTCAAGCATATCCAGGCGATTGGTTGCACCCAGCACCAACACTCCCCGCAATTCCTCCACTCCGTCCAGTTCGGTGAGAAACTGGCTCAGGACACGCTCCGAGGTGTGCGAGTCCGAGGTGCCAGCGCTTCGGCTGGGCACCAGGGCATCGATTTCGTCGAAGAAAATGATGCATGGCGCCGCCTGCCTGGCCTTGCGAAAGATGTCGCGCACCGCCTTCTCGGATTCGCCCACGTACTTGGAAAGCAGTTCCGGCCCCTTGATCGAAATGAAGTTGACGTTGGTTTCGCTGGCAATAGCTTTGGCAAGCAGGGTTTTCCCGCAGCCGGGAGGGCCCGACAGCAAGATGCCTTTGGGGGGACGGATGCCGGCCTGAGTGAACAGGTCGGGATATTGCAGAGGCCACTCGACCGCTTCTACCAAGCGGGCTTTGGTCTCGGCCAAACCTCCTACATCCTCCCACCCGACGTTGGGAACTTCGACAAACACCTCGCGCATCGCCGAAGGTTCGATCATTTGCAGGGCCGAGAGGAAGTCATCCATCTTGACCTCGAGCTTAGCGAGTTCGTCGTAGGGGATATGCGCCAGGGCAAAGTCCACGTCAGGCATGATGCGGCGCAGACAAATCATCGCGGATTCCCGGCATAGGGCCTCCAGGTCCGCCCCCACGAAACCGTGGGTGATATTCGCCAAGTGCGCTAGATCGACTTCTTCCGCCAGCGGCATTCCACGGCTGTGAATCTCCAGGATCTCCAGGCGGCCATGGCGGTCGGGAATCGGAATGGAAATTTCCCGGTCAAAGCGTCCCGGCCGGCGCAAGGCGGGATCGAGCACTTGCGGAAGGTTGGTTGCCCCAATGACAATGACCTTGTTGCGTTTGGAAAGACCGTCCATCAGGGCCAATAACTGGGCGACCACCCGCTTCTCCACTTCGCCTACGACCTGATCGCGGCGAGGTGCAATCGCATCCAGTTCGTCGAGGAAGATGATGCTCGGCGCCTTGCGGCCGGCTTCTTCGAAGATTTTGCGCAGATGGGCTTCGCTTTCCCCGTAAAACTTATGAATGACTTCGGGGCCGCTGACCGAAAAGAAATTCGCCTGCGTCTCGTGAGCGATGGCCCGGGCGATGAGCGTCTTGCCGCAACCTGGGGGGCCATAAAGAAGCACCCCTTTCGGCGCATCGATTCCCAGCCGCTCGAAAACTTCCGGGTAGCGCAGCGGAAGCTCAATCATTTCCCGTATTCGGAGCAGATGGGGCTTCAGTCCGCCAATGTCTTCATAGGAGACAGCTCGCTCCGTAGCTTCTGGCGACTTAGCCTTGGAGATCAGAAGCTGGGTGGTTGGGTTAATTAACACCGGACCTTTCGGTACCGTGCTTTCTACTTTGAAATCGGCCCAACGCGATCCGAACAGGACTGCTCGAATGCGGTTCTCCGCCGCTACCGGCAGGCCGTCAAGGCGGCTGCCGATGTAATCCATATCGCGCTCGGAAGGGACAACGTTGGTGGGGACCAGCACGACCCGCTCGGCGCTGGGGCAACTGACCCGGCGTATCTGGACCACTTCGTCGAGTCCGACCCCGGCGTTCTCCCGCGTGAGTCCATCCAGTTGAATCTGCGACTGGCCACGCATTTCTTTGTAAGCCGGCATCGCCTTGCAGACCGCTTTTGTCTTGCCGGCCACCTCCACGATGTCGCCCACCTCGACGCCTAGCCGGGCCAAGTCCTCAGGGCCCATGCGAGCATAGGCCCGGCCCACGTCCTTACTGAGCGCTTCACTGACTTTGAGCTTTAGCGCCTTGGTATCGGTTGTCATGACGGCTCCAGGGACCTGAATTATGGCTATTTAGGGCACTTAATTTCCAGAACTCCGTTGTTGCAGTTGACCTGCATTTTGCTTTTCGGCACACAGCAGGGCAGCAGAACTTCTTTGCGGTACTTTTTCTCGCCTCGCTCGGCGGTAATCGTTAGGACATCGTCTTTCAGGTCAACCTTGATATCGTCTTTTCCGATGCCGGGTAATTCCGCCAAAACGAGAAGATGGTCCTCTTCCTCAAAGACGTCGACCATGGGTTCGCGGACCTCCTGGACCTCGGTCCGGCCGGAAGTGGCGTCGCGGCGAATGTTTCCAAAGGGTTCAATGCGAGGTCCCTGGTCTCCCAATCCGACCTTGACGGTAAATCCGTAGATGCCTCGGAGTTTTTCTCCCGGACCGTTGATCGAGCCCGTTTTGGAAATCTCTCTCTGTTGTTCCAAGTCGCCAAGTTTCTCTACTAAATCTCCCAAGCCTTTCAGGATTCCTCCCAGGCCGCCTTCAATTCCATACTCACGGTTTCTTTCTTTTCCTCTTTCCACTAGAAGCCTCCTCTCGTGGCTCTATCTATCTGTAGGCCGTAGCCCTTGATTTTCAGCTGAATCGTTTTGTAATCGATGTGAAGCAGACGGGCCGCTTCCGCTTTATTGCCCCCGGTTTCGCGCAGCACCCGGGCCAGGATGCCGCGCTCCACCATCGCCGTGTTGTGCTGTACGATTTCTTTCAACGAACAGTTGCGATGCTCTGGAATGGGGACGCTGGGAGCGCCATCCAAGTCGGCCAGCACCGCGGGGCGGATGCCCTCGATGGCCAGGTGCTGCTCCTCAATGACGTTGTCCGCCAGAAGAACCGCTCTGCGGATGGTGGAACGAAGCTGGCGGACGTTTCCCGGCCAATGGTACGCAAGCAAGAGGTCCACCGCCGGTTGGGTAAAACTTCGCACCTCTTTTTGCAACTCGAGATTCGTGAGGTCCAAGAACCGCTTGGCCAAGTACAAGATGTCTTCCCGGCGCTCTCGCAGAGGTGGGACCTGGATTGCGAATTCGTTCAAGCGGAAGTAAACGTCACGCCGGAGTGAGCCCTCTTCTCCTTCGGTCAACTTCTTCAGATCTTGATTGCTGGCAGCCAGGACCCGAACATCCACATCGATGGGCCGGGTGCCTCCAATGCGGTGGATGATCTTGTCCTGCAACACGCGCAAGAGCTTGGCCTGCGACCCCAGGGGCATGTTTGACACTTCATCCAGAAAGAAGGTTCCGCCGAGGGCGGTTTCGAATTTCCCGATCTTCTGTCGATCCGCCCCGGTAAACGCCCCTTTTTCGTATCCAAACAATTCGCCTTCGATCAGGGTTTCCGGAATAGCTCCGCAATCCACCGCCATGAACGGTCCCTGGGACCTGAAGCTCAGTCCGTGGATGGCGCGAGCCACCAAGTCCTTTCCCGCTCCCGTTTCCCCTAGAATCAGAACGGTAAAATTGGTCTTGGCGACCCGTTTCACCTCCGAGATCAAGCGCGTGATGCCGCTGCTAGGCCCCATGGACTCCCGGAGTGCAGCTGCGTCTTCCACCTGGCAGGACAGGGCTCGCAGCTTACATTTGAGCTTGCGCTCATTCAAGGCGCGGAAAACCACGCGCAGTACTTCATGGTGCTTGAGGGGTTTCTCCAGGTAATCGTGGGCCCCAGCCCGCATGGCGGCGACCGCCTCCCGAATATTGGGGTAGCCCGTCGCCAGAATAATGGGGAGATCTTCGTCCAGAGCTTTGGCGGCCTGCATGGTCTGCATGCCGTCCATGTCCGGCAGTTTCCAATCCACGATCAACAAGTCGGGCGCCTCGGTGCGGATCTTTTCCAGGGCGGCTGCCCCGGTATGGGCCACGACCGGAATCATTCCCTCACGTTGCAAGTACTCCGAAAGCAACGCACAAATTCCTTCCTGCTGGTCGACGATGAGGATCTTGTTGCCTGCGACGGTCACGAGGGTCTGTCTCCTCCCTGCAAGGGCCGGCGAACTGGGTGAAGCACTTGGATGTCTTTGTCGAGCCAGGGCTCGACGGAGTGGAGCATCCCGACAAAGAGCACGCCGGTTTCGCCGGGAAGGAGTGTCTGGCTGATTCGCCGGCCGATGAATTGGTCGCGGCGCTTGAGCAAGGAACCCTGCAAGCTTTTCTCTTTCTCCTGGGACGCTCGCCGGCTGGAGCTCGGAGACATTTCTTCCGCGAAGACTTGCTTAACCAGTTGATATTCTTCAACCAGAAGTTCCGGAGACTCCGTGCCCATGAGAATTGCGCCCTTCGCCTTCAATTTCAGCAGCAGTTGATAGTTTCGGCTCCCCGCCTTTGCCAGGTCGGCGACGATTTCCAGTTCGTGTCCGCAAACCGGTAGTCCATCCTGATAGAGACGAACTCGTTCGTAGGGTAGTGCCAGGTCCTCCGTAGTCTGTTCGATCTGCGTCCAGAAGTTTTTGACAAGCTCAAGGTTGCGCTCCCAGGTCCTTTTTCCCAGCTTCTTCACTTTCAAACGTTGTATGGGCTCATTCAATGCGCCCATGTCGGCTTGCGTATGAACGATGGGGACACAGACGAGAAACCTGCCCTCGCCGGGAGCTACAGGTTCGGAGATCGACTTCATCGGTTTCTTGTCCATGACCGGCGCATCGCATCGATTCCGGTTGCGCATCCGTTCGCGCCGCAATTCAACATGCCCGAGCTCTAGTTGGATGTTAGTAACTATTCGTTCATGTCCACAAACCAAGCAATCGGCAACGGCGGCGAAAAGCATCAGTGAGATCTACCGAAAGCACCGCGTCAGGAGCAGATCCAGGCACCTGTAGCCCGGAAATGTCGCATGTCAACGCCTACTAGCGCGCTGTCTTCGGAAGCGGATGGAGATGAGCACGACTGCAATGCCTGGACGGGCTCGAATCTACGGCAGCAAACGGGCAAATTCGGGGATAAATAGGAGACAGCCTTGAGGAGAAAATTGGCCTGACGACTTGCTCGACTGTTGGCGCAAACAAACAAGACCTTGTGGGGAGTCGTAAAAGCACCTCCGCTACCAGGTCTGGGAGTGGACTCATTCCAACAGCCCGACCTACCTCTTGTATGTGACGAACCACACGCAATCGCGTGACTAAGCCAGTGGAAGCGCGATGACCTGAGCCACGATCACAAAAAAGCTCCGGCAGGCCCGACCAATTCATGGAAAATCAGCTCTACCAAAAGATATTCGACAATATCTCGAAGGTGGCATCGCAGCTGGAGGTGACCGCTGCGCAGATGCGGCGCACCGTTAAGATTTTCGCTGGCGTGGTCAACTGGTTCGACCAATCTATTTACCTCAACCAGGACGATTATCAGGGCGTCGTCAACAAGCTCGAACCAAACGAGGAACAGGAACGGCATCGATGGCGTCTGGTTGGTTACGTGGTCGGGAAACCACAACCTCTTTCTCGACGAACGGGGCAAGAGCATCGACCAGCCAACTCATCCGAAGCTGTGTTAAGATAATTCTCGCAGGAGCGTACAGTAATTTACTGGCGGTTTATGGGCGGTTTTGCCAGGAATGATCGCCACTGCGCAGGCAGCAAAGGCGGAGCGTGCGCTGTATGCAAAAGCTGCAATACCCTTATTCTACTTGGGTTTGCGGTATCGCGTTGCAACTAGACGCGGGGTCGTAGTTCAGTTGGTTAGAACGCTGCCCTGTCACGGTATACCATAATTATCTTGCGTTTAGCGGCCTTATAGGCGATTCTATAGGCGGTTCAGACGGGAACCGGCCAACGGCCCCGTTTCAAGGATCGCCAGATGCCAAGACAGGCCCGCGTCATCCTCCTCAAACAGATCAAGCACGACGGCAGATGGATTCCGGC
>DATCCF010000375.1:0-7238 GCA_036511435.1 Terriglobales bacterium | reverse complement strand
CGCTCATAGACCTGCAGAAGCTTGCAGCGCAAATCATCCGAATATGGTCGTGGCATGGCTGGGCTTGCGGAGATCGCCATCTGCAGCCTACTGCCTCCCCTCACTTTCGGATATAGCTTCTAAGGAACTGCTCTAGCGCGTGAAACGGCTCACGTTCGCGCTACGTGGCGCTACGTCGCGCCCGTGGCCCCGGGTAGGCATTTACCCCCATAACCCCTTGTTTTTGAGCGTCGTAGCGCAAATTTTGGCTTAAGTCCGCTCTTCGTTTCGGCCTGGGCTCAACAGACGCCACCAAAATCACTTGGTCGCGTCGCCCGGTTTCGCGGCGTCGACTGGCTTCGTGTTCCCCTTGGCCAGCGATTCTTCCACCCGCTTCTTGAAGTCGCCCGCGTCGTCGTGCGCAAGGCCGCTGAAGCTCGACACCACTTGCATCTCGCAGCCAGTGCCCTTCGATATCAAGGTGATTTGATTGGTGCGCTGCATCACCGCTCCCGTAATACTGGCGTGCACCGCGTGCTTCACGTTGTAGGAAGCCGTCATTTTTGCGTCGTCGGGGGTCCCTTCGACCGTGTAATTGTCCGGATTGCTGAGGGTGTCTTTGACCGCGGTCCACAGCTCGCTGCAAGGCTGGGGATAGCTGTCTTTGTGGGCCTTGCTGAATGCCGGCACAGCAAAAATAAGCGTCATGAAAGCGATCACGGCAAACTTCATCATGGCATGTGCCTCCGATAAGAATGGCTTTCACCCACGGTATACGCCCGCGCGCGTTGCCATGCAACTGGACCGCGTGCGTCCAATTCGCGCCGGCAGAAGCCGCATTCGTCGCGGTTCGGAAACCGACTTGGACGAGCAGATCGTTTCAGGAGCATTCCGCGAACGCCAGAACTCCGCCCCTCATCCCGACAACCCGAGGTCTGAGTGCCAGCACAGAATGCCCCACGTTCGCGACACGGGGCGATATGGCGCGTTCGTAGCGCAGGTAGGCCTACGCCCACGCAACTTGCTGAATCTCCACCCGGTTGTGGTGCTTACTGTCGCGGACCCGAAGCTACTGCATCTCGCAAGCAATCCGGGAAGGGGATTCCGCGTCGGGATTACTTACGACATGGCCTGATATCGACACCTAATTCTTAACCCAAGGCGCAATTTCGCAAGTCGCCGCTAATCGGCTGAGAAGGCGTCTTTTCTCCACGAAACCACTACCCGAATAATTGACTTTGAGATGCTCTCCTAAGGTTTTCCCGGCATCACGCCCCAGAGCGGCAGCGGTCACTGACAAACCGCAGCCCGCAGGCGTGAAATCTTAGTGGATGCTGGAAGAATATTTCTTCATCCACTTAAGTCGCTCCCGTGCGGCCGGTAAGAGTTCCGGCCTTCCTTCTCCCAGCATCCGAGTGCGTCCATCCCTATGGTCAATTTCAGTCGAGCCACATGGCGAGGAGGGCAAGCCAATGCACAGCAAACAGCATGTTCAGAATTCACTCTCCCGTACCTGGTGCATCGCGATGGTTGCGCTCGCCACTGCAGTCGCTTTCGGGCTGATGGCGAGCGTGACCCAGACCGCCCAAGCTCAGACGTTTACCGTAATTCACGCCTTCACCGGCGGTGCTGACGGGGCCCGTCCGTATGCTGGACCAACCATGGATCTCGAGGGCAACCTCTATGGAACGGACTGGGCTGTGGTGGGGCCGGACACGGTACGGTTTACAAGCTCACGCAGAAGAACGGCAACTGGATCTTCGCTCCCCTGTACAAGTTCGCCGGAGGCGACGATGGGGCAGTTCCATTAGGCCCAGTAGTGATCGGTCCGGATGGCAGTCTTTACGGTACGACGTACCAGGGCGGCGGGGGTGTCGGCTTCGGCTGCGGCGATGCCGGCTGCGGCACAGTCTTCAACGTAAGACCTCCGGCGGCAGCTTGCCCGGCTGCGTTCTGCCCGGGCACGGAAACCGTACTCCATCGCTTTACCGACAGCGAGTTGGACGGGGCGGCGCCATTGTATACCAATCTGGTCTTCGATCAGGCCGGTAATTTTTATGGCACCACATCTGGCGGAGGCGCCGCCTACGCCGGTACGGTCTTTAAGCTGACCCCCTCGAATGGCACCTGGAAGGAGAGCATCCTCTACAGCTTCCCCGGAGGCACCGGTGGAGCTGGTCCAGATGGCGGCGTCATCTTCGACGCAGCCGGTAACCTTTACGGGACCACTGATTGGGGAGGAACCTCTGCCTGGGGTGTGGTCTTCGAATTGACGCCCTCAGCATCGGGCTGGACAGAGAATGTTCTTTATAGCTTTCAGAATGGAAGTGATGGAGCCAATCCTATCGGCGGATTGATCTTTGATCAATCCGGCAATCTTTATGGCACCACATACAGCGGAGGCGCTAACGGCGGAGGCACAGTGTATCAGCTATCGCCCTCCAGTGGCGGATGGACCCTTACTACGCTTTATAGCTTCTCTGGCAGCGGCGGGTCTGTTGCCAGCCTGACTATGGACGCGTCGGGCAACCTGTATTGCACGACCGAGTATGACGGGGCTTATGGAGGGGGGAACGTTTGCAAGCTGACACGCTCCACTGGCGGCTGGAGCTACACGTCGCTTCACGACTTCACCGGTGGCAGCGACGGTGCATACCTGCTAGGCAGGGTGACTCTTGACACGAACGGCAACCTGTATGGCACCGCTTCCGCGGGAGGAGCGCATGGTGCCGGCGTCGTTTGGGAGATCATGCCATAGCGGAATAGGTGAGGTTTCTGCCTGATCAACGGGATTACTGTCGTAATATCGCCAAGTCGTAAGTAGTCCGGATGACCGTCCCATTCGGGTTGGGTTACGAGATGACTTCTCTTGAAAAGGACCGCAAGCTATTGAGGCAAGACGACTCCGGTGCTCTGCATTGCGAAAGTGCACCAGTTTTGCAGCAGAATGCCCATTCCAGCCCGAAACCGGTTAATTTCGCGTCTGATGACGCCGTAAAACGGCTCACGTTTGCGCTACGGGGCGATTTGGGCGCGTTTCGCATCGGAAACGCATTTACCCTCAACCTATTGATTTTGAAGCGGTTATATCGCAAGTGTGGCCCAGCTTCGCGCTCCATGTCGGCCTAGCTGACCAGCTGCCCGCTACTTGCGCCAGTTTCCCTGGGTGTCCATTGCAGTTTCTCAGCAGGCGCGACTGACGAACTAGCGAGCGCTTTCCTCACTGAATTCTCTTTCGTCCGCAGTCAGGTAGCATATCGCGCACCGACTTCTTGATGTGCTCGCGCGGCGACTCCTGCTCCTCCTCGTCGGGCACGCCGTCGATGTGCACTTCGGGATGCGGCATCCTGTACACCGCGGCCTTCTCCAGGAACGACCCCATGATGAGCTTCAGCGTCTTGTTGCTGTACGGGTCGTCCTGCTCGGGTTGCTCGCCCACGCCGCCGCCCATCGCTTTGCCGTCGATCACGCCTCCGCCCAGGTTGGCGAGCATCATGTTCGTAACTTGCTCGCCGAGCAAGCCCTTCTGCGCCGCGACCACCATCTGCTGCAGGAGGATTGAAACCTCGTCTTTGCCGACGCCGTAGCAGCGCAGCACATGCTCGACGGCTTCCGATTGCCACGCATGCAGGCTGCGCTGGAGGCTTGTGTACCCCGCAATACGCTTGGCGTTCTCTTTCGCTGACAGCTTGGGGTCGAACAGCTTGTACTCGTAGTGCTCGTCTACCTGGCGCGACCACATCTCGTAGCGAGCCACCCAGGTAAGCATCGTCTCGGCGCACGCCTTGGCCGTCTCCATCACGTCGACGTGCTTGCGCATCGCCTCGCGGGCCACCTTCATGCGCGGCGAGCCAAACAACAGGCTGTCCTTCTTCATCTCGCCGAGGAAGGTCTGCGAGCGCAGCATGTCCCAGTCTCCGAGGTACGGCACTTTCTTCGTCTTGTCGCTCGCCGAAACCGGACCGATCGCCGAGTAGATGTGGCCTGCACGGTGCTTGCGCACCTGGGCGTTGATTCCTACAGCGAGTGCGGACGCCAGCTCGAACGCTGTCTTGTACTTGAATCTGCCGTCGCTATCGCGGTCCAGGAACTGCTGCCATGCCTCGCCCCAGTCAATCGAGAAGAAAATCTCCTCCGGCTCCGACCGGTACGGCCTCTTGGGAAAGCCCTTCATCTTGCGGTCGTGCCCGCGGCGCAGCACACGCAGCGGCTGATCGTATAGACGCTTACTCGCCGCTTTCGTCGGCTCCACCCGCTTAATCTTTTTCTCCAGCTCCGGGTCCATGTTTGTTTACCCTCCCAGCCTTTTCCTCGTGCTTGTGCGCAAGCACTTCGTTCAGCATCTCCTGCCGCTTCCTGCATCCGTCGCACGTCCCTTTTGCTAGGTCGTAGCGAAATTGCAGGTTTCCGCGCACATGTGATTGTTGCGACGACAGCGCAGCAAGTCAACGCCCGTTGCCATTTCACTGCGCGCAAGCTGCACCGCACATGCATAAACACAAGCGAAGAGCGCTTCCGTAGATAAAAACGCACGTTGTTTAGCTAATGGCTGCCGCCTCGTTTTCTCGCGCCCTCTTAGCCCCAATTTTTCTGTGGGCGATTGCGGTTCGTCAAGGCCGTTGCAGCGGCGCTATTTCCTCACGTCAACCGAATCCGAAAGATGACTAGTTTCAGCCATCACCTAGCGTTGGTGACGATACTACCGTTTAGTGACTTCCGCCCGAGTTTTTACATCGCTGACCTGCGCGAAGTCCCAAGGAGATGGGACACGAGGGAGAGCGGGATCGGACCCTGATCGTCGTTGGGTGAGCACCTAGACTGGGACTTGCGAACCATCAAATGGAAAAGCTCGCCGTCGGGGCGAGCTTTCTGGCGCCGCTCCCCGGTTATTGGGCGTGCGCAG
The DNA here is from genome assembly GCA_036511435.1 of Terriglobales bacterium. GTDB lineage: Bacteria > Acidobacteriota > Terriglobia > Terriglobales > Acidobacteriaceae > Bog-257. The sequence goes on along the minus strand of DATCCF010000375.1, from coordinate 2,356 downwards.
CCTTGTGGGCGTTGGCTGTCTTGGCCGCCGGCGGATTGCTGCCGGCTTCCTTCATCACCTGCTCAATCAACTGGTAGAGCTTGGTCCGATCGACGACCTCAACGAAGGGCTGCCCGCGCACGGTATCGCTGACCACATAGATGGTGGGAGTGTGATCGAGAGGAATGCGCTGCCCAAGTTGATAGTCGGCCTTGACTTTGGCCGCAAGGTCCCCGGTGAGATCCATCACGAATGGCAGTGCTACTTTGTGCTCGTCGGCAAATCGCTCGGTCATGCCACGCAGATTCTGCTTGGTAATTTGTGTCTGGTTCTGAAAGATGTAGAAGCGATACTCGTCCCCCAACTTCGCCGACTTGGTGTCGAAGAAGCGGGCATTCACCGCAGCCTCAAACGACCAGTGGTGCATGGGCAGAGGAAAATCATGCTGCACCAGCGGAATGTTGTACTGCTTGGCCGCTTCGTGCAGCAGCGGCGCCGCGCGCGCGCAGTCAGGACATTCCAGATCTTCAAAGACGATGATGGCGACCTTCGATCCCTTGGGAGGCCGCAACATTGAGGTATCGGCGCCCCACGCTGCCATGCTGCCAAGCAGCACAGTCGCAATTAGGACGAACTGCCGAATCAGAGTACGTTTCATTCCCGGGTTTTCCTCATCTTGCGCCGAACGAGTGGCAAGCTTTAGACGATCTGAGTGCGAGATCGTCCCTAAGTTATTTGCTATTGTACTTGCCCACAGCTTACCTAATTTCATCCCATGTTGGCGTCACTATTCATAAACCTCGCGCCGGTGTGCAATTCGCGTCACATCCACCGTTCTGGCACTGTCGTCAATCTCGTACACAATGTGGTAATCGCCCACACGAATACGCCATTCGTTATCGCCGCCCTTGAGTTTCCTGCAGCCCGGAGGACGAGGAGCCGATGCGAGACCTTCGAGGCGCGGCATAATGCGGGCAACCATTTGCGCGGGCAGCCGATGCAGTTCCTTTTCCGCGCTTGCGGTTAAGGAGACATGATAGCTACTCACGCGGCAGCTTACCGCTCTTGATGAGTTCTGCTTTCACTTTTTCGAGCGGGATCCGTTTTTCGTGCCGCCGCGACCGGGAGGCAAGCACATCCTCGATGTCCTCCCACAGTTTCCGATGCTTTTTCAGGTCGATTTGAACGGCCACCTTGCGGCCCTTCTCATCAGTCACGTACTGGATTCCGGTCATGGCTTCATCTTCCTTCAGGTGATGGCGTCCCCGCAATCTACTCTTTACTGTGGATATAGTAACGGATAGCTAACTCGCAAGTCTCGCCAGGGCTACCGCGCCACCGGTCTCCATTTGTTCAGGAATTGCAGCACATCCTCTGGCGCCAGGGCCCGGGCCTTCTCGAACTCCCCGCCCTTTTGGCTGTACAGCAGCTTCCCATTGCCATCCAGCACCGCGATCGCCGGAATTCCGCGCTTCATCGGGACCTGATACTCGGCCATGAGGTCCTGGTTTTTGTCGCCTTCGCCCACATCTACATGTACCACTTCAAAGTTCTGTTGCAGCAAACCCGCGACATCGGACCGATAGAATGCCAGGTCGAGCACATGGCAGTCGTAACACCAGTTCGCACCGAAGACAACCAACACTCGTTTGTGCCCTTTGGCGGCCAGCTCTAAAGCGTGCTTGATCTCGGCGTGGGCATCGACGCCGGGAGCATAAATGACTTTGCTGGTCGAAGCCGGCTGTTGCAGTTTCGTGGCATCGGATCGTTTCGCCCCTGCCACCCGCCACGTCTCCGCTTGCTTCTGCCATAGCTGTCCTTCGGTTACGTAGAACGTTTGGCCGCCAGGACTCACGCTGGTGTGGATCTCAGCCTGAAAAACCACCTGCTGCACGTCCGGCTGAGGCGATTCCGACTGAATCACACTGAGCTTGATGCGACGCGCTTTGAGGCCGGTCCAGAAGGCGACTTCCGAAGTAACCGTGGACCCACCAGCAGCCGTGGCCAACTGGGCCGGAGGATTACTGCTGTAGAGCGCCTGGAGTGCCGCTACGTTTCCGCTGATCACTGCCGCCTTCCATTGCTCCAAAGGGGGGAACGCTGCAACCGGCGTTGCTGTCGGCGGGGAAAGCGTCTGACCGGCGCAGTACGACGAGAGGATTGCCATCGCAAATATCAGGAAAGTGCGGGCGATGAGCCGCCGCTGAAACCTCATGTCTCTCATTCTAATTGCTAACGGCTAGAGCAGTTTAAGAATTACTGTAGTCGAGCGAGCACGGGTAGAGCGGCGCTTCAGCGCCGCGTTCCCGCTGATCCTTCACCTCCGAGCCGGCTTCAGCCGGCGGCACCTAGACTACACAAATAACTAAACCGCTCT
>DATCCF010000374.1:0-4207 GCA_036511435.1 Terriglobales bacterium | reverse complement strand
GCCGGCGAAGCCCTTGTCGAGAAACTTTTGATCTTGCTCAAGCACCACCACGTCGAAACCCGCTGTGGCCGCCACTTGCGCGATGCCCGAGCCCATCAGCCCGCAACCGAGTACGCCAACTTTCTTGATTTCCATGATTTCGTTTTCCTTTGTAGTCGGAACCTATCAGCGATGGTCATACCTCGCTTTGTATCAGGGCACGGCTTCAGCCGTGCCGCAAGCATGTGGAGATTAGCGGGCTTTAGCCCCTGCCGCTTTTTGTTTTGCCAAATACGTGAAGCAGTAGGGGAACTTCTCGGGAGAATCCACCAATCCCCTCTTGACCGGGTTCTGAGCAATATAGTCTCGATGTTGCAAAAAGCTCTCCCGATCATCGACCCTCACCTCCGAAAACCCGCGTTGCCAGACCTCTCCCGAATACTCGACTTCGTTCCTCAATCGATAAGAAAATCCGCCCTTGATGAATTGCACGGCTTTTTCGATTGCCATATCGCCATGGACCGTGATCAACAGATGCACATGGTCTGGCATAACCACGAAATCATGCACTTGAAATTTTCGCGCCGCATACGAACGTAACGCGTCGATAAAGAGCGTCGCATTGCGCTCCGACTGCAAGAGAGCACGACCCATGCTCGTCTTCGTGGTGACAAAAAATGTCCGCGATGGCCTGAGGATGTGGTTCGAACAGGCGTTGCGGACAGGTTTGGCCATAAGCAGGGGCTAAAGCCCGCTCCGTTTCTACGAAGATACGGCATGGCTAAAGCCATGCCCTGATACGAAGCATGCTCGACGTTCTACTCAAGTGCAACAAGCGATCAATCAAGTCCTTGACCATCATGTCTGTCTCGCCGCACCCACGTCCGTGATCCTGGTGTTTTGCAGTGCCGCAATCCGCCACTGCCCATCGACTTTTTCGGCAATGATGGTGGGCCGCGCCTCCAGTTCGCTCGGAGCACCGCCCTCGTGGAACTGTAGATACTGGCGAAGAAGGACGATGGCGACGTCGGCGCGCAGGAAGCGAATGTTTTCGACGCTATACCTTACCGTGCTCCCTTTGTAGATGGTCCCGAAGATCATCCGATGGCCAGCCTCGATTGCTGCGCGCCCGGTGTAGTAGCCGCCCAGGATGTGGATGAAGTCGGCATCTTCCGCGAAGAGCGCGGCAAAACTCGTGCTGTCGGCCGCATTCCACGCGGCCTCTAGCTGATACACCATCCCGTGCAGCGCCCGTTCTTCGCTCGTCACGTTCGACGCCCCTACCTCTGCAGGTTCTCGACGATCACCGCGATGCCCTGCCCGCCGCCGATACATGCCGTCGAAAGCCCATACTTGCCTTTGCGGCGGCGCAGCTCGTTCATCAGCGTGATCAGCAAGCGCGTGCCAGTTGCACCGAGAGGATGGCCGAGCGCGATTGCGCCACCATTCACGTTGACCTTATTGCGCTCAAGGCCAAGCTCTTTCTCGACGGCGAGGTACTGCGCCGCGAACGCTTCGTTCACCTCGATCAAATCGATGTCCTCGAGCTTCAGCCCGGCTTTCTTCAGCGCGATCCGAGTGGACGGAACCGGCCCCGAGCCCATGATCTTGGGATCGACACCGGCGATTCCCCAGCTCACGATGCGGGCCATCGGCTTCAGATTACGTTTCTGGGCTTCGTCGAGTGACATCACGACGACGGCGGCGCCGCCATCCACGATTCCGCTGGCGTTGCCCGCGGTGACCGAGCCGTTCTTGCCGAATGCCGGCTTCAACTTAGCCAGGCTCTCCATCGTCGTCTCCGGACGCCGATTGTCGTCTTCGGTGAACATCTCTCCCGACGGCTCGCCTTTGCGATTGCGTAGCGGGACCGGCGTTATTTCCTCCTGGAGGCGTCCGGCCTTATACGCTTCGTCAGCCAGCTTCTGCGAACGCAGGGCGAATTCGTCCTGCATCTCGCGGGTCACGCCATGCTGCCCGGCGTAGAGCTCGGCCGTGTTGGCCATGTAGAGGCCGCAATAGGTGTCGAGCAGCATCACCATGAGAGAATCCTCAAGCTTGCCTTCGCCCAGCCCTACGCCCCACCGCATGCCACGGATCACATGGGGCGCTTGCGACATGGATTCCATGCCACCGGCCAGCGCGATCTTGGACTCGCCGAGTTGGATCATTTGCGCGGCGGTCACGATCGACTGCATTCCCGAGCCGCACAGCCGGTTCACGGTCAGCGCCGGCACTTCGATGGGAACTCCGGCTTTAAGCGCCACGTGGCGCGCTCCGTAGATCGCATCTGCCGAAGTCTGCTGCGCATTGCCCATCACGCAGTGATCGATTTCTCCGGGCTCGACCCCGGAGCGTTTCATGGCTTCCTGAGACGCGATCGCGCCCAAGTCCATGGCGGTGAAGTCGCGCAGCTTTCCGCAGTAGCGCCCCATGGGTGTGCGAGCCCCGTTGACGATTGCAATATCCGTTGTGTTCGACATATGTATTTAAGGAAGGTCAGGCGAAAGCCTGAACTAAGCTTCGAGTTTATCAGCCGCCGAAGCGGGGCGGCAACCGCCCGGCTGGGTGGCTCGGCTGGCGAAGTTCGGAACCAGATAACCGGAGGAAACAAGTGCTCGATGGGCGGTGCGCGGCTGGCGGCAGCAGGGTCAGCTACTGAATGCTGTCGCTGAGCGGTTCGCCCCAGGACTCGCGCCGTGTGCCGAAGGTCTCTTCGCAGGCATCGCAGTACCACTCGGGACTGTCAGGGCGAATACAGCACCCGCCGAGCACGTATCCTTCCTGAGCCAACTCCACGGGATCGTCTGACGGCAAACGCCCATACGCGATCTTCTTCACATCCTCGTTGCTATCGCACCTGGGGCAGACGGGGGCTCGGCGAGGCTTCATGTCTCAATAATTGTCTGTTTGGCTGAGGCGGTCAATGTCCGCTGTCCGCCTTGCTTGTGATAACGCGCCGCAGACTCTCCAAGGACACGGCAATCCTGGACCCTCTCCAGGCGCAGAAAACGGTGCAGTTACTCCACTGCACCGTTTTGCCTAATTGTCGCCAACCGGAGAGCTGACTCTACCTGTATCCGAGGCTCTGTTCAAGCTCGTGCACGATTGCGCGGCTTCTGTCGCGGATGGCTTGCGCGGTCTGCTGTTCTCGGGACTGCGCCGCATTGCAGTGGACTCTGGAACCCGCGTCATTGGAATTGGAGTCGGAGCCTTGCTCCGACTCTGCGTCGGCGCTTGCCGCGTCGGAATCCGAGATCACTCCCCAGGCAATTGGCATCGCCGAAGCTTTTGCGTTGGTGTGCGCCATTCTGTCGCGCATTCTCTTCGCTTCACGCTGGGCACGTTCGGCTTCCCGCAGAGCGGTTTCGCGAGCACCGCGGGCGGCTGCCATGTTCTGCCGCGCGACCTGCTCAGCGACCTTCGCTTCCGCCATCGCAATGGGCAGGTTCATTTCGGCCAACAACTGCGCTTCTTCCGGATAGCCCGGACGCAGGTGGGTCCGTACCTTGCCCATGAAGCGGGACGCGGCGGAGGCATCGGCATTGCGCTTCGCCTTTAGCTCCGCTCCGGCGTGTTGACCATACGACAGCGAAACGCGTTCGAGTGTCCGAAATCCGCGAGAGAACACCGCGAAGGTCGCTATGATCGCCAGGGCCGCCACCAGATATCTGCGTTCCATACAGCCTCCTCGTACCTCTTAAGACGCGAGAGCCATTCGATCGTTAGGATTTTTTTGCCCCACGATTGGCGTTCGTTAGGTCAGGTAAGTACACGTCGAGTGCCATCGCCGGTTCTCCGCAAGTGCTTGCTGCAACTATGGTTACTATTGCCGGAGACTGTGGGGGGTTCTTCGGAACGTCCGGAATCAGAATCTCTTGTCCATCGGTGGACAAGCCAGCGCAGCAACCGAATCACCACGGCTGAAAACGATCCGCAGCATTGTGGACAGATACGGAATTGTGGTCTGCGGGGTTCCTGGGATTCGTCTGACGTCGCTAGCGAATCGTCACAGCTTCAAGACAGTTCGTCACGTTGCAACGTTAGCTCCAGAGCGGCTGCAGCTTGGTTGGAGCTAGTTCAGGAAGAACTTTGTGTACAACGTATCCCGTTGCGCGGGACGGAAACCGGCATCGCGAATGATACGGCGCAGCTCTTCTTCGGTGGTGCAGTTGCGCACTCCGGCCGCGCGGACCACATTTTCCTCGATCATCACGGAGCCGACGTC
>DATCCF010000373.1:0-5549 GCA_036511435.1 Terriglobales bacterium | reverse complement strand
TGCTGGAGGTCACCGCCGGCGGTGAGTTGATCCTCGCAGGCGGAACCGGCAACGGATACCGCCTCGCCGAACTGATGGGCGCCACCAATCCGTCCGGATGGTCCGGCGTCCTGAAGGTGAAGACGCCTGCCGGAGCCACGGCGGGCTACATCCTGCTCTACTCCAACCCGTAATTCTCGAAAGGACGAACCAATGAAACTGACACTGGACCACACCCAGCGTCTGAACCTGCACGCGCTCTTGGGCGCGCAGCGGGCAGACGTGGGCTCTATTCGCGCAATCTGGGCGGCACAGGACAAGATCGCCCTTGATGCTGACGCGGGAAAAGGGCTCGACCTAAAGCGCGAGAGGGTCGCCGGCCAGGAGCGTGTGGTATGGAACCCCGCGCTATCGGTCCCTGCCAAGGACTTTGAGTTCACGGACTCCGAGGTCGCGCGGATCAAGGGGTAATCGAGACGTGGGATGCCTACAATGCGGCTGCGGATCGCTGCTGGCTGGAGCCCTTGGTGGAGGCGCTCTTCTGCGCGACACCTCAGGAAAAGGTATGACGTTGAGGTGGACAGAACCTCAACAGAAACGTCACCGCGTTCAACATGGCCGTAAACTGAGGGCAACCCAGCGCTCGATTACTCCAATACTTGCGCCGTGACGGACCAACTGATGGAACTGACGCCGCCTTCAAGCGAGAGACGTACAACCAGTTGCTCCAAAGCCTGGTCCTGACGCCCGAGTCCTCTGATCTGCGCCGCAACCTTCATCTTCGCCGTGCCCTCGAGGTCTTCGCTCTTCAGCGCGGTCAGCGTCGCCACGGTGCGGGTCAACCTGTTTGGCGTGCCTGGCTTCTCGGGGCAGGCGCACGGCCTCAAGGTGGCGTCAGCGACACTATCCCGGATAACGCGGTTGTGAGCGGCGACGGGGTGAACTCCACCAAGGCTGTCGCCGCCGCTGGAAGTGCCACGGTGTCGATCGGGACCGCGGCCGGTTCCGGCGCCGCCTCGATTCTGACCGCCACCGCCAAGGCGTCGCTCAGTGCGGATGCGGTGATCGTGCCGACGTGCGTGGCCACCGCGTTCAAGATGACGGCAGCCGGCAAGATCAACGTCACGGTCGCCACTGGTCCGCTGACCGCGGGCGTCATCGAAGTGTGGGTGCTCTACACCACCGCCGCGACGTAACCCCATGTCGGCGTGGGCGCAACAATCTGGTTTGGCGAACGCGGCTCTCCTGACCTGATTATTCGAGCCGCAGGCTACATCGGGTGTGGATTGCGCCGCGGCGAATTGCTTGCGCTGCGCGTGGATTCCATCCAAATGCGTGAGGAGCACTGGGTCATCGCCGACCTATTGGGCAAAGCCGGTCACATCCATACGGTTCCAATCCCCGGTTGGGTCAAGGTGGCGGTCGATGAATGGAAGGATGCCAGAACACGTGTCACAGGGCGTTACCCAGACCACAGGGCGTTACCTTGGATGCAAGCAGAAGCTGCGCTGCGCGGTCAACCATCGGATTGGCATCGAGCCAGACGATGCCAGGTGATCAGTAAGCGCCGGGGCTATAGGCCGCCCCTTTGCGACAAGCGAGTTTCTATCGCTGGCATATCTATTCGGGGCCGCCGCCCGCCACAGTCCGACATGCCTACGACGCGGTCGGATGGAACGCCGATCCAATGCCCGCCGACCGGTCCCTCTCAGTCCGTATATCAAGCTCGCCACCAGCCCATCGCCGTCGTGCGTTCCCAGCCAATCAACTCCGATTGGGTACCAGTATGACGCCATCGTTGTACGCAGGCTTGGGGGAGAATAGACCCATGGATCTTATCGATCTGCTGCTGGGCCGACCGCTTGCGACCGAGGAAGAGAAGGCTGAACGAATAGGACCCGCCAAAGGGATTCCCATTTTCGGCCTGGATGCGCTCAGCTCCGCCGCCTATGGGCCGGAAGCTGCGCTGACGCTCCTGATTCCTCTGGGATTGGCCGGGGTGGCTTACATAGTCCCCATCAGCATCAGTATCATCTTCCTCCTCGCCATCGTATACTTCTCCTACCGCCAGACCATCATGGCGTATCCGCAGGGTGGCGGATCGTACACGGTCGCCAGTGAAAACCTTGGCGTGTGGCCCGGATTGTTGGCCGCAGCCTCGCTGATGGTGGATTACGTCCTGACAGCAGCGGTGGGCATTTCGGCTGGCGTGGGTGCCCTGATTTCCGCCATGCCCTCGCTGGAGAAGCATACGCTAGCTCTGTGCCTGGCAATTCTTATTGTGGTAACGCTGGTGAATCTCCGGGGCGTCAGCGAAGCCGGCGCCATTTTCCGTGTCCCAACATATCTGTTCATCTTCTGCCTGCTGGCCATGATCGCGCTGGGCGTCATCAAAACGTTGGCGTCCGGCGGTCATCCCGTCCCCGTGATCGCGCCACCCCACTTGATGGGGACCGCCGAAGCCCTGGGCATTTGGCTGCTGCTCCGGGCATTCGCCAGCGGGTGCACGGCCATGACAGGGGTGGAGGCCGTAAGCAATGGTGTGATGGCTTTCAAGGAACCAGCTTCCGTCACCGCACGCCTCACCCTTACCGTGGTAATCGGAATTCTCACGGTGATGCTGGTCGGCATCGCATTTCTTTGCAGGGCGTATGGCGTGGCCGCCACGCCTCCCGGCCAATCGGGCTATCAAAGTGTGCTCTCGCAGTTGCTTGTCGCCATCACCGGCAAGGGCATCTTCTACGGAGTGAGCATTGGATCGATCCTGGTAGTTTTGGCTCTGTCGGCTAACACGGCCTTCGCCGATTTTCCCAGACTTGCCCGGGCCATCGCGCAGAACGGCTTCCTGCCGCATGGCTTGGCGATCCGCGGGCGCCGACTGGTTTATACCCAAGGGGTATACGCTCTGGCCCTGTTGGCAGGCACGCTACTCATCGTATTCGGCGGGGTTACCGACCGTCTCATTCCACTCTATGCCGTGGGCGCATTCATGGCCTTCACACTCTCCCAGGCCGGCATGGTGATGCATTGGAAGCGCGTGCGAGGGCCTGGCTCGTCCAAAAGCATGTTCGTGAACGGATTGGGAGCGCTCGCGACCGGACTCACGGTGATCATCGTACTGATCGCCAAGTTCACCGAAGGCGCCTGGATTACGCTGCTCTTGATTCCCGGGCTCATTCTCATGATGCGGCTGGTAAAGCGCCACTTCGATTACGTGGCTGGAGAGACCGATAATGGCGCACCGTTAAACATCCGAGACCTAACCCCGCCAATAGTTGTTATCACCATCGACCGTTGGAGCCGCATCACGCAGAAAGCATTGCGCTTCGCGATGACAATTTCTCCCGACGTCCTGGCATTGCACGTGGACTACGACCAAGAGTCCGATACCCTTGCGAGCCAGTGGGCCCAGTTAGTGGAAGAACCGGCGCGCAGAGCCGGGTTGGCTGGGCCACGTCTGGTGATTCTCAAATCTCCCTACCGGTTCGTGATCCGGCCGATTCTGGATTACGCGCTCGATCTTGAAAAGAACAATCCCGGACGGCAGATCGCGGTACTTACTCCGGAGTTGGTGGAGTTCCGTTGGTATTTGAATCTGCTGCATAACCATCGCTCCGCCGCGCTAAAAGCCCTGCTCCTATTCCAGGGCGACAGGCGGATTATGGTGATCAACATCCCCTGGTATCTGACAGATCAAGACGCCCGCCCATAGGAGTGGGCAGTTGCGCAAACGCCCTCTGCAACTTCGGCGCGCACCCAGGCGGCTTAGCGCCGCGTCGGACCAGATCTCCCCTCACGCCGAAGGGGCGTATTCGGACCTCTGGAAACCAGAACGGTGCACGGGCGGATCGCTCGCCATTTGGCGACTTTCGGCGGGTAATCACCGGCCAGGCACCGCTCGCTGGCGCTTCCACGAGTGGGCGACGGGGGCAAGCGGAACCCATAAACGGTCGCCAGGGCGTTGTGGAGACCCTTATGGCTGACGGCTCCAGGTGTGCTTCCCGGAGCCGCCGCCACAAGATTCAACGGTCAGGCCCACAGTTCAACTAAACTGATACTGTGGCTTGGTGATCCGACCCCCAGGATTGCAGTCGAACCAAAAGGGAAAGAAGCTGACGCGTCGGAAAGCCGCGTGGGTTAGAACGGATTCCCCGTAAGAGCGAACAGTCTAAACAAACACAGTCCCCCGCCGCGCACGTTGCTGCCGGCGCGACTGCGGCGCAAGGTGCGCAGGACGCTGATGATTCGACGGACGCACAAAGGGCAGCAGAAAAATGAATATTCATAAGGCGACCCAGAGCTACGAAAACTGGATGCGCAGTTGTACGGCCGTCATCGAAGCCCACCTGCGATTGAAGCACAAGCAAATGAGAGACAGCCCATTCCTCTTTTTCCGCGGGACATTTTACCGGTGGGCTCAACTCTGGCCGGACGTATGCGCCAGCCTGCGTGATGCCCCCAAAGTATTGGCAGTAGGAGATCTCCATGTCGGCAGTTTTGGAACCTGGCGCGACACGGAGGGTCGGCTGTCCTGGGGTGTCGATGATTTCGACGAATCGTATCCTTTGCCTTATACAAGTGATCTGGTGCGCCTGGCGGCCAGCGTAAAGATTGTTATCGACTCGGAAAAGCTGACTATCAGATTCAAAGAAGGTTGCAGTGCCATTTTGGAGGGATATCAGAAGGCGCTGAAAGCCGGCGGTTGCCCATTTGTTCTTGCTGAACATGAAAAAAACCTGGATCGATTAGGGGTTGAGGCATTCCAGCCCCCAGACGGTTTTTGGGAGAAGCTAGATCATCTCCCGGTTGTGCATCACGACCTGCCTCCCGACGTGAAGAGAGTCTTACGGGAAACGCTTCCAAATCCAAATCTGGATTACAAAGTGGTGCGCAGGGAAGCCGGCCTGGGGAGCCTCGGGCAACAACGATTTGTGGCTATTGCCCATTGGAAAGGAGGCCACATCGCGCGAGAGGCGAAAGCCATGCTGCCCTCGGCATGCGTTTGGCTGGATGGTCACATCCGAAATCGCCATTCCTACTATCAGAAGGCTATCCAGTCCGCCGTGCGATCGCACGATCCATTTCAGAAAGTTGTGGGAGCGTGGCTGATTCGCCGCCTCTCACCGGAATCAAATCCCATTGAGATTGCCGACCTGCCGGAAGAGCGCGACGAGGAAACGCTTCTCTATGCAATGGGCTCTGAAGCCGCGAATGTTCACCTGGGAAGCAAACGCCAAGTCGCCGGCATTTTGAGGGACCTGGGACGCAGAAAATCAAATTGGTTGCGCTCTGCCGCCAGGGATATGGCCAAAGCCATGGAAGGCGAGTGGAAGAGATACAAGCATTGTTGAGGCGAATTCGCCCTTGGCCTCCGCTCTCTTCCATCGGAGTTGAAAAAGGAGGAACGATGCCGCAACCTATGTTCAATTTGAAAACTTCCACCACGGCAATCCTGACTGATGACTCCTACATTCACCGCAATCTAGCATCTACGGCAATCTCTAGATCCGATCTACCCTCGGGGGTCACCCAAAACCGGCCATAGAGGGTCACTTCAAAAGCGGCCAACG
>DATCCF010000372.1:0-8194 GCA_036511435.1 Terriglobales bacterium | reverse complement strand
TTTGAATATGACCTACGTCACTCTGCGCCGGTCAGCCGTAATTAAGTCATTGCAAGTTGCCCAATCCGCTCTACAATATCAGCCAATGTGAGAAATGAGGCCATCCTCACATTACAGTTGCCAATGCGAGCATTCGTGGTGGTAACCGAAAGCTGGTTCGGCTTCGGAATTTTATTTATCCAAAAATTAAGGAGATCATGTTTCTATGAAGCGTTACTTGATAATGTTGGCGGCAGTCACACTGGTGTCGAGCATGGCATGGGCTCAGGATGGAACTGCTCTCTACAAAGCGAAATGTGCTATGTGCCACGGTGCGATGGGTGAAGGAAAAGTCGGGCCGTCGCTGCAGAAGACCGCCTTGACTCAGCCGCAAATCACTGACTTACTTACCAAGGGCGCAGCCGGGAAAAAAGCGCCGCACACCAAAGCAGTTGCCGGCTTGACGGCCGACCAGGCGGGCGAAGTCTCCGCTTATGTGGCGACCCTCAAGAAGTAAGTTTGCTGATGGGAGCAGGTATTAGAAGCCGACCCTTTCCGGTCGGCTTCTTCGTTAAGCGCAGTTTCCAACCCGCACCTCAGAAAGTCGCTCGCACCCCGATTTGCGCCGCGAACGGAATACCCACCGTGGTTCCGGGACCAAAGAAATCGCCCAGCCCGCCCGCGGGCACCAGAAGCTGGTTGGGGTTGGTAATAGGCACGCTGCACGCCGGAGTCGGGCACAGATGCGTTGCGTTGAAGAGATTGTCCACGGGCGTCGGCAGCGCGGAGATGTCGGTGACGTAGTTCGCGCCGGGATTGTTGCGGTTGAACAGATTGAAGAATTCGACAAATGGCGTGATCTGCCAGCGCTCCCTGGCTTTGAACGGGCGGCTGACCCGCAGGTCAACCTGGACGTATGGGGTTCCGCGGAGTTGGTCCATTGTGGTCTGGACCCCGTTAACTACGGCGCGGTCATTGGTGGGATCGCCCAACCCGTTCACGTCCACCGGCGTCGTGAGTGTAAGAGGACGGGCGGTCTCGGCCTGAATGATCGTCGACACTTGAAAACCACCGGGCACATACACGATGCCCGCGAGCGTGAAGCGGCTGATGACGTCTTCCCCCGACGGACCGTAATCGCCCGGACCAAACGGATTTAGCGGATTGCAGACCCCATTCACGTAGTCCGCGAGCTCGCCGAGGATGCAGCCCCAGGTCTTCGCGCTCGACAACACGTAGTTCGCCGTGAGGTTGAAGCGCCGGCTGACGTTGCCTTGCAGACGCAGCATCATGGCATTGTAGCTCGAGGTGTTGTCCGCTTTGAAGACGGACAGATTGGGCACATTGGCCATCTGGCTGCCGGGGTCTTGCGGGAACAGCGGCGAGAAGAGTGTGGTGCCTGCTGTGTACTCATACCGCCGATAACTGTGCACGCCCTGCTCGTGCACATAGTCGGCGCTGAGCGTCCAGTTCTTGTGCCATAGGTACTGGATGCCGCCGCTGACAGTCAGCGAGTAAGGCGTGTGATAGTGAGGATCGATTACGACTCCGGCGCCACCATTTGCTGCGCCCGGTAGGCATCCTGGATCGCCCGGCGTGTTGCAGGGCAGAAACGCAGACGGAGTATTCACCGCCTGGAACGCCGTCGCCCAGCCGCCCTGTGCGAGATCGTTGTAATAAAGGCCGATGCCGGCGCGAATGACCAGGTCTTCGATCTGATCGGGCGAGTAGGCGATCCCCAGGCGCGGTGCGAACGCCTTGCGGTAATCATGAGGCACGCCCGTGGGCAGCGGCAGTTGTAGTCCACGGATGGTCTGCACGCCAGGATTCAGTGCCTGGCTTACTCCTGAAGCTTGGAACAATCCGAAGGTCGTGTCGTAACGAAGACCATAGTTGACGGTCACCTGCGGCGTCACGCGCCACGAGTCCATGGCGTAGAACCCGAGCCTCTGCACGTTCTGGGAAAAATTGCCATACCCGGGTGGAGTGAAAGTGGTCTGGCAGTTGGTGCCGTCGAAGGGCGGCAGGCAGTTCAACTCTGCCGTGAGCTGTCCAGGATTAGTCAGGTAGAAAGTCGGGTTCTCGGTGAGAACGTACAAGGTTTCCGCCTGGCTCGGGAAAGCGCCACTCAGGACTGGTTCATGAATGAAGTCAATGCCGAACTTGGGAGCGTGCCTGCCGACCGAGCCGCTCACATCGTAACGGAGCTGATATTTTTCCTGGTTGCGGACCACGGGGAACGCGGTAATCGCGGTCACGAACTGGTTGTCGCCGTAGGTTTCGAAACCGGAGATAGTCTTGGAGGTGGAACTGAATGGAAACGCCAGCGCAAAGCCGAGGTATCCATTACGCGCCGCGGTACCATGCAGGTAGCTGGTGCCAAAAGTGAAGTTACCCACCCACGACGGGCTGAAGGTAAAGGTATTGCTGACGACGCCATTCTGATAATTGGAGTGCGTGGTGGCGCCGGTGGAAGGCAAGGTCGCCTGCTGTATCAAGGCGTTGTTAGTGGTGGAGTTGTCGAAGGCATAACGGACGAACCACTGCGAACGCTGTGATTGCGACCAGTCGAAGCGCAGCATGCCCAGGTAAGACACGAACGGGACACGAGCGTACGGGGGCACCCCGATCGAAGTTGTGTTGGGAATCAATCCTGCTTGCGCCAGCTGTGACAGGGCGTTGAACTGCGTCAGGCTGTCAGGGCTGTAATTGATGCTGGCGTGCTCGTTCACCATCTCGAATCCGGAAAATACCCAGAGCTTGTCCTTCACCACCGGCCCACCGATGGTGCCGACATAGTTCTGCCGTGAAAACGGCTGCTTCGGCTCGGGCGCTGGGTTTTCGATCGGAAAGCGGGCGTTCAGTGCGTCCGCGCGCTCATAAAAGGCGAGGTCGCCATGCCAGTTATTGGTGCCGCTCATGGTGCTGATGACCACGGAACCCGCTGTCGTACGGCCGATGTCGGCATTTTGCTGCGAGGTCTGCACGGCAAACTCGCGAATCACGTCGGGAGAAAAGTTTTGCAGGAAGCCGCCGATGTAGTCATCCGTGTTGTCGGCGCCGTCCACCGTGAGCTGGTTGTTCAGTCCGGAGCTCCCGCCCGTGGACACTGCGGTGATGCGCGCCTTGGTGGGATCGGAAGGCTCGACCGGCTCCGTGCCCGCCACCATGTAGGCAATGTTGGCGAAGCTGCGCGCCGCCAGAGGAATGGTCTCCAGGTCCTTGCCAGTGACTACTCCTCCATTCACGGCATCCGTGGTATCGAGCACCTCGGTGGTGATGGAGGAAGCTTCCGCCTTCACATTGACCGTCTGCTGCACAGCCTGCGGTCGCAGCGTCACCAGGACGTCGCGGACGTTACTCACCTGCACGGTCACGTCGGAGCTGGCCTCGGCAAATCCCTTCGCATTGACGGCTACGCGGTAGGTTCCCGGCAGCAAGTCGGGAAATCGGAATTGTCCGCGGCTGTCGGTCGTGGCCTGACGTGCAACGCTGGAGGCGTTATCGGTCACCACGACGTTGGCGGACTTAATGCGTGCTCCGCTGGCGTCCTGCACTTCGCCGAGCAGCGAACCCGTTGCATTCTGCGCCCGCAGTGCGAACGGAAGCAGTGTAAAAACACAGATTGTTAGCAGAGCGCTTCTGAAAAACCGTCCATTCATTTTTGGCAGCATCATCAACTTTCCTGTACTGCACGGAACATTCGTTCCGGCGCGGTTTGGTTGGGTAAAGATTTGAATTTCCAAGGCTACTCTGACGATGTAGCTACTACCATTGGTAGTAGTTAGCAGCAGATCTAATCCTGCGCACCGCACTCGAGGAGCTTTGGCTGCTCGCAGGGTAGTGCCTCAGTTTGCATTGTTCGGGTAGAGCGGGCCTTCAGGGATTGTGTCCCAACCTCGCATGGAGTTGTCACAGTTGGAAGGAAGCACACAAAACCAGCCCCGAAGGGGCGAAAGAGCTTAACCCAGCGCTTTAGCGCTGGGTTAAGTGGGAAATAAGACCGAGTCCCGTAGGGACGACAGGTGGTTGCAACGCAGTCCCTGGAGGCCCGCTCTACCCTGCAACTGTTACATATAAGGTCTAGACTGAAACCCTATCGACGGCCAGCGGCGCTTGACAGGCGTGGCCACGATTAGTAACTTTTATCGGGTAGTAAGTTTTGTCAGCCAGGGCCCTGGCATCGATTTACCGGCTGTTGGTTCAGAGGACGGTTTTATTGGCCGCCGAGTCACCGAGTTGTTACGGTCTGCAACCAGGGCCAACCGGGAAACGTCTTAGTACTCGCTCTCCGTAGCTCGTGACTAGCGGCCTCGATCCGTCACCAACCCTTTTAGCTATCAACTTTGGAGGAGACAAATGCCTAAAGAGCGCGTAGTGAAACCGGGCGAGGTTACGCAGCGGGTCGGAGTAGAAGTGATTCGCGCGCGGGGCGTCGACGTGGAGAAACTAATTCGAATGCTGATCGCCAATGCGGCGGCAGAATTCGCAAGCACCTACTACTACTACACCATCCTGCGCATGCACCTGGCAGGGCACGAGGATTACAAGGAGATCTGCGAGGACGCGCGGTTGGAGGACCGGGCGCATTTCGAGCTGATCGTACCGCGCATCTACGAACTGGGTGGCGACTTGCCCAACGATTTGCCGGCGTTTCACGACCAAGCCGGCTGCCGGGCCGCTAAGTTGCCGGACCCGCCAACGGCGGTGAATATTTTGACTCTCCTGCTGGAGTCAGAACGCTGTGCGATTCGTAGCTGGATCGCGATCTGCGATATGACCTTCGGCAAGGACCCGCGCACCTACGATATGGCGGCGCGCATCCTGAACGAAGAGATCGAACACGAGGCGTGGTTCATCGAGTTACTGGCCTTCGAGCGCGATGGAAAATCGGTCCCCAGCGGCCACTTCCGCCGCGGCGAGCCCGGCCACGCTCCCTACAGCAAGAACGCTTCGTTCTATATCGGAAGTTAGGCACACCAACCTCGCAACCCTCAGATGCTGCCCGGTGAAGAGCCGGGCAGCGCTGCATGAAGCGCCTTCGTGAACCACGACACCAATCCGCCGAAGTTTTTCAACATTACGCTGCTGACACCGCAGGAAGAGCGTTCCATTCGGGTGGCAAATGATCAGCACATCTGGGATGCGGCGTTCGAACAAGGAATCGAACTGCCCGCGCTTTGTCATCAGGGTTGGTGCCTGACCTGCGCGGGCCGGATCGAAGGACCCGGCGAGGTCAACCAAGCCGATTCCCTGGCTTTTTTTCCTCAGGACCGCGAGGCGGGATTTGCGCTGTTGTGTACTGGAAGACCGCGCTCGGACTTGACGATCCGCACTCATCAGGCAGTTGAAATGCGAAAGCACCGGCTGAAGAACGGTCTGCCTTCGCCGTACTCGCAAGGCCTGAAACCGTGAGGCCCCAGGAGAGGGGGGTTCCAATACGATTTCAAAGTTCCTATAGCCTGCAAACAAGGGGTAGAGCGGCGCTTTACCTGGATTATTCATGAGCCACGTAGTTTTTTGGGTGTCATCCCGAGCAACGAGCGCAGCGAGGAGTCGAGGGGACCCCTTTGGCCGCCAGCAATCTCAAATTTGTCGCTGCGCCACGCGGCCACACTGTGATTTCCTGCAGCTATAGGGGTCCTTCGACTCCGCGCTCGCCCGACCCGCAAAAGAGGCGGGTCGGAAAGTCTTTGCGGGCGCTCGCTCAGGATGACACTTCAACGTTCATGAATAATCCAGGTTTAGCGCCGCGTCCGCCGTGAACAAAACCATAGCCGCGACCCCGGCGAGGTGCTTCGGGTGCTGGCTGATTTGCAAGAATCGATTCCTTCCTGACCTTTTGAAGTCCGGACACCTCTGCCCGTCCGTCACCGACCCCTATGATGTGCGTCACAGCACACATGGTTAACGGCAAATCACAATGGGAGTTATTGCACCCGGAGGTGAGCGCATGGCAACCACTGTGCCGAAAGTGCGATCCGAGACCCTGCGTACGCTGCCCGACGACAACGTTCGCCAGATTCTGTGGCATTTTGCCGACCGTTATGACCTGCAGATGCTGGTGCAGTCTGCGCGCGAGGTGGCGCGCGGGCCGGTGGCGCGTCTGGTGTCCGAAGGGTCCCGCGGCACCCACGAGTGGACCAGCAAGAAAGCCAAGTTACTCGAAGCTTTCGATCAGTCCGGAATCACGGCCGTCTTCATGGACCCCGAGCACGGCGGCTACCTGGTTGGGCCCAAGAATCTTGCGCTGGCCCTGATCGCCTTTGAGCTGGCCTGGGTGGACGCCGGCGCCGCCACTTGCAGCCTGGCGGGATGCCTGGCCCTGGCGCCAATTCACGAGCGTGGCACGCCGGAACAGCGCGCGCATTACATGGCGCTGGCCGCTCCTCCCGCACCCGGGGAAGATCGCCATACCTATCGCGGGGCCTTCTGTCTCACCGAGCCGATTCCCTATGTTGGCGTGGATACCGGCATGTTGAGCGGCAAAGTCCGCGTCACGGAATGGGCGGACGGCCAGGAGCCACTGCTGCACGTGGAGAAGCGCGGCCGCTTCATCACCAACATGGGCTTTGCCAACTTCGTTACCGCTGCGGTCGATTCCGGGGACGAACGCATCAAGGGCTCCTGCATGGTGATTATCGAGGAAAGCGATCCGGGCGTGTTCGACCGCGGTACCCCGACGCGCAAACTTGTGCACCAGCTCTCCTCCACCTGCGATCCCATCTTCAACGTGCACGTGCCGGCCAGCCGCATCGTCGGCGGATACACCATCAAAAATGGCACCATCATTCCCAACTACAGCCACAGCGAGGTCATCGAAGCCGTCTTCAAACGCACCCGTGTCACCGTCGCGTTGATGACCTCGGCCAAACTACTGTCCGCCATCGAGCCGATCATCCGTTATCAGCGCGGGCGATTTCGTGGCTCCGAGCAGGCCAAGCCGGGCATGCTTCGCTACGAACTGGGCTTGCAGCAGCGCCAGGATGCTCTGCACAGGCTGGCCAACCTGTGGGCGATTGGCGAAGCGGGTGCTGCGCTGGGATTTGTCGCGGCGCGATTGTACGACGAACTCGATCCCCTGGAGCGCGAGAAAGACGCGATCCTGGCGACTAAAGGAATTCGCGGCGGCAAGGCGGAGTTGAAGTTTTTCCGCGACGTGAATCAATCGGCGCTGGAACTCTTGCGCCTTGAGGCGACCGCGGAGGAGAAGCGCAACGGTGAGGTGTATGACACGCTGAAAAATGACCGGCTCGTCGAGTTTGCCTTGAAGGATGCGGTGGCGAACGTGCTCTGTCCCGCAGCCAAGCTGTGGAACACCGGCACTGGCGCAAACTCGATGCGCGAAGCACTAAGCCTGATGGGCGGCTACGGAATCACCGAAGACTGTCCCGGCTTCCTGGCTTACAAGTGGATGGACTCGCAACTGGAAGCTACGTACGAGGGCCCCGAAGCGGTGCAGCGTCGCAATCTCAGCGTCACCATGACCAATGAGTTGTTCCTCGCCCAGTACCAGCAGTGGATCGCCGAAATGCGCCGGGTTGCGGAGCACCGCCCGGGCACGGGTGCATGCACTCTCGCGACTGCCATGCAGTTGTGGCTGTGGACTTATCGCCATCTAAGGGTCACGACCGACGCTTACGGCGGAGCGCTGTATCAGAGCGCTCGACAAGGCGTGACCTTTCCGCTGGCCGATGCGCTGGGCTGGTTGCTGGCTACGCGCCAGCAGACGCTGGACCTGATCGAACTGGAAACCAAAGGCCCCGAGAACCCAGTGCTGGCTGAAGGATTGGCCAGTACTGTCAGTTTCTTGACTGACCTTTGCCACATACAGGCAGCGCGTGCCGCAGGGGAAGCGGGCCGCATCTGCGCCGAGCTGGTCTTTGGATACAACCGGCATCCGGCATGGGACGACGAAGGTTACAAAGGCTGCTATCGGAGCGACGAATTAGACTCGCTGGAAGGTCTGATTCCGGGCATTGCGTCGTGTGCGACGGATGTTGTCGGCACGGATGGAAGCCATCCCGTGAAAGCGGGCCCGTGCGCCTCATGCCAGGGTCTGGAAGGATTTCAACGCTTGCGCTCCAAGTTGGATGGCTGCCTGACCGGTGCGCAGCTCGCGAAGGATCGGCTTGCCGAGGCTCTGTCGAAGGTGATGATTCCGGAAGCGCTGGATTACCCGCGGTAGACGATTCAAGGATTAGGGTATCGGCGT
>DATCCF010000371.1:0-5275 GCA_036511435.1 Terriglobales bacterium | reverse complement strand
GCCTGTTCCGCCGGCTCAAAGGCTTTCGTCGCATCTTCTCGCGCTTCGACAAACTCGACCTGGTCTTTCTCGGCTTCCTCCACTTTGCTCTTATCGTCGAAGCGCTCAGGTATCTAAGTAGTGTTAACACGCCCTAGAACGGGGCACCCAATGTTAGGGTGGGGCACCCGGCTCGTCACTGGCTTTTGGCACTCTCGCAGCTTAGAATTCAGCGTTCCCCCAAACGCTGTCACGCGAAGAGGTAACAAGTAGATGCCACGAGGGAAGACGAGCGGCGGCAAGCGGTCGAAACGCCCAATTGAGCGGTACGAGCACAAGGGCAAAAAGCGCATCAACAACCCGCCGGTTGGGCTGGTGACGCCGGAGACCGATCCGGTTGCGCCCACGCACAAGACTTACGAATACATCACGCCGGTGCCTTCGGTGAAACCCCGCCAGGAACTGGATTACGATCCGCATCTCGATCCGCAGTTGGTGTGGGCGGGCAAGAAGGAGCACACGTCGTTTGAGGTGCACACCGTCTCGCTCCACGTTCACGAACGCATCGAACCCCACACCATCATCGAAGCGGTGCGCAAGCGCAACGGCAGCGGCACGCCGGAGCAGCCATCACTGTTTGAAAGCCGCGAGGAAAACCCGCCGCTGCGTGAGGCCATTGATTTCTATCGTTATCCCCACGGGTGGTCGAACCGCCTGATTGCTGGCGATTCCCTGCTGGTGATGAACTCGCTCCTGGAGAAAGAGGGCATGGCGGGCCAGGTACAGATGGTGTACATCGATCCGCCATATGGAAAGACCTATAACTCTAACTTCCAGCCCTTTGTGAATAAGCGGGATGTCAAAGATGGAAAGGATGAAGACCTGACGCAAGAACCGGAGATGATTCGTGCTTTCCGGGACACTTGGGAATTGGGTATTCATTCCTACCTCACTTATCTCCGGGACCGCCTGCTGCTGGCACTGGATCTCGTTCATGAATCTGGATCGTGCTTCCTTCAGATGGGCGAAGAGAATATCCACGTAGCCAGAGACATAATGGACGAGATATTCGGAACGAAAAACTTTGTCTCGGTCATTTCCTTTTCGACGACCACAGGATTTGAGTCTCTGGCTCTTCCGAGAGCTGGCGATTATCTCCTCTGGTACGCGCGAGACCGAACGAAACTGAAGTACCGACGATTGTTTCGAGCTGCCGAACGTTCGCCAGGCGATGGGGGATACCGCTGGATAGAGGTGGAAGATGGGACGACTAGGTCCCTCTCGGCAGCCGAACTCAGAGGTGATGAGCCCTTTCCCATCGGCGCGCGCCTATACAACCCGGACAATTTGATTTCTCAGGGAGCTGCGGGACAGGCGCAGCCCTTTAAGTTCGGCGGAAAGACCTACGAGCCACCAGCGAGCTCGCATTGGAAAGCCAATTATCCGGATGGTATGCATCGGCTTGCTTTCGCCAATCGACTTCATGTATCAGAAAATTCCCTACGATATATTCGAAAGGCAGACGATTTTCCCTGGCGAGATCGGAATAATCTTTGGACCGATACCCTTACCGGCAGTTCACAGAGTCCAAAGTCTATGTTGTTCAAACCAACACCAAGGTTCTGCAGCGCTGCATGCTGATGAACCACCGATCCTGGCGACCTCGTGCTGGACCCTACTTGCGGCTCTGGCACCACGGCTTACGTCGCCGAGCAGTGGGGACGGCGCTGGATCACCTGCGACACCTCGCGGGTTGCGATCACGCTGGCTAAACAGCGCCTGATGGCGGCCAACTTCGATTACTACGAACTCGCGCATCCCGAAGAAGGCATTGCCAGCGGGTTCCGTTATAAGACTGTCCCACACGTTACGCTGAAGTCCATCGCCAACAATCCTGAAATCCGCGAAGGCATGACTCGCGAGCAGATCGACTCAGCTATCGCGCGCTACGCCGAGCAGGAAACGCTTTATGATCGGCCCTACACAGACAATAGCCGCGCACGCGTCAGCGGGCCGTTCACGATGGAAGCGGTTCCCGCGCCCACGGTCAGGTCCCTCGACGAGATCGAGGCCCCGCCATTGGTTGCTGATGCATCCATCGCCCGCTCTGGCCCCACACTCCGGCATACCGAGTGGCGCGACGAGTTGCTGAAAACTGGCCTTCGAGGCAAAGGCGGCCATCACATTGACTTCTCCCGCGTTGAGCCGCTGGCTGGCACCCGATGGTTACACGCCGACGCCGAAACCAAAGGCGTCAAGCCAGAGCGCGTGGCCATCTCCTTCGGTCCCGCGTACAGTTTGCTTGAACAACGCCAAGTGGAGCTCGCATGGGAAGAAGCGCGGACCCTGAGCCCGAAGCCCACCATTCTGGTGTTTGCCGCGTTCGAGTTCGATCCTGAAGCGGCAAAAGACATTGACGAGCTCACCAAGGAAAAGACCGGCATGACATTCCTGACGGCGCAGATGAATGCCGACCTCTTGACCGAAGACCTGAAAAAGAAGCGCGCCAGCAACCAAAGCTTCTGGCTGGTGGGGCGTCCCGATGTCGATTTGCGCCAGATCGCTAAGGGAGACCACAAAGGCAAATGGGAAGTTGAAGTGCGAGGATTCGATTATTACAACACTCGCAGCGGCACCATCGACTCGGGCGATACGTCGCGAATTGCAATGTGGCTCTTCGACCCTGACTATGACGGCCGTAGCCTTTACCCCCGGCAGGTCTTCTTTCCCATGGCAGACGAAGATGGCGGCTGGGCACGACTCGCGCGGAACTTGAAAGCCGAGATCGATCCGGAACTGATCGAGGCATATCGGGGAACGACCTCGTTGCCCTTTGAGCCCGGCCCACATAAGCGAGTGGCTGTGAAAGTGATCGATGACCGAGGAATCGAGAG
Organism: Terriglobales bacterium; assembly: GCA_036511435.1. GTDB lineage: Bacteria > Acidobacteriota > Terriglobia > Terriglobales > Acidobacteriaceae > Bog-257. The sequence continues at coordinate 2,402 of DATCCF010000371.1, read as the reverse complement.
TCTGAAGATCGTCGAGGTAAAGTGATGGCAAGCGAAGGGGCCTCGGCAACCATCGACCAACTCATTATCAGTTCTCCTTACGAAGAGCCGATCGAACATTGGAAGTACTACCGCGAAACGCGGCGGTTCACGCGCGAGCCGGGCCGCCGACCCGCTGGCTATGTACGGGCTTCCGAAGCTTCAAAGTCCTTCGACGATCCCGGTGAGTTTGTTGAGTTGCCGCTGGTGAACCAGATCCGTCCGCGAGTGAAAGGGTGGCGGCAGGCCGATTATCCAGGCGCAACCGGCATTACCAAACGACTGCTGAAGCACTGGAGAGACCTGGAGCAGCGAGAGCCTAGCCGCCGATTTTTCTTTTGCCAACTCGAAGCGATTGAAACCCTGATCTGGCTCACGGAAGGCCCGGAGTCAGATCGGGTTGGAATCAAAGTTCCCGGCGACGGCGGGGACTTTACCAGGCTGTGCGCCAAGATGGCGACAGGTTCGGGAAAAACTATTCTGATGGCCATGCTGATCGCCTGGCAGGTGATTAACAAAACCACCTATCCGCAGGACAAACGGTTTTCCAAAAACATTCTGGTCATCGCTCCCGGCCTCACGGTCAAGAAGCGCCTGGAAGTGCTGGTTCCGGGCAGCTCGGGGAATTACTACACGGAGTTCCAGATCGTTCCGCCGGGCCTGGAAGATAAGCTGCGCGAGGGGCAGACTTGCCGGGTACTGGTACAGAACTGGCACATGCTGGATTGGGAGAGCGAAGAGCAGCTCAGCAAGCGGCGTAGCGTGGACAAACGCGGAGCGCTAAGCGATGAGGCCTACGTGCGCGAAGTGCTGGGCAAATTGCAGTCGGCGGAGAACCTGCTGGTCATCAATGACGAGGCCCACCACGCTTGGCGCGTGCCCCCGAAGGTGAAGGTTGCGGGAATTTCCAAAGACGAATTGAAGGAAGCCACCAAATGGGTTGGGGGGGTGGACCGCATCCACCGCGCGCGCGGAATCCTGATGTGCTACGACCTGACAGCGACACCGTTTGCGCCTACGGGGCGGAAGAGCGGCGAGGAGACGCTATTTGGATGGATTGTGAGCGACTTCGGCTTGAACGACGCCATTGAATCGGGACTGGTAAAGACGCCGCGCGTGGTGGTACGGGACGACGGCGAGCTGAACAGCAAGTACAAGTCGAAGTTCTACCATATCTATACAGACCCTGAAGTTAAGCCTGATCTGAACCGCAAGGCGCAACCGCAAACTCCGCTGCCGGACTTAGTCGGCAAGGGATATTACTTTCTGGGCAAGGACTGGCTGGAAACAGCGAAGAGTTGGAAAGAAGCAAAGGTTGTAACGCCGCCGGTGATGATCACCGTGGCCAACATAACCCACACGGCGGCCCGGGTGCAGTACGCTTTCGCACACAAGCGGATCCGCATTGAGGAACTCTGCGATCCGGAAAAGATCTTGCACATTGATTCCAAAGTGCTGGACGAGGCCGAAGCTCAGGAAGAACCCGCCGAGTTGCAGGTTGCACCAGAAGCGGTTGAGGAAACAGGCGAAGACGCCGGCGAGGAGAGCGCAGAAGAAAACGGCGCCGGGCCAAGAAAGAAGCTCACAAAGAAGGACCGCGCGCAACTGCTACGCCAGACGGTCTACACGGTTGGGCGCCAAGGCGAGCCGGGTGAGCAAATCCAGAACGTGATTTCAGTGGGGATGCTGTCGGAAGGCTGGGACGCTAAGACGGTAACCCACATCATGGGACTGCGTGCATTCACGTCGCAGCTCTTGTGCGAGCAGGTGGTGGGGCGCGGGCTGCGCCGAACGTCGTATGACATTGACAAGGAGACCGGGCTATTCCAGCCGGAGTACGTCAACGTATTTGGCGTACCGTTCACGTTTCTGCCCCACGAGGGTAGCGCCGATGCTCCGCCACCGCCGCCGGCGACCGGGAAGACCAGGGTTGAGCCAATGCCGGAGCGGCGCGCGCAATACGAGCTTGCGTGGCCGAATGTGATTCGGATTGACCATGAATATCGGCCACAGTTGACGCTGGATACCAGCAAGGTAAAGCGGCTGGTCCTGGACGCATACCAGACACCCATGATCGCAGAGCTAGCGCCAATGATCGACGGGAAGCCGGACTTCACCAAGCTGAAGGAAATCGATCTGGAAGGGCTGGCACGCAAGTTTCGAATGCAGCGCATCGTGTTTGAAGCGGCGAGCGAGGTCTACGAGCAGATGGCTCCCACCTGGAAGGGCAGCCGGGAATATCTTCTAGGGCGTGTTAACACTACTTAGATACCTGAGCGCTTCGACGATAAGAGCAAAGTGGAGGAAGCCGAGAAAGACCAGGTCGAGTTTGTCGAAGCGCGAGAAGATGCGACGAAAGCCTTTGAGCCGGCGGAACAGGCGCT
>DATCCF010000370.1:0-6456 GCA_036511435.1 Terriglobales bacterium | reverse complement strand
GAGCACGGCGATTACCCAAAGCACTGGGCCCATGCGGTTGAACAGCGCTCCAATGATGATCAGCACGATGCGCTCTGGCCGCTCCATGAAGCCGACCTTGCAGCTGGGGATGAGCGACTCGGCGCGCGCGCGGGCGTAGCTGACCATCACCGAGCTGATCATGACGAAGGCGACCATCACTACGTAGAAGAAGCGGTTGGCACGGGCGTAATACACCAGCAGCCCGAAGAACAGCGCCACGTCGCTATAGCGATCGATGATGGAATCGAAGAAGCCGCCGAATTGCGTGACCTGATTGGTGGCGCGGGCCACACGGCCGTCTACCATGTCGAAAATACCGGCGCCTATGATCACCAGTCCGGCGTAGAGGAACATGCGGCCCTGGTTCTCGGCGTGGGCATAGCCAAACAGAATGCCGGCCACCACGTTGATCAGCAAGCCAATGAAGGTAAGTACGTTAGGCGAAATTCGGGTGAGCGCAAGGCCGTGGACAATCTTGTCCAAAAGCCACTTGCAGGACCACCCGACTGCGCTCGTCCAGGTCATTCCGCTTCATTATCCTTCATCGTGAATGGTGGTCAGCTTCAGCACCTCGAGTTCGCGCTTGCCCACAGGGGTGACGACCTCGCTGACATCGCCTACCTTCTTGCCCATGAGAGCGCGACCGATCGGGGAACTGGTAGAGATCAGTCCCTTAGTCACATCCGATTCTTCGCTGGTCACCAGCTTGTACTCAATTTTTTCCTCTTTGGTGGAGTCATAGACCACCACGGTCGAGCCGATGGCGGCGCGGTCGCGGGGAATGTTCGCCATATTGATCATCGAAAGGTCAGCCATCCGCTGCTTCAGTTGACCCAGACGAGCGCGCACGAACTCCTGCCGCTGTTTGGCCATGTGGTACTCGGCGTTTTCGCTGAGATCGCCCATAGCCACCGCTTTCTTCAGCTCTTTGGGCAGCTCGTGGTTCAGCTCGTGTTCGAGAACCGCAATCTCTTCCGACAGCTTCTTCTTGATGTGTTCAGGCATACTTCGGGGTTGATGGGTCCGGGCGACTGGACGCCGCCCGAAAGCATTGCAACATTATACGACGAGGAGTGGTCCCCTATCCCCGAATGACATTTACTGCGCGCATGTAAGACATGAATGGCGTCCTCGCCGGCATCGCGGCGACGGCACAATTCGTCGAAAACCCGCCAAGAACCCCGTCAATTGACCCTTTCCGAGCAACAGGGGTATACTAACCACAGTGCATAAGCCGTTCGTCCTCGTAGAATCCCAGGTTCAATCTCTGGGTGTAGTACTCCGGCCCTCATGAATAACCTGAGTTTTAGCATCGGAGACAAGGTCGTTTACCCTAACCACGGGGTGGGCGTGATCGAGCAGATCAGTAGTCGGACGATCGGCTCTCAAGTCGAGAAATTCTACCTGCTAAAGATCAAGGTCAGCAGTTTGAAGGTCATGGTGCCCTTTCATAATGTGGGCACTGTCGGATTGAGGAGAGTGGTTCGCAACGGCGAGGTGCAGAAGATTTTAGACTTCCTCAACGATGGAAAGTGCGAGAACCACGCCGATTGGAAGTACCGGTTCAAGGAAAACTCCGACAAGATGCGCACTGGTTCTCTGCTTGATGTCGCCGTGGTCCTCAAAGGTCTGCTGGTTCTGGCTCAATCCAAACCACTCAGTTTCCGGGAAAAGAAAATGCTGGAGCGGACCCGCTACCTGCTGGTGAGCGAACTGGCAATGTCAAAAAATTGGGACGAGCCCGCAGTCGCGGACCTGCTCAATAAATCGCTATCCAAATCCAAGCTCCGCTTTCCCGAAGCGTCGAGCATGGAAGCCTGAGTTTTGCCCAGATTTAGAGTTGCTGTGCCTCGGTAGAGCAGGCCTTTAAGAGCAGTTCCTCCTCTGGTGTATAGGAATATGGGTGAAGCGCGCCCTTTGCAGGCTGCGGAAAAATGCTGCGCGAAACCAGGGATGGGAAACTCATGGTGGGAGCCCCCGCATTTATGCGGGGGAAGGAGCGCTTCAGCGCTCCGGGAAAAGTTCGTGTTTGATCGCGCGCTTTAGCGCCGGGACCGAAAAGCCGGGGCTAAAGCCCTTTTCAAAATCGACTTGTTTTCCGCTGGACTGAAGTCCAGCTCCCCCTGCTGAAGCAGGGGGCTCCCACCAAAGTGTTCTCCAGAGTTTTTCCGCAGCCTGTCTTAGGCGTGCATGACTACCGTCAGTTCCTGGGTCGCGCTTTAGCGCGTGAGGTAATGTTTCCGTCGCCTCAGTGACTAAAGCCGACAGCCGCTTGCGTAAGTGGCGATGCCAATCATAAAATGCAGCGGATTGGTGGCAAAGTCTGAACCCTGCTCTGATCGCCGTCATCTGAAAGCCTATGCCAGGAACATTACACATCTTTCGCCTGAAACCCGATCCACCGCAATACCAAGTGAACTTCAACCTCGGCGCGAATTCGTGGGTGCGGGTTTTCGACGCTCATGGTCTCGATGAGTTTCTGCGCCACAGCTGGGCGCTACCCGAAAGTGAGGTTGAGGCCATGCTGGGGGAGCTCCGCGCCATCGGGCACACCAGCGAGGCCTTCGTGGATATGCAGGAATCCCACTTGGCCGAAATGGGTTTCGCCGAATCGCCTAGCGACAAGTAGCTTCCGCCTCCGCCGCAGATCTCACCCCACCAGCACTGCGCCGCCATTTACATTGAAGACCTCGCCGGTTATGAACCCTGCGTGCTGGGTGCAGAGGAACAGGATGGGCGCGGCAATCTCTTCCGGCGTCGCCACTCGTCCCAGCGGAATCGCGGCGAAGATTCTCTCGCGCCGGTCAGGATCGGAGAGCGCTCCCGCGGTCATGTCCGTGTCAACCCATCCAGGAGCAACGCAGTTCACGTAAATACCGTGCGGCGCAAGCTCGGTCGAGAGCCCCTTTGTCATACTGATGATCGCGCCCTTGGTGGCAGCGTAATCGACGTGGCCGGCCTCGCCGCGCTGCCCGGCGGTGGAGCTGACGAGCACGACGTGCCCACCGCGCGCCTGCCGCTTCATTTGTGCGACCGCGTGTTTCACCACGGCGAAGGTGCTGTCGAGGTTGACGGCGATTGTGGTGCGCCACTGCTCGTCGCTCATCTTGTCGATGGCAACGTCCTCCGACTGCCAAACACCGTGATTGACGACGAGCGCATCGAGCGATCCGAAGCGCTCGACCGCCGCGTGCACCAGCGATTCGGCTCCCCCTGTGCCAGTGAGATCGGCGCGCACCGCATAACACAAATCGGCCCCGCACTCCGCGACCAGCCGTTGCGCTTCAGATTGCGCGCTTTTGTAATTGAAGACGACCCGGGCTCCGGCGCGAACGAACAGGCGCACAGTCGCCGCGCCAATGCCGCGGGAACCTCCCGTAACGAGGGCAACTTCTCCGTCGAGTGATAAAGTCGGAACGGATGGCATGGCTAAGAGGAAACTACCACAGGAAACCAGCTCGGAGGTCTACCTTACCTCTCGCCCGCTCGGCTACAATGCTAGCCTGAGTCCGCTTATGACCATCGCCGTCCGCTAACGAAACTCCACCCCACGAGTCCTCGCCGCCTCTGTGCGGTACAAGCTATTTCTCCGCCTCAAAGTCAATACATAGGAGTTTCGAATGTCTGAATCAGCAGCTACCACGGCAAACCAGCTCCCCGAGTTTGTCGATCTTGCCTTTGCCCGCCGCCTCGAAATGGCAGAAACCATTCTCCCGGAGTGCGTGGAGGCATTGTGTCGTTTCAGCCCTGCGCAGCCGATCGCCCATGAGCAAGTGGCGGACGGCGTCGCGTTTTATGGCGGCCCGGACTATCCCTCAAACCAGATGGTCGGCATGGGTCTCTACGGAGAAGTCACCTCGGAGGACATGGATCGCGTGGAGACATTCTTCCGCAGCCGCGGAGTGTCCTCGACCATCGTCGTGTCGCCCTTAGCAGACATGTCGTTACTCCGCTTGCTCGGCCAGCGAGGGTACGGCGTTGCGGAGTTCAACTCCGTGCTGACCAGAAAGATCAAGGCGGAGGAGCCTTTCCCTCCGCCGGCAGACATCGCCATCGAGCGCGTGACGCCGGAGACGGTATCGCCATGGATGCACGCGATCGCTGAAGGCTTCGCCCAGAACATTCCGGTAGCCGAAGAAGTTTTTGGCGCCTTCGCGAGCCTGCCCGGCGACCTATCGTTTCTGGCGAGGATTGAGGACATGGTAGTCGGCGGCTGTGGCGGCCGCATCATACCTGAGGCGCGGATCGCCGCTTTGTTCGGTACCGCGACTCTGCCAGCATTCCGCAACCGCGGCGTACAGAGCGCGCTAATCGAACGCCGCCTGCATGAAGCTGTACTCGCAGGCTGCGAGTATGCTGTGGTGAGCACGCAGCCGGCCAGCGGCTCGCAACGGAACATGGAACGCCGGGGTTTTCGCCTGGCGTACACCAAGCTGGTCATGATGCGCGAGTGGCCCGAACTCGCGCATCCCGTAGATGGAGCAGACAATGGACATTGAAGCGATTCGGAAGTACTGCCTCCAATTCCCGCACACCACCGAAATTGTGCAGTGGGGAGCGGACCTGTGCTTCAAGGTAGATGGCAAGCTGTTCGTAGTGGCGGCGATGGAGATGGTGCCACAACGGGTTTCGTTCAAGTGCTCGCCGGAGAACTTCGCGGAGTTGTGCGAGCGCCCTGGAATCATCCCCGCGCCTTACATGGCGCGCGCGCAGTGGGTCAGTCTCGAACGGTTGAACGCCTTACCCGACTCGGAGTTGCGCGAGATGATTTCAGAATCCTACCGGCTGGTATGGGAGCCCCTGCCGATTAAAAGGCGGGCTGAGTTGGAGGGCGGCGCAGCGGCAGGCGCAAAGCGACCGGCCGTCCGCAAACCAAAGACTGCGTCGCGGAAGGCCTCAGTCAAAACCCAGAGTGCGAAGGCGGGCCGGCGCGGATGAATTGGATGGCTGGCCTGCATCGCTCCATCGTTTCCGGGGCAATGTTCTTGCTCATGCTGCTGACGCAGATTACCTCGGCCCGAGCCCAGTCAAGTTCCGCATCGGGCGCATCAGGGACGTCGCACACCTCAAGGTCGCGGCAAACCGCCGCACTGGAGCGCGACTTCTTCGCCGCCATTCGCGAAGGGAATGCCAAGAAGTTCTTGTCCTACGTGCCCGAGGAGGGTATCCATGTTGGTCCGGAAGCAAAGCCGGTAAGCCGTACCGAGGTCGAAGAGCAGTTGTCGCATCGGCGCGACCTCTATTGCAAGCTCTTCGACTCTTCCTGTATCGACGCTCCCATCAAGCTGGATGCCAGTTCGCGCGCTTGCTCGCACCGCGAGTTGCTTACGCGCTCGGAAAAAGTCCGCACCGCCGCCAGCGAGACGGTGCGCAATGGCGTGCACCAGGCGATCTTGGTGGCCGAGGTCAAGAACAATCGGTGCGGCGGCGCCAACCTGATCGATTTCATCTTCAATTATGTGCACGGCGAGTGGAAGCTGTTCTCGGTGCCGTAGTTGAAAAAATGGGGTCAAGCGCTTCGGAGGGTAGAGCGGCGCTTTACCTGGATTATTCATGAACGCGAGGTGTCATTCTGAGCGTAGCGCAGTCGAAGGATCCCTATAGCTGCAAGAAATCAAAGTTTGGACGCCCGGCACAACCACGAGTCTGGGATTGCTGGCGACCATAGGGTTCCTTCGACTCCTCGCTACGCTCGTCGCTCAGGATGACAATCCAAGAAATTTACGTGCGCTCATGAATAATCCAGCTTCAGCGCCGTGTTCGCCACGAACAAAAAGACCTTCCGCCGCTGCGGTCATTAGGCATGACCGCAGCGGCGGGAGCCTACAGTATGCCTCTTCGACGCCAGCTTGAAGGCCAGCTCTACCCGGGGTCTTCCGCTGGACTAAAGTCCAGCCCCCGGCTAAAAGCAGGGGGGCCCACCAAACATCCGAACCATCCCCAAATCGGGAAAATGCGTCAGAATTGCGCCGACCCCGGATTTCGCGTTTAGAGGCGTTTGTAGCGACTGCGGTCGCTCGGAGGTACTTCTGGGTCGTCCGAGACGCCAAAGTCTCGCCTAGGGCTCGCCAGCGCGTTCAAATGGCATTCTAGGAGATGCCCGATATAGCCAAATGGTGGTTGGATAAATTATCACGTAAGTTTTATGTTAAATCCATTATTTATAGCACTAAAGTCTGGGCTTGCCAAGTCGACATGATCGACAGTTGCATTAGCCGGGTTCCAATGTCGCCCCCCGGATCAACCGACAGGCCGACCTAGCTTTCGTTAGCCTTCGCCAGGACATCGTGATATTTTAGAAACCCAAACCTCGCCAAAGGAACCACCCAGCTATGATGCTGGCGACCGAAGTCTTCCAATTCGAGCCGGATATCACGGGGGTCTCCTGCGCGGGCCGCTTCACGCTGGGGACGCGTCTCAGCGAAACCGAAGCGC
>DATCCF010000369.1:0-11612 GCA_036511435.1 Terriglobales bacterium | reverse complement strand
GGGAATTATCCCTTTAACTCCCTTGCTACTCATGATGCGGGGTCTCGCGCACTTTACGAGAGCCATATCGTTTGGCAGCGACCAACCCACGGATATCTGCCGCCAGTAAAGGGTATTTTCCCTCACATTTGAGCGCGTATGCCTCAAGTGCATCCAGTGCGAAGGGGTCATGGGTTACGTCGAGTACGAAATAGCTACACCCGAAGTGTTTCCCTTCGATCACAGAGGAGCCATCCACCCGTTCAACGCGAAATTTGTTGTACAAACCGCGACTCGTATCACCCATCAACCCTCCTATCTCCCGAGGGAGTTAAGTAGATAATTCCCAAACAAAGGACGTTCCGATCCAGTTTGTCCCCTCAAAAACCAAGATTATCATCGGCCAGCCCCGCTTCGTTACTCTGCTCATCAGGATTATCGATGCCAAACCGAAAGGCACGATCATGCTGGACTCCTCGAATCCAAAGATCGAGGTGTATCCGACGTTACTTTCAACCGACAAAGGAACGGCCTACAAACAATTCCTTACGTTCCGCGTGTCGTTGAAGTCGGACAACCTACATGAGAACGCGGTCGTGACCGCGCTCGCTGACGGCAAAGAAGGCACGCTTGAGGCCAAGCTGGAAGTTACAGATGTAGTTGCCGCTCCGGTCGTCGAGCCTCCGGTGGAGATGGAGTTCAGGCCTGCGGACACAGTGGGCCAGCCGAACAAGAAGCACAACGCCAATCTGTACTTGAATCTCGGGGTCATACCGCTCGGCCGGAAGGTCGAAATCTCGGTTATCAAGTCGCAGGGTGGTCTGACGCTAGTAGACAACGGCGGCAAGAAAACTAAGGCTCTTTCTATTGTTGTGACTAAAGAGCACCAGGTATCTGAAACTGCAGTCGCGCGCATACCAGTACCATGGATAGGTGGAGGATGGGGACAGTTTGCTCGAATCATGGCCGAGACTAAGACTCCTGCTGGCAAGGTTGTTACGGCGATTGCGACCCTGACGATTGACCAACAAGAAGAGGGCGGCTTAATCAGGCGCATCGAGTATCGGGATCTCGGAAATCAGAAGTGCTCTGATCTCGTGGATAGTTGCATATACATTAACAGCGCCCATGCGCTCAATCGGTCGGTGTTCGGTGCAACCAAGGAAGAGTACGCAAACAAGGTTGATAACGACCGGACAGCACAGTACAGGCTGTGCGCGGTTGTTACCGAACAGAGCGTTTACAGGCTGGCCGAGGACCTTTACCTGAAGAACAAGCTCCTGCTAGTCCCGACCGCTCCCATAACCAGCATGAGGGAATTCGTGGATGCGAAGACGGACGATTTCGCTCCCAAGTTACTGAAGATACTCGTGACTAGCGATTAAGGAAGATCAGGCTACCTGCGCTCGACTTCGCTCGGGGAGGGGATCTTGGTCGCGAAGGTAGAAAAGACCATCCGCTACTCAAGAGGCTTGCTCATAAAACTCGGATGCCCAGCGACGGCACAATAGGAGCGGCATCAAGCAGAATCCTGTGCCGTCCCCGAGGGACTCGGGTTCGTTAGGAACGCTTACCCAAGGCTTGCGCCCTGGGCTAAATTTATTTCGCCCTCCGGGCTCGTTTTGTCGCACGGCGGCGCGCGCGGCCTTCATCGGAGGTCCTCAACCACGTCGCCCGCGCGGGTCCTTTGTCGAACAATCGAAGCTACAGGTTTAGCGCGGCTTCCGGCAATGCACGGGCACGCGTGCGGCGAATTGTCATGGTGAATTGACAATCGATTCGGTTCGCGAACCGGCGCGCACGGGATGCTATTCTGGAAAGGCATTTTGCGACGGAGCTAAGGGTGGCTGAACGGAATTTCCATCTCGGCGTGGTGCAGATGTCGTGCATGCCAGAGCCGGAACAGAATCTGGAGCGCGCGATTGCCCACATTCGCGATGCCGCCGGCAAGGGCGCGGAGGTTGTCTGCCTGCCCGAACTGTTTCAGACACAGTATTTCTGTCAGCGTGAAGATATCGCTCTTTTCGATTTGGCAGAGCCCATCCCCGGTCCCACCACGGCGCGCCTCGGCGAGCTTGCTGGTGAGCTGAAGATCACGATCGTCGCGTCCCTGTTCGAGCGGCGCGCCGCGGGCATCTATCACAACACCGCGGCAATCCTCGGAGTGGATGGCAAGCTGGTGGGCATTTACCGCAAGATGCATATCCCAGACGACCCGCTCTACTACGAAAAGTATTACTTCACGCAGGGCGACCTTGGGTTCAAGGCGTTCGAAACTGGGTTCGGCAAAATCGGCACGCTGGTCTGCTGGGACCAATGGTATCCCGAGGCAGCGCGCTTGACCGCGCTGCAGGGCGCGAACGTGCTCTTCTATCCCACCGCGATCGGATGGCATCCGGACGAGAAGGCGCGGTACGGCGAGGCGCAATACGACGCGTGGAAGACCATACAGCGCGCCCACGCCATCGCCAATGGAGTTTACGTCGCCGTGCCCAATCGCGTCGGATTCGAGACGGGCAACATTCGTGGCAACGCGGCGCCGGGCAAGGGTCTTGAGTTCTGGGGCGGATCGTTTATCGCCGATCCCTTCGGACAGATCGTCGCGCAGGCTTCCCACGACAAAGAAGAGGTGCTAGTGGCGGAGGTGGACCTGCAGCGGATCGAGGACGTTCGCCGCAACTGGCCGTTCTGGCGCGACCGCCGCGTAGATGCGTACGGCGCGATTACGCAAAGATTCCTGGTGTAGCGACAAGCGTTGGATCGAATGTCCAAGCCTCGCAAACTCTCGCAAACTCCTGCCGCCCTCGGCTATCGTATGCCGGCCGAATGGGAACCCCACGAGGCCACGTGGATCGCGTGGCCGCATAACCGAACCGACTGGCCGGGCAGGTTCGAGCCCATCCCATGGGTGTATGCGGAAATCGTTCGGCAACTGGCGCGCGTGGAACGCGTCAACATCTTGGTCGAGGACGAAGCGGCGGAAGCCAAAGTTCGCGAGCTGCTGGTTCGCGCGCACGTTATCCCCGAAAAAGCAGCGGCGCCCGGCAGAGCTGCCGGAACGATTCGCTTTCACCACATTCCTACCAATCGCGGTTGGACGCGCGACTCGGGCCCGATCTTTCTGCGCCGCGACTTCCGTGCGACCAGGGACTTCCCTGCCGTCGCGGCGACGGCATGGCGCTTCAATGCCTGGGCCAAGTACAAGGATTGGAAGCTCGACGCGACCATCCCAGGCGAGATCGTCAAGCGGCTGCGCGTACCCTGGTGGGAACCGGAAGTCAAAGTGAACGGGCATCCACGCCCCGTGGTGTTGGAGGGCGGCAGCATCGACGTCAACGGCTGCGGGACGCTCATCACCACCGAAGAGTGCCTGCTGAGCGACGTGCAGCAGCGCAATCCGGGAGTTACGCGGGAGGAACTGGAAGAGCTTTTCGCCGACTATCTGGGGGTGGAGAAAGTCATCTGGCTGGACCGCGGCATCGTGGGCGACGACACCCATGGGCATGTCGACGATATCGCTCGCTTCGTCTCGCCGACGACGGTGGTGACGGCCTATGAGCCTGACCCCGACGACCCCAACCACGAGCCGCTAAGCGACAACTTCCGCTGGCTGAAGAAGAGCGCGGACCAGTCGGGCCATCCCCTGCGCGTGGTGAAGCTGCCCATGCCGGCTCCGGTGTACTTTCGTGGACGGCGCCTGCCTGCCAGCTATGCCAATTTCTATATCGCCAACAAGCTGGTGCTTGTGCCCGTATTCAGCGACCCTAACGATCGGGTCGCGCTCAACACCCTCGCCGCAGTATTCCCCGATCGCGAGATTGTCGGAATTTATTGCCGCGATTTCATCTGGGGACTGGGCGCGCTGCACTGCATGACGCAGCAGCAACCGGCGGGATAACCAGTGATCAGTAGTCAGTCGCCAGTAGCCAGTTGTCAGTTTCGTAATGAAATTTGTTGAGCTGTCATCCCTGGCGACGAGCGCAGCGGGGGAGTCGAGGAGCCCCCTATCGCCGCACTTTCTTCTTCGCCGTAACCGTGAAGATGAAATAGCCACCCGCGGCCACCCCGGCGTAGAGAAACGCGTTGGCGAAGACGATGGTGCCGACGACCAGCACTAGCGCCAGAGCGGAATCCGGAGTGGGACCAACCACCAACGACAACACGTAGGGCGGGCAGATGATCAACCCAATCGCGGTCAGGAAGCCGTGCGACTGAAGCTCTCCCACATTCAGCCTCCACGCGAAGTAAACAGCCAGGGCCACAGCCATTCCCAGAACAAAGCCGAGGGACAGCACCAGCACTAAGCCGTCGTTAGCTTTTCGGCGCAACTCGTTCAACGCACACCACCGATTCTCTTTTCTTGAGTGTACTCGGCCCTGGTCCATGACGAAACGCCCACGGCAACAGGCGCGTGCTATGCTGCCCTCGAACTGAAGGAGCAATTTCATGAGCACTCAGACGGCGCCTCCCGGAGCTTCCGCCGCTTCCGGCGTTCCACACAACATGGTCACCACCGCATTCGTACTTGATGGCTACAAGATCGTTCGCAATTTGGGACTGGTGCGCGGCATCATTGTGCGGTCGCGCTCCATCCTGGGCACCATCGGGGCGAGCCTGCAAACGCTGGTGGGAGGCAACATTACCCTGCTGACCAATCTCTGCGAGCAGACGCGCGAGCACGCCTTCGACCTCATGCTGGAGCACGCTTCCGAACTCGGCGCCAATGCGGTGATCGGCATGCGCTACGATGCGACGGAAGTGATGCAGGGCGTGACCGAAGTCCTCGCGTATGGAACCGCGGTGGTGGTCCAAAAGGAAGGATGAACCCCGAAGGACATGGTGAGCCCGGCAGGAATCGAACCTGCGACCCACGCATTAAAAGTGCGTTGCTCTACCAACTGAGCTACGGGCCCACACCATAGTTAATCTAACACACAAAAAATGAGGGAGTGGACAACGGCCATGCGCTCAGTTCTGAGGGCCGCCGTATGCAGTCGCGCATGTGTCGGTTCTCCATTCCTGGCATCTGTGGGTGAATACCAAAACGGGAACCCGTACATCTTTGTGGCAATGCTGTGCTGCAAGCGGTATAAAACAGACGAGAATGGGAGTGGCCGCTTAGCAGACCAGGAAGGCTTTACATGCGCACTATATTTCTTTCCCTGCTCACAATTCTGTGCCTGATGCTGGCTGTTGTTCCGGCTATCGCCGACGTCGAATACTCCAATGGACCCTACAATGGCACAACCAATGCTTGGACCATCAACTTCGGCTTCGTTGTCAGCGACTCGTTCACGGTGGGAACTGGCTCCAGTATCGAAGGCTTTCATCTCGTTTACTGGGATGCCTCGAGCTCCGATCTTCTCACGACCTTAGACATGGCGATCGGAAGCTCGTCGTTCGGTGGTTCTGCCCAGACGCTGACCGGCGTTACCAACACCTTCCTGGGAACTAACCAGTATGGTTACAACCTGTACCAGGCAGACTATTCGTTCAACGATATTCCATGGTCGGGCGCGGGCTATGTCACTGTGGGCAACGCCTGCACCACCTCCGGCTGCTCGGTTGTCAACCCGATCTACTGGGATGAGAACAGCGGACCGTCTACAGCTTATGAGAACACGCTCGGCTCGATTCCTTCGGAAGCTTTCACCTTGACCGGCACCTGCGGCGTCGCCGGCGGCAACAGCCCTGACTGCGGTCCCCCAGTTCCTGAGCCCAGCAGTATCCTGCTGTTCGGTACTGGAATCCTCGGCCTCGGCGGCGTGTTGCGACGGTGGCGGTCCTGAATTGCGAAGCCGCGTGAGCTAATTCCGGGTGTCGCTCGTTTTTCCGTTCTGGCGTCTATTGGTGAATACCAAAACGGGAACCGGCACATTTTTGTAGCAATGTGTGCTGCAAGTGGGCTGAAACGGAGGAGAATGGTAGTGGCCTCGTAGCAGACCAAGGAGGCATATCTTCCATGCGCACCGCATCTCTTTCTCTCCTCACAATTCTGTGCCTGTTGCTGGCTGTTGCTCCGGTCATGGCAGGCACCCTGTATTCCAATGGGCCCTACAATGGCACTAGCGATGCTTGGACCATTAACTTTGGCTTCGCCGTCAGCGACTCGTTCACGGTGCCAAGTAGCTCCGCTATCACAGACTTTCATTTCGTTTACTGGGATGCCTCGAGCACCGATCTTCTGACGACTGTGGACATGGCGATCGGGAGTTCGTCGTTCGGCGGTACTCCGCAGACGCTGACCGGCGTTCACATCACCTTCCTGGGATCTAACCAGTATGGTTACTTTCTGTACCAGGCAGACTATTCGTTCAACGACATTCCGTGGTCGGGCGCGGGCTATGTCACTCTGAGCAATGCCTGCACCACCTCCGGCTGCTCTGTCAGCAACCCGATCTACTGGGATGAGAACAGCGGACCGTCTACGGCCTTTGAGAATACCGTTGGCTCGATTCCTTCCGAAGCCTTCACGTTGACCGCACCGTGCTGCGGCCCAGTTCCTGAGCCCAGCAGCATCCTGCTGTTCGGTACTGGCATGCTCGGCATCGTTGGCGTACTGCGGCGCAAGCCGTTCTGAATTCTGAGGCCCGCATGAATTGTGGGATTTTTTGTTAGCTGCTCCGCTGCCCTAGCTCTGCAGAGTATGCGCGAGAACTCTACCGTCCCTACGGGAGTCGGATCTATTTTCTACCTTACCCAGCACTCCGCCTGCGGCTCCGTGCTGGGCTAGACTGAGCCGCGCTTATGGCGCTGGGTTTTCGCCCATCAAGTCCACTGGCAAATACAAGTGTAGTTCTCACGCACGCTCTAAAGGCCCGCACTACCCAAGATACAATCACTCTGAAATCGCTCTAAGCTCTTTTCGTCCCCTGCGGAGCTGGCTTTTGTATGCTTCCTTCCACCGCGCCAAAACCGATAGGGAGTCGCGCCACAATATCTGAAGTCCCGCACTACCCGAACGTCACGACAGATTGACGTTGCTCCCTTCGAGGGCGGAAGCGCATCTCAATACGTAGCCATGTCTGGGAAATCACGTCCGCATGTCATCGTCGTCGGAGGTGGATTTGGCGGTCTGGAGGCCACCAAGTCTCTAGCGCATCTGCCCGTCGAGATCACCCTGGTGGATCGCAAGAACCATCACACCTTTCAGCCGCTGCTCTACCAGGTGGCAACAGCCGGATTGTCTCCGGCGGAGATCGCGGCGCCGATTCGCGAGATTTTCGCCAAACATGAGAATGTCGAAGTTCTACTGGGCGATGTGCTCGGATTCGACCTCGAGCGCCGCATCGTCAAGCTGCATGGATTCGAGCTTCCCTACGACTACCTCGTGATTGCTGCGGGCGTAACGCACGCCTACTTCGGGCATGACGATTGGGAGCCGTTCGCTCCGGGATTGAAGACCGTCGAGGATGCGTTGGAGATGCGCCGCCGTATTCTGTTGGCATACGAACTCGCGGAACGCGAAGCCGCCTTGACCGGCCATCATCGGCCGCTCAATTTCTTGGTGGTAGGTGCGGGGCCCACTGGGGTTGAGCTGGCTGGCACGTTGGCTGAAATCGTGCGCAAATCTCTCTCCGAAGATTTTCGCCACATCGAACCGGCGAAGACCCGCGTTCTGCTGGTCGAGGCCGGCCCATCGGTGCTGAGCGCCTATCCCGATGACCTGCGCCAGAGCGCTGTCAAGCAATTGCAGCGTCTCGGGGTCGATGTGCGCACCAACTCCGCCGTGACGGACGTGCGCCCGGGTGGAGTTTGCATCGGAGAGGAAGTGCTGTCCGCCGCAGTCGTGCTGTGGGCCGCTGGAGTATCGGCATCGCCTCTGGGCCGCGCTCTCGGCGCGCCGCTCGACCGCGCCGGACGCGTGCTGGTCGCGGCCGATCTCAGCATTCCCGGACATCGCGAGGTCTTCGTCATTGGCGACTTGGCCAGCCTGAAGGATGCAGCCGGCAAGCCGCTGCCAGGCGTGGCTCCGGGGGCCATGCAACAGGGCAGATGGGTGGCGCGCCAGATGGCAGCCGACCTGGGCGGTCGCTCGCGAGAAAACTTTCGCTACCTCGACAAAGGCTCGCTGGCGACGATTGGCCGCGCGGCCGCCGTCGCACAGTTCGGCAAGGTACACATCTCCGGCTTTCTGGCTTGGCTGTCGTGGTTATTCATCCACATCCTGTTCCTGATCGGATTCCGCAACCGCATGGTCGTGATGTTCCAGTGGGCCTGGAGCTATCTCACGTACGCGCGCTCGGCCCGGCTCATCACCGGCGAAACGAGCGCCATCCCCGTTCCGTCACTGGAGTACGCCGAGAAGGCAGGGGGACATTCCGATGGCGATGGCCAGGGCGCGTCAGGCGACGCTCGTATGGCCACGCGAGAGGTTCTGCAAGAAAGTGAGAGTCCGGCTCGCAAAGCGAGTTGAATGCCAATCGCTGATTCCCGCCACGACGTTCTGAACGGCATGGGCACTCTGCGATGCGCCGTCAACAACAAGGTGATGGATCCAGGTTCACCGGCACTGGCGGTCGTCGCGAACCCTCATCTTCTGGATCGTCGTCCTGAGCGCGTGGTGCTGCCTTATTGCGTGAGACGGAGGAGAATCTTGGCGGCGATAGTCTGAAAGACTTGCTGCAATTGAGCGCTGCATTGGCTAGATGGGCAGTTGGAGGCAAATACCGCCTGTCCCACCGGCTGGTTCGGATTGTACGTCGAACTGGCTGGATCGTTAGCGATCTGTTGCAGGAAAGCCTGATCGACACTCGTCCCCAACCCGATCGAGTAGATAAACATGCCGGGATTCTCGGTGCGCATGGCGGTCGCGGTTTGAAGGGCCCGATACTTGGCGTCCGCGGTAACGTTGGTACGATTAAGGGACTTTAACTGCCCGTTAATTGCGGAAGTGAACT
Source organism: Terriglobales bacterium (assembly GCA_036511435.1). GTDB lineage: Bacteria > Acidobacteriota > Terriglobia > Terriglobales > Acidobacteriaceae > Bog-257. The sequence goes on along the minus strand of DATCCF010000369.1, from coordinate 2,733 downwards.
TGTTCACATTCTTCAAACAAGTGGTGGTAGGCGTCCAGCTGGAAACACCGTTGTAGGTCGCAAGAGAAGTCCCGCTGGAAAGATTGAAAGCGTCAACCGAGCTACCGGAGTCGTATCCTCCAAAATTATAAAGAGTGGGCGTTCCAGAGCAAGACAGATAGTCCTGGATGGTATTGGCATATCCGTCCGTGAAATAGACCATCACCTTCACCACGTTTTGTCCCGGCAGCACGGTAACGCTGTCGTTCTGGGCCTTCGCGTCAGTGAGGCCGCCCGGGCCAAATGTGCCGCCGGAGAACTTGCTTTTCATGGCGTTGACTGCATTTGTAATCGGGGTGATGAAGGTGTAGCCGATAGGCACATCTATGGTCGCATTGGAGGCGAAGCTGATCATTGCGACCTCATCGTTGTTGTTGTCGAAGTAGTTTATAAACGTCGTGACCGCGGGAGGAAGCGCCGTCGATCCGCCATTGCCAGTCATGGAACCTGAGCGATCTAATACCAGCGACATCACCAGCTTACCGCGTGTCGCCTGGGCGCTGTCGCTGACCGATAGGGTCTGCCGATTGGGCAGCATTCGCATGAAGAACGTTCTGATGGTGGCTGTGGCACGGACATTGACCAGCGTTTGGCCATAGGCGTCCGTAGAAAAACTCACGGTCACCGTTGGTGGATTGTTGTCCAGACCGGACACGTTGTAGTTGCCATTGAACGAATTGATCGCTAGATTCTTCGCTGTGGTTTGCCCTTGAGCAAGGTTTCTCATGGCGGTGAGGCAGGCGGCGTCCACCGCCTTGGACAGCCTCGCTTTCGTCACATACGCGAATCCCACATCAATGGCCAAAGCCAGGAACAGCAGCATGAGAGTCATGGATACGGCTACCAGAATAACGACCTGCCCGCGCTCGTTCTCCCTGCTCCGGTTGCGACTGAAGAGTTTCACTCTCTCGCCTCCTTGTCAGTAGTACGCCACGTCGTACAACGGCGATGGCAATACAGTTCCGACCAAAAGGTTGCCGATCGGCGTGATCGGCTTGTATTTGTAGAAAACCTCGGTCACAAAAACCGTCTGGTTGGTTTGAGGAGTTACTGTGGATGGAAGAATAGCTATGCCTCCGATCGCGCTCCCTATATGGCTGGTCGCGCTAATTCCACCCTGGGATGCTTGCCCGGTAAGCTGAATCTTAGTGCCCGTGTTAAAAACCGACGACACGATTACTCGCCCACTGACATTCAGATTAAGCGGGGCCGATGCTGCAACCACGGCTGCGGCGGTATTGGGAAGAGTGGTTCCACGAGAGGCCATGCTCGATCCTTCCCCGCTCAGGTTTGCGATTACTTGCATAATGAAGATGGCACGACTGAAATCAACCATCCCAAACACCAGGGTGAGCATCATGGTTGCCGATATGGCAAATTCCACGAGCGCCTGCCCAGAATCGTTCGCTCTTTGCGGGTTGCGCACTGCGTAATCGCGGCCTGATGCTGCCATCTTGATTCGCCTCCGCTAACTGGTATTGCCTGGCGGGAAAGGCTCGTTCTTGAAGCTGACGGCGACCGTAAATGTATAAGTACCGTTCTTAAAGAACTGGGCAACGATAGGTGTCATGAGTTTCAGATTGGTGGTCAGGGAGACTGTTACCGTGTCTCCCGGACCGCCCGCGCTACCGTTTCCCCCGCCAGCGCTGGAGATTTGAATGTTAGAGACATCAAGACCGATGGCCGCTTGCTGCGCAGCTTGAATCATCGAATTCACGCGCGAGAGGGTCTGGCCCGGATGGTTCGGATCGGCAAGGTGGTTCCGGTGACCCCGTAACGTCCCGCCACCCGCACCGCGTTCTGCAAGGTCATCTCAACGTAAAACAGACGCGCGAAGTCGAAGACGGCAAATAGCAGGAGGAAAACCATGGGTGCAACCAGGGCAAACTCCACCAGGGAAGTCCCCCTTGTCGCCCCGCCCCAGCGCTGCTGGAGTCTTACGTCATCGTTGCTGGTCTGCACGTAGGGGTTATCGGCACAACCCGCGCGGAGGTTTAGAGCGGTTCCAGACTACAAGACCGTGGCGGGAGATCCCACGCTTTCCGTGGGTAGCGGTAGCGTACCGCACGGTTCGGTATTCTCGTCGTTCTGACCGACTACGACACCAAGAATGTCATGGTTGACACTCCGAACAGCGCTTCTATCCTGGAGACTGGCACGCCATCCTCTGCTCCCGAGCCTTCGTCGATCCTGTTACTCGGCTCCGGCGTCTTAGGATTTGCTGCTGTAATGCGGCGCCGGCTGAAGCTGTAGTCCTATTGCCAGATTGCGATTAACGTCGGAGTCGCAAGCTGCGGCGTTTCTTTTTCTGGGGAGCAGACTCCGTCGAGAATCATTCGCCACCCTTCGGCTTCGCTCAGGGCAGGCTCCGAGACCGAGGGCACGGAGTTTTGGTTTCCATGGAGTCCTCTCCGTGCTCTCTGTGCTTCGGTGGCTCCGTGGCTTTGAGTGCTGTATAAGTTATGTCTGACCTTCGCTATCTCTGAGTTGTCATCACGAAAAGCCTAAAGAGCGTGTGACCTTGCCCCCGCAAAACGTATCCCTTAGCAAGCTGTTCTAGAGCAGTTTAAGAATTACTGTAGTCGAGCGAGCACGGGTAGAGCGGCGCTTCAGCGCCGCGTTCCCGCTGATCCTTCACCTCCGAGCCGGCTTCAGCCGGCGGCACCTAGACTACACAAATAACTAAACCGCTCT
>DATCCF010000368.1:0-10431 GCA_036511435.1 Terriglobales bacterium | reverse complement strand
GCGCGCCCGGCGGCCTTGTTTCTGGTATAGCTGCTGGCGCAGAACCTGCTCCACCCAGCCGTAAACCTGCTGGCGATTTTCGCCTTCGAACCGGATTGCTTCGCTGGCTTTTAGAAAAGCCTCGATCTGCTCCAGGTTCAGCTTCTCTGCTTCGTGCACGCTGGGTGTCAATCCTCAGCATGCCATCCGCTCCAGGCTCATCTTGTATTGGAAACTGCCTTCTCCTTCAGGCTCATCTTGTATTGGAAAAGACTGGGAATAAGTACTTCGATCTAAAAGTGGCACAATTGACGATGGTCAGCCCAAGCTGCACCCGGTAATCGCGTCGCGAGCCGGGCTGGAATCATCTGTCACAAGCGTGGGGAACAAGCGAAACAAGCGGTGGCCCCGCGCTTTTCTCGTGTTCCGGCAAGGCGCGCTGCGGACGCGTTCCCGTATGGGCGCGCAAGACCTTGCCGATGACGGGGAAGAATCGCTGATTCTGACTTGCACAAGCGGTTCAATGCTGCCATGATGACGCAATTCCCCTTGCCCGCGGAGTATTCCGTGGACGGAGGGTCGTGGCAATGTCCATCCTTGTCCCAGCAGCGCTTGGCACAAACCGCGAGCTCAACCGGTTCGTGTTCGGCATTGCCTTGCTGCTCTGTTTCGCGGCCACGATGCAGGCGCAATGCACACTGCCGGCAATCGATCCCGACGCTCCGCCCAAGCCTCCAAGCCCTCATGCAGCCAGCGAGGAATTGCTGCCGGAAAACGGCCACCTTTCGAACACGACTTACACTAGCGACTACTTCGGCTTTGCTTTCGATCTCCCCATTGCCGCGCAGGGCCACCTCATCATGTTGCCTCTCATGCCATCGAGACAGCATGCTCTGCTGGCTCTTGGGTTCGAGAATGCAAGGCATTCCGGAACAATCACCATCACGGCGATCGAGCCACGACCTGGGATGGAGGCGCCGACACCGCAGCAGCAACAGCAAGAATTCATCAACTGGGCGACTGCCGGGAGCCCGCAGGGCCGAACCCTTCGTTATCCCATTCCGGATTACATGCTACACACCACCGGCCGTTTCTATTTTTCGGTGCGTCATAAGGGCGAAAATTACGCTGCGCTATATTCGACGCGGATCAATAACTACAACATCAGGATTCTGGTAGCTTCCAACGATCAGGACTTTCTGCGAAAGGCCAAACAGACCCTGGCGGCGGCACGCTTCTATTGCACCCAGGACGACGGCACGCTCACAACCGCCAACGGCAAACCGGTAAAGCCGGAAGGCGACCTCTACATGGGTCCCACGGTTCCTACATCGCTCGCCGATGAAGCCATCAAAGCCAAGCCGGCCCTGGAGAATATACCCCTCGGTGCGGTAAGCGGTGGAGTGTACCGCAATCCCGACCTGGGCTTACAGTACGAGATTCCCAAGGCTTGGAGCGTTTTTCCGGCCGAAGCCACCGACGATCCGCCGCGCGACGCAATCGCATTGCGCGAACATGAATTCCTGCACGCCTGCTCGCAGACCCTGCTGCGAATCGCGCAACATGGCCCCACTGACGCCCCGCATCAAGCGGCAAGGCCCATGATCATCTTGCGGGCACTCGACCCATCCTGCCTGGTGATGCGAATTCCGTCTTCCCTCACCGACAAGAATGCCGTGGACAACATCTCTGCCAGCTTGGAAGTGCTCTCCGAATTTGGCGAGATTGCATCGGATGAATTGGTTTCGGTTTCCGATCGTCTGTTTATGGTGTTCCACGGAACCGTTGCTTCAGAGGCGTCCAATGACGAGTTGGCCCAGCGCTGGTCGCAAGTTATTTACGCTACCCTTCACCACAAGGTGCTGCTGGTTTGGTCTCTTGTGGCTCCGACATCCGCTGACTTGAACGCGATGCCAACCGCCGGCATCACTCTCGATGGCACACCATCGATCGATCTTCGGACGTCTCTTACCGCCAAGCGCTAGCGCGTAGCCAGCCGGCGAGGAACCGCTATCCGTCGCAGGCTCGCAAAATCCGGCTCACTTCTGAAGACGGGCCGGCAAGCAAGACCGCGGGCTAATCGCGGGTGACGAGGGACTTCGTTTTGGGCCCCTCCGACATTTATGGGACGGCTTCTAGTGCGGCAACCCTCCTGCCACGCTTTGACGCCGGTGCTAAAGTGTCTTGTCACAGTCTTTCTTCGTGCTCGAAGTACGAATTTGGTACCAAGGCAAGAAAGACCACTCCCGGTGAGGGAATACGCATGTCACTGTCTCTGGATTCACGCTACTGCGGCAGAGTATTTGTGATCAGGGGCGTCGGTCGAATCGTCACCGGCGAAGAAATAACCATCCTCGAAGCCTGCATCAACCGCGGCCTGCGCGAGTCCACGCGGATCGTAGTCCAGGCCAGCGAGGTAACCCGCGTGGACAGCACTGGCATGGGCTTGCTGGTGCGGTTCCTTTCGCATACCCGAAACCGCGGCGGCGACCTGCGTCTGGCTGCCCCTCCGCCCTTCTTCAATGACCTCCTGCGACTGACCAAGCTCACTACCATCTTCCGCATCTACGATTCGGAAGAGGAAGCGATCGTCTCGTTTCTCAAGGAGCCGGCTGTTTCCACCACCAGTGTGGCGCCCATGCCGGTCCGCTGGTTCTCTTCGTGGACCAATCGCCTGACCTTTGTGCGTTTGTGAGGACCTTGCTCCAGCATCATGGATACGAGGTGTTATCCACGTGCAGGATGCATGACGCCAAGACTCTTTTGAGCGCCGCGAAAGTTGACTACATCGTCCTCGGTCCCGACAGCTCTTCGCTGCCCGCGGACAGCGTGGCAGCTTCGCTGAAATCCCTGGCGCCCAAGGCATCCACCGTTCGGTTGCAAAAGGACTTCAAACTCGGGGATGCCGAGCAGTCGGGGCTCGAGTTATTGCGGTTGATGCGGCACCGCCCGCTCGACTGACCGATCCACAGCGCAACATTTCCCCAGGCCAAGCCCGTAAATGCGGTATGCTCTTCCCAACATTTTTCCTTGGGGGAAACCATGCTACGAAACGCTATTGCAGCTCTGTTGTTGTCAGTCGCGCCTGCCGTGATCGCGCAGTCAAAGACCCCGACTTCAGTCGCAAGCAACCCGGTGGTTAGCGCGATACGGCAACAGGAAGAGCGGCAGTCGAAGAACCTGATCGCCGCCGCCGCCGAAATGCCTGCCGACAAGTACAGCTACCGTCCGACGCCGCCGCAGATGACCTTCGCGCACTTAGTCATGCACGTGGCCGAGGCTAACAATCTCCTGTGCGCGCTCATCGCCGGCGAACCGGAGCACGAACTGAAGCTGAGCGAAACCGATTCCAAAGAAGTGCTGACCAAGGCGGTGAAAGATTCATTCGCCTATTGCGAACAGGTCCTCGCCAAAGCGGACGATACGACTCTGGGCCAGCCGGTGGCGCTCGCCGGAGGACACACTAGCACTCGAGCCGCAACGCTCATTCGTCTCGCTTCAGGTTGGGCGGACCATTACAGCGCCGCCGCAATATATCTGCGGCTGAACAATCTGCTGCCCCCCAGCGCCCAGAAACCCTAGGGGAAATTCTTGTCCTCTACGAGGCGGAGGTCAATGTTACTTACCTCTCGTCAGATGACGACATACCCACGTCCGAGTTGTATGAGATCGACGTTCGCACCAAGCGCTAAGCGAAAGTAGCAGTGATGAAAATCCTACAGCCACACTAATTCAAGGAACCGTCCGCTCTGGGTTATAATCCCTGCTCCCGCGGAGGGTGACGATTCATGCGCGGCGTGCCTCGCTGGGTGGCAGTGTTGGCTGTGGTCGCGACGTTGGCGGTGGTGTGTGCCTTCACCGTTCGACGCGCGATGGCGCCCGCAACCTTTGTGTTGCAACTCCCCCCAAGGGAAATTCCCGCCGACGGTTTCACTTCCACGGAACTAAGAATCTCGCCATCCAATGGCCGCCAACTGCGCGGCTTGCAGGTCGCGGTGGACAATCCGCATCGCGCGGCCGTGGAGTCGGTGACAGTTGAAGGCGGTGCGACAACTGCGTCATTGCGCGCCGGTGTGTTGCCGGGCGAGACCAAGGTGCGGATCGCGGCTCCCGGCTTCGCGGCACAGGAGATCACGTTAAGCACGACGCTCGACGGCAGTGACACGATCGGAGACGGCACTCCAGACTTCCTGCGCCTGCACGATCCTGCCGATCGCACTTCCTTCCGCCGGTGGTTTACCTTCCTGGCGGAAGCGCAGTATTTCCGCGGACGTGCGCTGCCGGCCGAGATTGACGATTGCGCCGCGCTCTTGCGCTTCGCTTACCGCGAGGCCTTGCGCCCGCACGACGCCGTTTGGGCGCGCGAAATGGCGTTGCCGGCTCCGGCCTCGGCAAGCGACATCCAGCAATATCAATATCCCTACACTCCGCTTGCGGCGACGCTCTTCCGGGTGCGTGGTGGAAGCTTTCAAGCCAGCGATCTTCGCGACGGCGCCTTCGCGCAATTTGCGGATGTGGAAACGCTCTGGCGGCATAACACGCATTTTGTCGGACGTGACTTATTGCGCGCTCGACCAGGCGACCTGCTGTTCTTTCGCCAGGATGGCCAGAGGATGCCGTTCCACGCGATGATCTTCCTCGGGCAAAGCCAGATCGAGCTTGGCTACGAACAGTACGTCGTCTATCACACCGGTCCAAGTGGCCGGTCTCCGGGCGAAATTCGCCGAGTCGCGCTGCCGCAGCTCTTGAATTATCCCGACGCACGCTGGCGGCCGATATCCGCTAACCCAGGCTTTTTGGGTGTGTATCGCTGGAACATCTTGCGGGGTGCGGACTAATGCGCCTGAAATCCGCCATCGTTGCAGTTCTTCTGTGTTACGCATTGGTGCTGCCGCTTTTCGCCCAGGAGGATGCAGACACCGGGCCCTCGTTTTCGCTGACCAGCCAACGCACCTACCTGCCTGGGGAAAAGCCGGAGGTCTCGGTCTATTCCCACAACGTGAACGCACTGGAGTTCCGGGTCTATCGCGTGAACGATCCGGTGAAGTTCTTCAGCCAGATGCAGGAATTGCATAACTTCGGCGGTCGCGCGCCCAGCATGCCGAAGCAGGCGCGCACCTGGTTGGAAAAGTTTCACGCCTGGAAGCACCGCCTGTGGGCGTGGGTCCGCGACTTCATTCGCGCACAGTTTTCGCCCGAATCGCGCCACCAGATTCGGCTGTGGGAGATGAGCGGCGGCGAGAAGAAATCGGGAACCAAGGTTGAAAGCTACGCGCAAGTGCCGGTGCTCAATCAACAGCAGGTGGTTTCGGTTTGGAACTGGACGGTGCCATCGCACGAGCGATGGGAAAGCCAGAACGTCACGGTCCCGGTAAGCGACAAGGGCGTGTACCTGGTCGAGGCCACCAATGGCACGCTTCGCGCTTACACCATCATCGTGGTCACCGAAATTGCGGTGATTACGAAAGGTGCGCCGGGCCGGCTGATGAGCTTCGTAGTCAACCGGCGCAGTGGCGATCCGATCGCGGGAATCATGGTGCGCGTGTGGGTCGACCAGAAAGAAGTTGCCGCCAAAACGACCGACCAGCAGGGCCTGTTGGATACGACGCTGACCGAGGCGAAGCCCGAAAACGTTGCGGTCCTGGCGACCAGCGCAAACCAGTTCGCAATTAACACTCCCGGGGCATGGAACCTGGGCGATGACCCTGACAGCAGCTTGCGCGCTTACACCTACACCGACCGGCCGGTATATCGGCCCGGCGACACGGTACATTTCAAATCCATCATTCGTGCGCAGACGGTGAACGGTTACATCATTCCGCAAAATCGTGAACTGAACCTTGAGATGCGCGATCCACGGGACTACAGGACCATCTGGCAGCAGACGGTGAAGCTTTCCGACATCGGCACGGCGGAGTGGAATTACGTCATCCCCGCCGAAGCCAACCTCGGGTTCTATTACCTCTCAATGCAGATGGGCGAGCGCTACGTCGAGGGCACCAGCTTTTCGGTGGAGGACTACAAGAAACCTGAGTACCAGGTGAAGGTGATGGCGCAGACCCCGCGCGTGCTACAGGGGCAGCCGATCAAAGCGACGATCGACGCACGCTATTACTTTGGCGAGCCCGTCGCAAACGCGAAGGTGACATGGATGGTGCACACTTCCGCTTACTGGCCGATGGGACGCGGCGGCGGCGACGACGAGGCCGACGAATCTCAGGAGGGCGATAATCCCGAAGCTGACAATCCGGAGGGCAATGACACTTACGGCGGCGAACAAGAGAGCGAGAAGAGCGGCACGCTCGACGCCGACGGCAAGCTGCAGATTACGATTCCGACGAAGGTCGATAGCAAGAAACAAGACGTGACCTATCGCATCGAGGCACGCGTGACGGATGCCGGTAACCGCGAAATTGCGGGACACGGTTTTGCGCTGGCGACTTACGGCAGCTTCTTCTTAACTGCCGAGCCAGACTCGTATGTTTACACCAAGGGCAGCACCGCGACCGTCACCATCACGGCGCAGGACTATGACAAGAAGCCGGTACAGACGTTGTTCCGAGTGGAAATGAATCGCTGGGACTGGCGAAAAGGCGCCGGGCAATCGGTCACGACCACGCAGGGACAAACCGACGCGAGCGGCAAAGCACAGGTCAAACTCACCATCCCCGATGCCGGCGAGTTTCGCGTCCGCGTGACCGCAACCACTCCGGAGAATCGCACGGTTGAGACCACCGCATTCCTGTGGGCTCCGGGTGCGAGTCCATGGTGGAGCGGTCCCGCACAGGAGCGTGTGCAGATCGTCCCAGACAAAAAGACGTATCAGCCCGGCGACACCGCGCACGTGCTGATCGTCACCGGCAAGGAGCCGACTTCGGTCCTGGTGACGGTTGAAGGCAATGGACTCTACTCCGGTCAGGTGATCAAGAGCAGCGGTGGCAGCATCACGGTGGATGTTCCGATCAAGCCGGAATACGCCCCGAACTTCTACGTGGCGGCAGTTTTCATTCGCGGCAACAAGTTGTACCAGGGATCCAAGAGTCTTACCGTGCCGCCCATACAGCACGAACTGAATGTGCAACTGCTGCCTTCCAAACCGCAGTACCAACCGGGCGAAGCTGCGAGCTACACCATCAAGGCAACCGATACCAGCGGCCAGCCGGTGGCGGCAGAGTTCAGTTTGGGCGTCGTGGACGAGGCCATCTACGCGATCAAACCGGAAACGGTGGGCAGCATCGTGAACGCCTTCTACGGCCGCGTCTATTCGAGGGTGAGTACTGAGACCTCGCTGACGTATTACTTCAGCGGGCAGGCGGGGAAACGCGCGATGCAGTTGGCCAGCGTGCGCTCGTCGAAAGCCATGGCACAACTGAAGCCCGAGCGCCTGGTGCAGCCCAAGATCCGCAAAGCATTTCCCGACACCGCGTACTGGATGGCGGACGTGCGCACCGGCAGCAACGGCCAAGCCACTGTGCGCTTCGATTATCCCGACGCCATAACGTCGTGGCGCGCCACCACGCGAGGTGTCACGCAAGACACCAAAGTCGGCAGCACGGTGGTGAATACCATCGTGCGCAAGAACCTGATGGTGCGTCTGGTAGTGCCGCGCTTCTTCCGCCGGGGGGATGAGATAACGATCTCGACCATCGTGCAAAACTATCTGCCCACAGCCAAAGTTGCGCAGGTCTCGATGGACCTTGAGGGCCTCCAGGTGCTCGATGGCGGCCAGAAGGATGTCAACGTCCCCAGCCGAGGATTGATGAAAGTGGATTACCGGGTGCGCGTACTCGATGTGGATTCGGCGCGCGTGCTGGGCAAAGCGCTTACCGACGTCGAGAGCGACGCGATGGAGTTGACGCTGCCGGTCGTCCCCTTCGGCGTGAAGCTGGCGGTGGCGAAGTCGGGATCGGTCGCGGTCTCGGGCAAGAGCGACACGCTGCTGCCGTTGACCTTCCCTGCGGGCGCCGAGGTGGGAACTCGCAAACTCACGATCGGCGTGACGCCCTCCATTGCAGGTACGGTCTTCGCCGCACTTGACTTCCTAACCTCGTATCCCTACGGCTGTACCGAACAAACCATGTCGAGCTTCCTGCCCGATGTGCTGGTGGCAAACTCGCTGAAGAAGCTGGGAGTGAAATCGAACATCGATCCGCAGATGCTGAACAAGCAGGTGCAGGCGGGTCTCGACCGGCTCTACAACTATCAACATCCCGACGGCGGCTGGGGCTGGTGGCAGACTGACGACAGCCAGGCATTCATGACTGCGTACGTGCTCGCCGGCCTAAGCCAGGCGAAGGCGGCGGGATTTGACGTCAAGCAGGACGCGATTGATCGCGGACTCGGCTGGTTGCGCCCGCAGTTTGATCGCTCGGAAAGAGTGAAGACCGATTTGCGCGCCTACATGGCCTACGCTCTGGTGTTGAGCGGAACTCGTGAGGCGGCGGTACTCGACTCAGTGTGGAACCAGCGCTCGACGTTAACTGCCTACGGCCAGGCGCTGCTCGGCTTGGCCATGCTGGAGATGAACGATGGCCGGGCCAGCGAGCTGAGCAAGCAAATTGAAGCGGAGGCGAAACAGGACGACTCGCAAGCATGGTGGCCGAGCGACAACAACTATCTGCTGGATCTCTACGGCGACACGGCCCCCGAGACAACGGCGTATGCCCTGAAATTATTAAACCACACGGATGACTCAAACCCGCTGCTGCCAAAGGCTGCGCTCTACTTGGTGAACCATCGCGACCAGGGCTACTACTGGGAGTCAACCGAGCAAACGGCAATGGTGATCTACGGACTCACCGATTACCTGGAACGCACCAAAGAGTTGCAGCCGAACTACAGCGTCGAGGTGCAAGTGAATGGCAAGACGGTAGCGACCAAGAAGTTCACCGCTGCCGACGCGCTGGCTCCCGCGACTACGGTTGTGCTGAACGAGTCGCAACTGGCGCTGGGAACGAACCAGATTCGCATCGCGAAGTCGGGGGACGGCCGGCTGTACTGGTCGGTGCGGAGAGAGTATTACTCCAGCGAATCGAAGGTGGTGAACAGCGGCAGCTTCAAGCTGAGCGTGGCGCGCCAGTATTACCGGCTGTCGCAGCAGCAGAAGGACGGCCGCGTGGTGTATCACCTCGATAACCTCACGGGACCGGTGCAGGTCGGCGACACTCTGGCGGTGCGCCTTACCGTCGGCGGTAACAACTGGAGGTACCTGATGATAGAAGATCCGATTCCATCGGGGACCGAGTCGATCGCGCGTGACGACCTGTATGAACTGGATGAGCGTCCCGGTTGGTGGGGGCGTTGGTACAGCAATCGCGAGCTGCGCGACGATCGCACCACGTTCTTCAACATGTACTTCCCGCAAGGGCAGCATGAATATGTGTACCTGCTGAAGGTGGTGAATCCCGGGGTCTTCCGCGTGAGCCCGACTAGCGTGGAGCCGATGTATCAGCCCGAATATCTCTCGACTAGCGACGCGCTGACGGTGACAGTGAAATGACCGCGAAACATAGTGGCGTGGCGAAGTTGTGGCTGCTGAACCTGGCCGGCAATGCCGCGTTGCTTAGCGCCGTCTATTTCTGGCTGCTGATGCCGGATGCGCATGGCTGGCAGGTCGCCGGCTCCGGAGTGATCGCGATTGTGGTGGTGTTTTTTGGAGTGTGGCTGCGCACCGGGACGTTCGCCTACTTCAGGGTTGCAGAGTTTCGAGATAATGCAACCGTGTGGCGTGCCTTCCGCCACGCTTTGCGGCATATAGTCGCGCTGGCAGTGTGGGGCATTTTGCTGGCGGCAATAGCGTTGGGGCTCAACTCCCTTCGCAAGTATGCGCCGCAGTTCGGGGTGTGGTTCTGGCAGAAGGCGCCGTCATTCCTGCGATTCGGCAGCCCGCGGCAGGTCTTCCATGCGGCCGACTGGCTGCTGTGGTTCCTGCTGTGGGTGCTGGCGCCTGCCGTGTGGCTGCCCATCGCCACCACCGTGGCGGCCACCGGATTCAGACTGAAGCGCATGGCGCGCTCCCTGCGCGTCTTGCGACGGCCCGGGTATTGGTTATGGTTCTGCGCGCTGATGCTGATCGGGGTGTATGTTCCGTACAGGCTGGTCTGGTGGATTCCCGCAGTGGAGGATCTTCGCAAACAGGCATGGAGCATGGGGCTGCGATTTTTTGTGGCTTACGCGATCTTGGTTACGGCGTGGGTCGCGCTGTTGTTGGTCGTTGGTGCGCGGGTGGAGAAGGAAGATGAAATCGTAACCACGGATTTACACGGATAAAGCGCAGAACTGAGGATACATCTTGGAGGGCGCTCAATCCGATGCCTAGAGCAGTTTAAGAATTACTGTAGTCGAGCGAGCACGGGTAGAGCGGCGCTTCAGCGCCGCGTTCCCGCTGATCCTTCACCTCCGAGCCGGCTTCAGCCGGCGGCACCTAGACTACACAAATAACTAAACCGCTCT
>DATCCF010000367.1:0-8293 GCA_036511435.1 Terriglobales bacterium | reverse complement strand
GAAATCATGGAAATCAAGAAAGTTGGCGTACTCGGTTGCGGGCTGATGGGCTCGGGCATCGCGCAAGTGGCGGCCACAGCGGGTTTCGACGTGGTGGTGCTTGAGCAAGATCAAAAGTTTCTCGACAAGGGCTTCGCCGGCATTGAGAAATCGCTTGCTCGGCTGGTGGAACGCGGCCCGGAGAAGGGCGGCTTGACCGCCGAGCAAAAAAGTCAAGCGCAGTCGCGCCTGAAGGGCACGACCAACATGCAGAACCTCGCCGGCTGCGATATTGTCATCGAGGCCATCATCGAGAATGTTGAAGAGAAGCGCAAGACCTACGCGCAGCTCGATGCGATCGTCAAGAAAGACGCCATCTTCGCCAGCAACACATCATCGATCTCGGTCACCGAGTTGATGACCGCGACCAAGCGGCCGGAGCGTTTCATCGGGCTGCACTTCTTCAATCCGGTCCCGATGATGAAAATGGTGGAAGTGGTGAAGACCATCGCCACCGCGTCCGAGGTGTACGACACGGCTTACGAGTTCGCGGTAAAGCTCGGCAAGGTGCCGGTGCGCACCAGCGATAAGACCGGCTTCATCGTGAATCGGCTGCTGGTGCCGTATTTGCTCGACGCAATTCGCGCCTACGAAGAGGGCGTCGGCTCCATCACCGACATCGATGAAGCCATGAAGCTGGGCTGCGGCTATCCTATGGGGCCGTTCACGCTGCTCGATTTCGTGGGCCTCGACACCACGTACTACATCACGCACGTGATGTTCGACGAATTCAAGGAGCCTCGTTTCGCCTCGCCGCCGCTGCTGAGGCGGCTGGTGCTGGCGGGCTGGTACGGCCGCAAATCGGGCAAAGGCTTCTACGATTACACCGACCCGACAAATCCGGTGCCGGGAAAGTTTGTGTAGCCACAAATGTATTTCGTTCCTCTTGTTCGAGAGTTGTCATTACGAGCGAAGCGAGGAATCTGTTTTTTCCCTATAGTAGGCCCCAGCCCGTCGAAACAGCAGATTCCTCGCGGCCTGAAGGCCGCTCGTAATGACAATTCATAAAGCTTTTGGGCGGACAACACTACAAACTATTAGATCCCACGAGAGAAATATGGCTGACTTCCAAAATATCAAGTTCGAAAAGAAAAACCAGATTGCCTACATCACCATTGACCGGCCGAAGGTGCTCAACGCGCTGAACATGGCCACCATGCAGGAGCTAAAAGACGCCTTCGCGTCCATTAAAGACGACGCCGAGGTGCGCGTTGCGATCTTGACCGGCGCGGGCGAGAAGGCATTCGTCGCGGGCGCTGACATTGGCGAGCTGTCACAGCAAACGCCGGTATCAGCCAAGGAATATACGCACTGTGGGCAAGCGATCGTCGATGCCATCGAAAATCTTGGCAAGCCGGTGATTGCCTGCGTCAACGGCTTCGCACTCGGCGGCGGTTGCGAGCTGGCGATGGCCTGCACCATGCGTCTGGCGAGCGACAACGCCAAGTTCGGTCAGCCCGAGGTGAAGCTCGGACTCATTCCCGGCTATGGCGGCACGCAGCGGTTGTCGCGACTGGTGGGCAAGGGAGTGGCGATGCAGCAGATCCTGACCGGCGAGATGATCACGGCGCAGGAAGCCTATCGCATTGGCCTGGTGAACGAGGTGGTCCCGCAGGCGGAGCTGATCGCACGCGCCGAGGCGATCGCCGCCAAGATCATCGCCAACGCGCCGCTGGCCATCCAGTACGCGATGGAGGCGGTGAATCGCGGCTTCGACCTGACGTTGGCCGACGGTCTTTTTCTCGAGGCTACGCTGTTCTCCGTATGCTGCGCCACCGAGGACAAGACCGAAGGCACGCGCGCCTTCCTGGAAAAACGGCCACCGCAGTTCAAGGGGAAGTAATTAGTGGTCACGCGACAAATGCCAGGGCGGCCCAAAACGAGCCTTCGAGATATCTCAGGGGTGTGGGAGCTGTGCCGTCCCTGAAGGGACTCGGGTTGATTTTCCACCTAACCCAGCACTCCGCCTGCGGCTCCGTGCTGGGCTAAACTGAGCCGCGCCTACGGCGCTGGTTTTTGTAGCAGGTTGTTTCCTCGTCGCCTACCAGGCGTCGTTCTCGCACAGACTGTAACGCCCCTGATTATCATGGACAGCTTTGCACTCGGGGCTGAAGGTCCGCACTACGCGAACCTGGTGAATCAGCGCCCAAGACAAAACCGGCCGCTGGTGCGACCGGTCGTTTTGGCTGAATGCTGATTGCTGAATGCTCGCTAGTCTCCGTACATCACTTCCCGCTCTTCCACTGCTGGTTCTGCGGGCTTGATGCCGCCGATGCTGCCGAGGGGAATGAAGCCGTCGTTGACCGCCGGCTTCTCGCCGAGGACGTGTTCCTTGTAGAGCGCCAGCATGCGCGCCTTTTCGGCTTCCGCTTTTACGCGCTCGTCGCGGGCTTTGAACTTCTCCTGGCGAGCGTTCTTGGCGATGCCGAGATCGTCGAGCGTGTGGTTGGCTTCGGCGTTCACGTGCTCATCGACCAGTTTGAGCGTGTGCGCCGTCGTTTCGAGGCCGACCTTCTTGCCACCGGCGAAGATCTCGTGACGGCCGTGCTCCTCGTACCACTTGGTGAGGGTGGCGGTCATGTGCATCTTCTCCACGATATTGCGCCAGCCCACGCCGGTGTTGTACGCGCAGAAGCTGATCTCGCCTTCCTGGGTGGCGTAAGGAATGATGCACTGCTCGGTGCGGCGGAAATCGTAGTTGAACAGGTCCTGGAACCACATACCGGCGATGAACAGGAAGTTCCAGCGATCGCGGCGGCGGCGTTCGATATCGGTTTCGGTGCGGTCGCCGCTGACCTTGCCGTAATCCTTGCCGGTCGCGCCGAAGGTCTTGTCGAACTTCTTCAGCAGGTCGGTGAACTTGAAGTGCTTGGGCGACTTGAAGGGATCGTAATTCTTCAACAGCGCCAGCGTCATGCCGGCAATCGACATCCACTTGCCACGCGCGGCATCGTTTACCTTCGCGATGTCTTTTGCGATGGTATCGCCGTTGAGGAACGCCGTGACCGGAACCGCTTCCTTGGTTTCTTTGTCGATCATGAGAGCCATGCCGACGCCGCAGTTGGGGTGGCAGCCGCAGCTCAGCGAGCCCCAATCCTTGTCGGGGCCGTGAACCAGGTCAGCCCAATCGGAGAAGGTGCTCATGAACGAAATGGGGAACCAGTCGCGAACGGGTTCGCCCAGTCCAGTCTGGCTCTTCACGTCGTGCGCGAGATGAGAGAGCGTGTAGCGCTGCGCATGACGGCGCTCATCGGTGATGGCTTCGTCGCGTCCGGTGAACGATACCGGCTGGAACGAGAGGAACGAAATGCGCTTGGGATTATCGAGCGCGAACTGAATGATGCGACCGACCTGCTCGTTGTTCAGATCGTTGACTATGGTAACCACCGGCACGATGTCCACGCCGGCGTTGTGCAGGTTCTCGAT
Source organism: Terriglobales bacterium (assembly GCA_036511435.1). Lineage (GTDB taxonomy): Bacteria > Acidobacteriota > Terriglobia > Terriglobales > Acidobacteriaceae > Bog-257. The sequence continues at coordinate 4,828 of DATCCF010000367.1, read as the reverse complement.
CGCCTGCAACTTCACGTCGAATAGATTGCCGACCAGGCGGTGCGAGTTGGCGGCATTACCGATGCCGTCGAACTGCAAGTACGCATAGCGCAGGCCGGCTTCAAAAGCCTGCTTGGCAAACTCGGGACTCTTGGCGAACTCGATGCCGTTGGTCGCTGCCTGCACGCTGTTGTATCCGACCTTGCGAGCATAAGCGACCGCGTCGAGGAAGTAGGGCGACAGCGTAGGCTCGCCGCCGGAAAACTGTACCGACATCTGGCGGCGCGGCTTGATGGTGATGGCGTTGTCGAGCATCGTCTTGATCTCGTCCCACGTCAACTCATGGACGAAGCCAACCTGGTTGGCGTCCATGAAGCAGGGGTCGCACATCATGTTGCAGCGGTTGGTCAGGTCGATGGTCAGTACCGATCCGCGGCCATGCAGGACGGTGCTGCTGCCGTGGTGATGCAGCTTCTCGTCGTTGTGGGCGCGGATGTCGCGGCCCGGGAAAACTTCTTCAAGGTGCTTGAAGAATGCGGTGTCCATGGCCATCACGTCTTCGAAGTGGCCATGGATGGGGCAGTCCTTCACCATCAGGATCTTGCCGTCGCGCTCGATGATCTGCGCCTTGATCTCGCCGGCCTTCTCGTTCATGAGAACTTCGAGCGGCAGTTTGCCGTCGATGATCTCCTGGCGGATTTGCGGAACGCACTTGGGGCACAGCGAATCGGTGGAACGGGGCCAGCCCAGCGGCGGCTTGGACTTCTGATACGACTTCAAGAGTGGTTTATCGGACCACTTGGGCGTAAACGAAGGGTTGGGATTGATGCTATTGAACTTGTCGAAAACAGCCCATGCGCCCTTGGCAGCAATGGTGACAGCTTTCTCAACATATTTAACCGGCTTATGCATTCACGCCTCTCGTACTCTAAAGAAATGAATTGAGGATGGCCCACCCCACAACCGGGGGGGCCAATTTCCACACTTCTATACACTTATTAAGTTAATGGGCGAGGGTCGAAAGGGCCAACCAAGATGGAGCAAGTGGGCGGATTTAGCGGGCCAGCGGGCAGTATCGAACATTGAATGGTGAGCTGGATCACAGGGCTATGTTATTGAAAAACAAAGCTATGGAGTGCACGAAGGCGGCTGGCGATGGCCGAGAGGCGGGGAGTCTTTTTCGCACGAAGGGCGCAACAATAGTGGATAGTGCAGCGGCGCTTGGACTATATTCTTAGAAGTCACTTCATAAATCTGAGGCGTCACCTCAGGGGCTAAAGCCCGGTATTCAAGCAGTTCTTTGCGGCACGGCTGAAGCCGTGCCCTTTCAAGGCCGATTTATGAGATGGCCTCTAACGGCTTCATTGGAACGCTTTGTCGTGCGTTGAGGAGGAGAATCTCTGATGGGCGCTACGGGTATGTGGTTGCGCAAGCTGGACACCGCCTCCACCGGCGATCCGTTGGTGTTGGTGGTGGTGGAAGGCAGCGACCGCCGTACCCTGGTGCTCGAGCATTTTCCATTCACCGTCGGCCGGCGTACCGACCGTGATCTGGTGATGGCCGATCCGCGGGTCTCGCGTGAGCACGCGCAGTTCATTCGTGAGAGCGATGGCACCTACATCGTGGACCAGAGCAGCCGCCATGGCACATTCGTCAATGGAGAACGCGTCAACCGGCGCAAGCTGGCCCGCAACGATCACGTGGAATTCGGCGTGCAAGGCGCTGCCTACGCGCTGTTCAGCCCCGATCGTTCGCCCTCCAGCGCCGCGCAACAGTTTCTCAGCCAGTTCTCGACCTGGAAGCCCGCAACCGGGGCGGGATCGGACCTCGAGATGCTCAACGTCTTCCTCGAGGCAGCGCGCAAACTGAATACCAGTGGCGTGCTGGACGACGTGTTGCACACTCTGCTCGAGGCTGCACTACGCTTGACCCATGCCGAACGAGGCTTCGTCTTCCTGCGTCATCCTGATGGGGAACTGCGCCTGGCCGCGGGGCGCGACAAAAAGGGCGAGAGCATCAACGACGACAGCACCATCTCGCGGTCGGTGCTGCGCGACGCCGCCAAAAGCGCGTCCGAGTTCCTGGTGACCGATACCGACGACACTGACAAGCTGGCAGGGCGCGAAAGTGTAGTAGCGCACAACCTGCACAGCGTGATCTGTATTCCGCTGCGCAAGACGGTCATCCAGGACAAAGTCAGGGAAGAGACCAAGCCGGGGGAATCGGATGTGCAAGGCGTGTTGTACCTCGACGCCCATTTCCTGTCGGGCAAGCTTTCGTCGGTGAGTCACGATATCCTGCGCACCATCGCCAACGGCGCGGCGACCCTGGTGGAAAATGCCGCTCTGGTACAGGCGGAAGATGCAGCCAAACGCTATCGCCAGGAGTTGGCAATCGCCGCCGAAATTCAGCAGCGCCTGATGACGGTGACCGTTCCCGATGTGCCGTTCGCCAAGGTCAACGCCGTCAGCTATGCCTGCAAAGATATCGGCGGGGACTTCTTCGACTTGGTTTACACCGACGGCGGGCTGTCGCTGATCGTGGCCGATGTTTCCGGCAAGGGCGTTTCCGCGGCGGTGGTGGCATCAATCCTGCAAGGAATGTTGTACTCGCAGTTGGCCCGCGACTCGTCGCTGCCCGAGATGATCGCGGCGGTCAACCGCTTCCTGTGCGACAAAGTTGGAGGCCAGAAGTACGCCACCCTGGTGATTGCCCGCCTGTTGGGAAGCGGGGAACTGGAACTGATTAACTGCGGGCACGTGCCTCCGCTGCTAGTTTCAGGAGATTCCATCACCAAGCTCGAAGATGGCAATTTGCCCGTGGGACTGGTTCCCAATGCGGAGTTCCAGGCCACGCGTCTGCAACTGAAGCCAGGAGATCGTTTGCTGCTGGTGACCGACGGCGTCACCGAGGCCGAGGATGCGGAGGGCGAATTCTTCGGCATGGAGAGGCTGGAAAGCTGCGGCAAAGACGGGTTTGCCGCCATCGAGCAGGCGGTTACCGATTTTCGTGGCGATACGGCGTTGACCGACGATTGCACGATTACGGAGATGATCTATCGCGGGCAGGCGTGAAAAGGGCGACGGCGTTTTCACCACGGATTTACGCGGATGAACACGGATCCAGTTCAAGCAAGAGCCGACTTGGATTGCGGCTGTGCCGGTTCCAACTCCGCAGCGCAGAAGTCATATTGAGTGCTGCACAAGTAATGTCCGGTTTCGCGATTTCTGAGTTGTCATCACGAACGGCCTTTAGGCCTTGAGGGATCTGCTTTTCCCCCGGTCGTCGTTCCAGCCGCAAACAACAGCAGATTCCTCGCTTCGCTCGTAATGACAATTCCACATACGAATCGAATTCCCAACACGCCACATGGGACATTACTCACGGAGCGATCTATAGCCGCGGGTCAAGCCACGCAAGCGGGATAAACCTGGGTCAACCTCTGGAAAAACCGGTATTCATCCGAATATATCCGTGCCGGATTAACTTTCTGGACGGCAAATCCAAGCTTACAGGCATCCTTTAAGATAGTACGGGGCTCGGGCATGGTGCAAAGTTGCCTTGTGCGACTGCCGCGCATTCCTCTTTCGGGCTTGCGTTGATTAGGGAAAAGGCTTTTTCTTCGGCCGATTTTGTGATGTAATACCAGCGCGTTACTTATACGAACATTAGTCCGAAGATTCATAAAGGAATATGCCGGTTTTGCCACTTCCAAGCTTCTCGTCATCGGTCCGCATGGCGGCCCAATTCGCTTCGCAGAGTTCACGCCGCAAGCTAGGTTCTGCGCTGGTGCTGTGTCTGCTGGCCTTGTTGGCCAGCACTCCTGCATCTGCGGTGACCCCTGCCAAGGTGCACAAGGGCCATCATTCTGTTCTCAATCCCAGCCTTCATGCTCTCAATCCCAGCCCTCATTGGCGTCTCAGCCGGTGGACCCCCATGTATCCCGGCTCGCATGACCTGCTGGTGCATCAGAACGAAGAGCTGAACCGCTTGCAACTGCCTCGCATTGCCGATGAGGGAGAGCTCATACGGTATGAGGTGGCGCAGGTGCTGGTTCCAGTGAGCGAGACCGAGGCGCTGAAGCTCGCGGCCGACTTGCCCGAGAGCCGGCGCTACTGCCGAGCGTGGACGCGCGATTTCCTGCAGGATTTCAGCCAAGCGTACTACAACCAATTCCACAGCCCGTTGCAGGTCAATTCGCTGGTGCGCACCATGGAGCAGCAGGGAAGACTGCGGCGTCACAACCGCTACGCTGCGCCGGAATGGGGTGACACGGCTTCCACCCACTTGACCGGAGTTACGTTTGACCTGTCGCGCCGCGGCTTGAGCGGCGAGCAGTACGGATGGATCCTCGCTTACCTGCTTCCCCTGAAAGAGTCGGGCATGGTGGACCCGATCGAGGAGAGCCAGCCGGTCCTGCACGTGGTGGTTTTTGAGAAATACTCCGACCATTTCGACGAGAAGAACAGCTGGTCAGAGGCCAACGAGCCTACCGAGGCGAGCCTGGTGACCAGTGTAGGCGCGAGTCAACCTTAACGGAACCTCTACTCCGATAGTCGTCAGCTTTCAGCGCGTCAGCTTTCAGCTAGATCTCGCTCTTTGGCATCCGCTCTTCGCTGTTCGCTTTTCGCCAACCCGCGACGGGCGAGTCGAAGGATCGGATGTTCTTAAGCTATGCGGAGCGGCCTCAAGGTTTGCGCCGTTCGCGTCTAGGGCGTGTTAACACTACTTAGATACCTGAGCGCTTCGACGATAAGAGCAAAGTGGAGGAAGCCGAGAAAGACCAGATCGAGTTTGTCGAAGCGCGAGAAGATGCGACGAAAGCCTTTGAGCCGGCGGAACAGGCGCT
>DATCCF010000366.1:0-3599 GCA_036511435.1 Terriglobales bacterium | reverse complement strand
AGGAGCCGCTGGAAAATGCTTCTCACGTACGCAACGCTGTTGCGCGCTTCAATCAAGTGAAGGGCGTTACGGAAGTGGAACGTCGTGCTGCGTGGAAGCGGATACAGTCTGCCGCAAAGCGATACGGAGTGGAACTTCAAGGGTCCGAATAGCGCGAACACGCCGCGCTGCACGCCTGGCATAGCAGCGGACTGTTTGACAGCGGGCTTGGTGGTCGCCAGCGAGTGGCGATTCTGCTGGAGATCCTCCAGGAGCGCGTCGCCTCGAGCCGCAATCGGGTCAACCCGCGCGGGGTGAAACGGAAAATGAGCAACTACAATCTGCGGCCCCGGAAGCGGCAGCGCACTCACCGCGTCGATGTTGCCAAACGGATAAGGATTGTTAAGTGAACAGTATTGGGGCTAGCCCTGACATGATCGCAGGTCGAAGCATGTCGTCAAGGCGTTGCAGCCCCTTGCTGGTAAGCAGCCTGTTCACGTCATAAAAAAAATCATAGACGTCCTGCATCGCCAACTCGAAATCCTTGAGCCGGAGCTCAAAAGGCAAGTTCGCGTTCTGGTTAAACTTCGACGGGTCAGCGTGGTTGCGGACGATCGCCAAGTTGTCTCACTTATTGTTGACATCCAGGGCCGACAAGTGCTGAAACGCCTGCTTCGCCATCGCGAAGTATTGCCGATCGGAGTCGGTCCCAATCGCGCGGTATTCCAAGGCATCGGCTGCTGCCAAAGTTGAACCCGATCCAGCAAAGGGATCGTAGATGATTCCGATTCCCAGCGGAAGCGACGCACGAACGAGTTTTCGCAGGAAGCGCTGAGGCTTGAGCGATGGATGGGGCGCGACTTCCTTCTCAATGCCGCGCGTGGGGGAGCAATGAATCACATCTTTGAAGGGTTCATCATCTGAAATCCTGCGCAGGCCGCCTGTTCCCCAGGACCGCAGATTCTCTGCGAGCGTTCCCTCGATCGGCTTACGAAAAACCCCCCAAGGTTCCCAACATGACCTCGGCATCGCCGTGACTCCCGAGAATTCCTCTTCTGCACCCTTGGGACGGTCTCCGCCGCGAAGAGTTTGTACCAGGCGAATAACCTCGCCCCGCTTTTCGAAACCGGACTCAATAAAGGCATGACAAGGTCGTGGTCGAGATCAACGGATTAGAGGCAACAAAAATATGACCCCCAGGTACTAAAGCTTTTAGAAGACCGTAGGCCACGGCACTAAAAAATCCGTGAAGATTGAGGATTTCTTCCTTCGACAGAACCGTGAATCGAGGCACAGGCTTTCGAGTCGCCCCGTCAAAACTTGGAGGAATTCTCCAAACGCCGCCCCTGCCTTTGCGAAGCTTTGACTGGTTCTTTTCGTCGTATTCCACCATGCCGTATGGCGGATCAGTGACCACAGCATGTATCGAATTTGCAGGAAGGCCCGATAACCATTGAAGCGCATCGCTCTGTACGTACGTTGCACGATCGGACAGATGGCACCGCTGTTGCGTGCGAGATTTTTGATGGGGCCCCAGAGCGTCTCTTCGCGCCGCTTCAGCGCTGCCAGCCAATCAGGCTCATCGGGGAATGGGTGGTCGATTCTCGGAAACAAACCGCCCGTCGCATGGCTCATCGTTGTCCAGTTCTGCTCATAGCCTACTGCAATAAGGTGTCGGTGAAAACTATCATTTCGTCACTCAATATTTCCTCAATACTCCAATTACTCTTCCTTGCACCTGCACCCCGGCGGCGGGAACGATGATAGGCTGCATGGCGGCGTTGGAAGGTTGCAGGCGAATTTTGTTGCCCTCAAGGTAGATTCGTTTCAGGGTGGCGTCGCTGCCATTCACCAGCGCGACCACGATCTCGCCATCGCGCGCGACGTTGGTTTTCTCCACCAAAACATAGTCGCCATCCACGATGTGCTCGTCCTGCATGCTCTCGCCCGTTACTTGGAGCACGTACACGTCTTTGGAGCGGGTGAAGTCGGCGAGCGAAATGGACTCGGGGTTCTCCATCGCCTCCAGGGGACGGCCAGCAGCGATGCGTCCCATCAACGGCAGGCTCATCCCGTTCTCGGCCGCCGCTGCCGCAGCCACGGCCAGTGATTGCTTCATGCGTCCCCGCGGCTTCAGGAGATCGATGGAGCGGCTGCGATTGTAGTCGCGGCGCAACAATCCCTTCTGCTCCAGGTTGGTGATGTGCTTGTGCACGGTCGCCAGCGAGCTGAGGCCGAGTCCCTCGGCAATCTCTTCGAACGACGGCGAATAGCCGTGCTTGTCCACGAACTCGGAGATAAAATCGTACACCTGTTTCTGACGGCGGGTGAGTGCCATGGTCGTGCGCAGCCCTCCGTTAGTATTGTCAGCGAACAAAAGGCGAAAAGTCAACAGAGAATTTCAACTTGGTGATTCAATTCGAGGTACGTCCAGCCGCGGCGAGTGCCAGCCAAGCCACCATCATGGCGAATCTCTCGTCCTGTCGCCACGGAGAACCGATGATGCGCCCAATCGACGAAAGGTGCTGGTTCAGGGCTTCTTGGGAGATGTGGATCTCATTCTCGAAATGGGGCAGCAGTTCTTTTTCCTTCACTCTGATCGCTTGCACTTCATGATGCTTGCAAGCATCCAAGACCACATTCCGAAAGAACTCTCCTTCGGCGGTGTGAATCAGTGCATGAGAGGCGAGGATGGCCGCAAGGGTTCCAAGAGGACGTCCGGAAGCGAATAGAATCCCACAGCGGGCTACGTTCTGACCCTTTCTGTTCGCGTCGTGAATGCAGTCACCGATAGCTTTCCTCGCCAGCGAAACCGAGCTTTGGTGGCAGCGCAGCAAGAATTGCTCCGCCTCTTTCAGCCCCAGTTTTTCGGCGGCATGATACGGCTGCTTCGAGCCGGGGATCTCGGGAGCAGCAATTTCGATACGCCGTCGCTCAATCACCGCAGGTGAAGTCAGAGGTCCCGAAACCGCAACTACGGCTGCCCACCCGGAATGTACGCGGAAGCCGAGGGCCGCTGGCGCCAAATTTCGGGGCATACTACGCTCCCACCTTCATTTCGCCCAAGATCTCTTCCACTGCGACGATCCCTTTTGTCAGCTCTTCGTCGGTGTTATAGAAATGTGGCGAGAAGCGCACGCCCGCCTTGGGGCGGTAATCCACCAGTACCTCGCGCTTGAGCAGTTCGGCGCAAACCTGTTGCGCGTTGGGCATGTCAATTGACACGGTGCCTCCGCGACGTTCGGCGTCGCGCGGCGTATTCACCCGCCAGCCGTGGCGGTCGGCCATCGCAATGAGCAGCGCGGTCTGCCGCTTCGACTTCTCGCGGATCTTTTCGACACCGGCTTCGGCAATGATTTTCAATCCCGGCTGCGCAACTTTCAGAGCGGGAATGTTTGGCGTGCCCTGGGTGAAGCGATAGATAGTTGGCGAATAACGCGTTGCGCCAATCTCGAACCCAAAGGGGTTTTCGTGGCCGTTCCATCCTGTGAAGGAAGGCTCTAGTTTCTTCGCCAAGTCCGGTCGCACATAGAGATACGCCGTTCCCGGGCCGCCACACAACCACTTGAGCACACCGCCAGTGCAGAAATCCACGTTGAGCTGCTGCACATCAAAGGGCA
>DATCCF010000365.1:0-4192 GCA_036511435.1 Terriglobales bacterium | reverse complement strand
AAAAGGCGCTTTTCTTCCTTGGTCGTTCGCAGTTCAATCCGGTCGTCGCGGTTCATTGCACTGGTCGCCATATTAGATCTCCATATTCGCATATAATCTAATGCACGGACAATGTCCGTACAAGTGAATTGATCACGTTTCTACAATCCTCGTTTATGGGGAGTTATTTGCGCTTAGGCGCCTGATGCGGTTTTCGCAGGCGTACCCCGGCGCCACCGCCGTTCTCGTCGATGAATTCGACGCCGGCGGCTTCCAATGCGCGGCGCACCGCCAGGTCGTTGGCAGCCGTCATGGACGTCTCGCCGTCGGTCAGCTCGGCGCGGCGGATGGTGGCAACGCTTAGCGCTGTTTCTCGGGCGAGGTCTTCGGCACTCCACCGGATGAGAGAGCGGGCGGCCCTAAGTTGAGCGCTCGTAAGCGGCTTAGATTGCATGTTGACTGCTTTGAAAGCTTATGCTATGTTTCATATCATATGCTGTTTACCAGCATAAATGCCGGTTTAGCAGACACCATCCTTAATCGCCCAGCCTAGTGGAGTAAACTGATGGATCAGCTAACGTTCGCCGCCGCTACCTACCGCACCATCCGCGACCGCATCCGGGCGCAAGACCCCCAGATCGACGAGCAGACCCTCGCCGATACGGTCGAGGGGCTCACCGACCTGCATGAAATCGTCCAGGCCATCATCCGCGCCGCCCTGGCCGATGAGGCCCTGGCCACAGGGCTCAAATGCCGGATCTCCGACATGCAGGGCCGGCTTGACCGGCTGCAGGATCGGGCCGCCAAACGTCGGCAGATCGCTAAGGACGTGATGGTTGAGCTGGACCTGAAGAAGCTGACCGCCCCCGACTTTACCGCTTCGCTGCGGCCGGGAATGCCCGCGCTGGTGGTGCTCAACGAGGATGCCGTCCCGAAAACCTATTGGGAGCCAGGCGAGCCACGCCTGAGACGCCAAGTCTTGGCTCTCGACCTCAAAGGGGGCGCGGAGATCGCCGGCGCTACCCTCTCCAACCCGGAACCTGTTCTGAGCGCGAGGACCCGGTAATGGCCTTCTCAGCAAAGCAAGTCCGCGCACTGCGGCGCCAACCCGATCACCGGCATATCCGCACCCGCGAGGCCAATGGCCGCGAACTCACCTATCTGGAGGGCTGGTACACCATCTCGGAGGCCAATCGGATTTTCGGGTTTGACGGGTGGTCCAGAGAGACCATCGAATCCCGCTGCGTGCTGGCCCGTGAAAACCGCGGAACTTTCCTGGCGGTCTACCTCGCCCGAGTCCGGGTTACCGTGCATGCGGACGGCGCGACCATCATTCGTGAGGGCCATGGCACCGGCGAAGGCCGCGGCACATCACCGGGCGACGTGCACGACATCGCGCTCAAGGCCGCGGAAACCGACGCCACCAAACGAGCACTAACGACCTTCGGAAAACCGTTCGGTCTCGAGCTCTATCGGGGCGGCAAGGCGACAGCGCCGCAGAAGCCCCTGCCCTCACCAACTGTCCCTGTTCCTATTCCCGTGCCGGCTGACGCCCGCCTTGGCTCTCATCCGGACGATACGACCCCTATTCCCCGGCCGTCCCGCTACTATGGCCATCGCCAGGATCTGGTCACTCAGGATCGCGCGCAGGGTCGACGTAATCTGGAAGTCCAGCCGTCAGCTGACACCTCGATTGTCCCCGCCTCACCCCACCTCTTCCCTGCTCAAATCGATAAAAGCGTTCTGGCCATAGCTGAGCCCAAACGGCTGCGTGACAAAGCCCATTTGAGATTCGTGGCCTCGCAACCCTGTCTCGTGTGCGGCCGGCAACCGTCCGATCCGCATCACCTGCGCTTTGCCCAACCCAGAGCGCTCGGTCTCAAAGTCAGCGATGAGTTCACCGTACCGCTCTGCCGCGGTCATCATCGCCAACTGCATCAGGCGGGCAATGAGTTGGCCTGGTGGGAGGGCCTCAACATCAATGCCCTGCCAATTGCCAAGGGGCTTTGGGAGCACACACCCCCAAAATCTGCGCCGGCAGATATCCATCCCAATGAAGATACCGCCAAAGTCCCAACGGAAATCTGATGGCGTGGAAAAAGCAGATTGGGGCAGATCGGAAGCGGCCGGGCAAGGCGCCGGCCCATGCCGAACGGCATTATGCTCGCCCCAATGACAGAACGAACCCATTTGGTCGAAGCGGTCCACGATGACGTCTCTCAAACAGATTGAAGCCAATCGCCGCAACGCGCTCAAAAGCACCGGGCCACCGACGCCGGAAGGCAAAGAGCGTTCGCGGCGCAATGCATTGCGCCACGGCCTCACCGCCGAGACCGTCATTACGGCGCTCGAGGATGCAGAGGATTATCAGGCCTTCGAAGCCGCGGTGATCGCCGACTATGACGCTGAATCGGCGATAGAGCGCGAGCTGGTGCTTCGACTGGCGAGCGTCCTCTGGCGGCTTCGTCGCGCGACCGGCATAGAGACAGCCCTTTTCGAGTCTGTGACTGCAGATCCTGGCAAGATCGAACAGGGGGTCTTCACACCCGTCCCTGGTCGAGACAGCCGATCTCTCGGACCGCAATCCATTACACCTGGTAGACACACGGCAATCTGACGCGGCGGCGGGAAACGACCTCAGTTTCGATCTGAAAAAGGATATTGCGGACGGCTTCTTACGCTTGGCAGAGTTGCCGACCTTCGCCTTGGATCGCCTCAGCCGTTACGAGCATTTGCTCTGGCGGCAAGCCCGCCAGAGTGTGTTTACGCTGGAGTCAATGAGGCGCCGCAAGCGACAACCGAGCCGCTCAACCTGCCCATTTTCGTTCCTGCGACGCGAGCCCGGCGCCTAGTGTCGAGTTGACCACTCGCGAGGTCAACGCAGCGTGCGCTATCCGACAAAGCCGCTCTTCTCCAGGTCGACCATGCGCACAATCATTGACCGTTTTGGATCAAAGGGTAAATCTTCAAAACCCCATCTCCGATAGAATTGGCGAACCTGCTCGTCAATCGGATGCGTGAGCACGCCGAAGCTCCCGACCTCGCGCGAAGCGCGCAATGCCACCGTTAGCGCAAAAAATAGGAGCGAACGCGCATGGCCCTGACCCTGATAGGCCCTATGTATAGCGAGCTGCCCCAGCAGCGTTGCTGGCACAGGGTCGGGTTTGTTGCGTTGGTGTGCCTTGGGAAGAAACTCGCGCTCGATCTGAGCGGCACTCATCGTCACGTAACCCACTATCAATTTCGTGCTGGTGTCGCAGATGATGCTTGTGCGCGAAATGCCCGACAAGTGATTATGCCACGCATGGCGCCGGAACCATGAATTGAGCGCGTCTCGCCCACAATCGAAATAATCGCGTTCGTCGTCTTCTGACAGCGGGCGCGGCGGCGCTATGTCCGCCATGTCGGGGGTCTACGGGCAAGCTCCCTGAGACTGGCAATCTGGCGTGCCGGCTTTGCTACCCAGGCTTCAAACCGCTCCCAATCCTTTGCGGGAATGACAACAATCCGGCGTTCCAGCATATCTGCCTCTGCTGCTTCAATCGCCATGCGCCGAACGAAGTCGCTGACGTTCGTCCGAGCCTGTGAGGACGCGGCTTCTAAGAGCGCGCGCTCATGCTTGCTCAACCGCACGCTCAGCACCGACGACGACATAGTTGAATCTCCGGTCTTTGCTAATCAATTAATGTATGACATTGACACACAGCCGGCCAGAGTGTCAAGGTCAAAGCGCTGAGCACTCTACTGGCGACGTTGCACAACGTTGAAGCGCTTCTTTCCGAACACCCAGCGATGGGATTTCCGGATCGTGTTCAAGGAACGCGAGAACTGGTGATTCCGGACACGCCATTCATTGTTCCGTATCGCGTCCAGGGACGCACAATTCAGGTTTGCGCGTTTTTCACACTGCGCGCCGCTGGCCCGAGACATTTTAAATTATCGCGACATTGGCTCACCGTCCCGCGATGTCGGACTCATCATCGCGAGCTCCATCGCCGCGGTATCGAAATTGCTTGGCGGATTCGGCGGGCTGGTGGTCCAACCACGCCACCTGCTCATCACTTCCTTGCATGGTCTCCGAGCAAGTAATTTTGGCTTCGATTCGTAAGATAAAACTCTAGCCTTGGCAGGGCTTCTTCTTCAGCCGAGCACTAATTGCCCTACCCGCCTCGTTGTTCAGAAAGAAGAGTTTGGGTTCGTTCTGCCAAAATGA
>DATCCF010000364.1:0-11827 GCA_036511435.1 Terriglobales bacterium | reverse complement strand
ATGCGCCTCCGCTAATCCGGTCAACCGCGCCACCGCCTCGTTCACGCGTGGGTTGTACTTCATGGTGCACGATCCCAGCGGATACATGCCGTGGTCCACGGCATAGTTCCACGTGGAAATACGCGTGTAGTGGCGGATGATTTCGATCTCGCTCACCTCCGGCATCTGGCCGAGGTCTTCACGCGCCTGCTTACCCAGCAGTTGCGCCGCATCCACCTCCGGCACGTCGAGCGGAGGAAGCTTATAGGCCTTCTTGCCCGGCGATGACTTTTCGAAGATGAGCCCTTCGTTCTGGCTGATATGAGTGGTGGCTTTGCGGATCTTCTCGTTCAAGTTCACAGTGCCACCTCCTTCGCAGCCGCGTCGATCGACGCCTTAGTCGTGGTCTCCGTGCAACACCACAGCGACGCATTGCCCAGGTCGGGATAAAACTTCTTCAGCGGAAAGCCGCCGATAATGCGCTGCCCCAGCAGCTTGTCATTGATGGCGTAGGGATCGGTTTTCGTTTGGATGACAAACTCGTTGAATCGCGGAGCGCCCTCGAACAACAGCGTGGCGCCACTCTTCTTGAATTGTTCGGCCGCGTAGTGGGCCTTTGCCAGGTTATACTTCGCCAAATCCTTGAGACCTTCCTTGCCGTACACCGTCATGAAGATGCCGACCATCAGCGCGACCAGCCCCTGGTTGGTGCAGATGTTCGAGGTCGCCTTTTCGCGGCGGATGTGCTGTTCGCGCGTGGAAAGCGTCAGCACAAATCCGCGCTTGCCGTTACGGTCGGAGGTCTGTCCGACGAGCCGGCCGGGAATCTGGCGTACGAACTTCTCGCGCGTGGCCATCACGCCGCAGTAGGGGCCACCAAATCCCAGCGGCACGCCGAACGACTGGGCCTCCATGCTGACGATATCGGCCTCGGTCGGCGGCTTGACGATGCCCAGCGAAACCGCTTCCGCGATGGAGACAATCAACAGCGCGCCCTTCTTGTGTACGATGTCAGCTATCGCCGCCACGTCTTCGATGGTGCCGAAGAAGTTCGGCGACTGGATCAGCACCCCGGCGGTCTGGTCGTCGATCGCCTGATCCAGCGCTTGCAAATCAACCCGCCCGTTCTCCAGATAGGCGACGATTGAAATCGGCATTCCCTGGTGGCGGGCGTAGGTGGCGATGACCTCGCGATACTCCGGATGCACGCTGGTAGCGATCACCGATTTGTGCCGCCCCGTCAGACGGGCCGCCATCATCAACGCTTCGGCGGCGCCGGTTGAGCCGTCATACATGGAGGCGTTGGCCACATCCATGCCGGTCAACTCGCAAATCATCGTCTGAAATTCAAAGATGGATTGCAGAGTCCCCTGTGCGATCTCTGGCTGGTAGGGCGTGTAGGCCGTAAAAAACTCGCCGCGCGAGACCAGCGAGTCGATGACGACCGGACGGTAATGGGAATACGCACCCGCGCCGAGGAACGTGGCGTAACCTTGCGCGCTCCCGGCCGCACAATCGCGAAAGAACTCTACGATTTCGCTTTCCGCATAGGCGCGCGGAATCTTGAGATCGCCCTTCAGGCGATACTCGGGCGGAATGGCGGCGAACAGATCGTCGATGGATTTGGCGCCGATCTCGCGAAGCATGACCTCCCGGTCGGGTTCAGATTTAGGAAGATAGCGCATGGGTACCTGTAGCTTTCTTGGGCGACTGTATGAAGAGCACCTCCGGAGAATACCGGAGGGTGAATTAATTAGGTGCTACACATCAGAATTGTCATCCCGAGCGAGGTCGCCACGGCGACCGAGTCGAGGGACCTGCTTTGTGCCGTCCCCGCGAAAATCGCCAGTCGATGATCGCAGGCCAACCCGCCTCAGTGCCCGCCTTCGGCCGCGACGAACTTTTCGTAATCGCCGGCTGACAGCAACTGATTCGCCTCGCTTGGGTCTTTCATCGCGACCTTGACCATCCACGCCCCGTGGGCGTCTTTGTTCACCTGCTCGGGCGAGGTGTTGAGAGCTTCATTCACTTCGGTCACGGTCCCGGAAACTGGCGCAAACAAATCCGAAACCGCCTTCACCGATTCAACCGTACCAAAGGTCTTGCCGGCCGTGATCTCGGTTCCCACCTTCGGCAACTCGACGAACACGATGTCCCCGAGCGATTCCTGCGCGTGATCGGTGATGCCAACGGTTCCAGTGTTGCCTTCCACCTTCAGCCACTCATGTTCTTTGGTGTACTTGTAATCCGCGGGATAAGCCATATGACTGCCTCCTCAACACCGAGCGGGTGCATCGGCGAAAATTAAATACGAATTAAATTCAATTTCCTCTATTCAAGCGGATGCTCCGCGATTTCCGTTCCGTCTGCGTGCAAACCCCGATGGCGTCACAGCAGAGCTAGAAACCAAGAGTCACGTCCGCCGAAGGACCATAAATGGCCGGAACTTTTTCCTCGTTCAGGCGCAGATAAATGCCAAGTTGGGCGCGGTGATGCACAATGTGATTGAGGAACATTTGGCGGTACGCCAGGAAACGGGAGCCGTCGAAGATGCTCTTACCCTGCATCAGAAGCTTCCAGTTCTCGTTCCATGCCTCATCGGGCAAGCCGGCAAGTGCGCTCCTCGTCTTCGCTGCGCCTTCATCGAAAACGCTGACCAGTTGGGCCGCCGACTCCAGCGGCACCGGTTTGAAGCTGCTCTTTGCAAAGTCCAGCTCGGGAGTCGTCAAGATGATAAGGCCGAAGCTGGCAAGCTGAGCTACGTGGGGCGCGAGCTTGCCCAGCGGCATGGACCTCGGATGGGGTGCGAATTCCGGCCTGTCTGCTGGAATCCGTTCCAACGTGACGCGCGTCTTCTTCATTTCTTCATCAAATTCCGGCAATAACAATTCGCTGATAAGCACTTGTCCTCCACCTCTTTCACAGCTGCCTCTTCGGACGCTTGTAAAACGGCGTCGGAATTACCTTGCACTTCACCGGCTGGTTCCGGATTTCCACGGCCACCTCGCTGCCGATCGCGGAGTGCTCGATAGGCACATAGGCCAGCGCGATGTTCTTCTTCAGAAACGGCGCGTACGACCCACTGGTGACGTAGCCGATCTCCTTGCCATTCAGATCGAGCACCTTGTAACCGTCGCGGGGTATGCCTCGGTCCACCGACTCCAGTCCAACCAGCGTGCGCTTGATACCGTCAGCTTTCGCGCGCTCCAGCGCCGCGCGGCCGGTGAAGTCGCCTTTCTCCATCTTGAGAAAGCGCTCCAAGCCAGCCTCCCAAACATTGATCGTGTCGGAAATCTCATGCCCGTAGAGCGGCAGCCTGCCTTCCAGGCGAAGCGTGTTGCGCGCGCCCAGCCCGCAAGGCACGATCCCGAACTCCTTGCCTGCTTCCATCACGGCGTACCAAACGCGGGCGCTGGTTGCTTCGTCGGTGGGAACGTAGATCTCGAAACCGTCTTCCGCGGTGTAACCCGTCCGTGCAATCAGGATGTTCGGCAACCCTGCCACGGTCCCGTGCGTGAACCAGTAGAACTTTACCTTCGACAGGTCTGCATCGGTCAGCTTCTGCAGCGTATCGACGCCCTTCGGCCCCTGGATCGCGATCTGGGTGTAATTGTCGCTCAGGTTCTCGACCTTGCAATCGAACTGGCGGGTGTTCTCGGTGACCCAGTTGACGTCCTTCTCGCGCGTGCCGGCGTTGATCACCAGCATGTAATCGTCTTCGCCGAGACGATGCACAATCACGTCATCGACGAATGTCCCCTGCGGATAGAGCATGGCCGAATACCGGCATTGGCCGATCGCCATCCCGGCAGCGTCGTTCATGGTGATGTGCTGTACGGCGGCGAGCGACTGCGGCCCCGAGATCCTGATGTCGCCCATGTGGCTGACATCGAAAACTCCCACGCCGTTACGGACCGCCAAGTGCTCCTTCATCAGCCCGCCCACCGGAGGGTACTCCACTGGCATGTCCCAGCCGTTGAAATCGACCATCTTCGCGCCCATCTGGCGATGGACAGCATTCAAAGCAGTCTTGCGCATTGGCGTGGCCGCCACGGTCTCAGGGGACAAAGGGGAATCCTTTGGCGCACAGATCGCGCAAATGAGGTTGGTGTAACTAAGTACGTTACCATGCGCGATTTAAGCGGTCAACTCGCTGCCCCACGCTGTCAACATGTACACGGCGGTGAGTGGCTGAATTTCAACCAGCAGATTCAGCCACTACCCACGGCGGCCGTCGAAAGAAACCGGCGCGAGTGAGGATCGCAGCTATGGCGACACCCGTCGGGGGAGATTTGCCAGCAGCAACCGGGGCGGTCTGCGCGCGGGAAGGCGTGCACGATCCTGGATGCATAGGCCGGCAAAGTCCTGCATTGCCCGTTGTCCCTGCCGAGCGTTACATGGGCCTCCGGCCCCACCCATAAGGACCGCCGCCCCATAGAGATTAGGTAACCGCCGAGCGCTTGCTTTATCCTCATCTCCTATGCCCGCACTCATAGAATGTGTGCCCAACTTTTCTGAAGGGCGCGACAAGTCCAAAGTTGATGCCATTCTCGAAGCCATGAAGATGGGCGGCGTGTATCTGCTCGACCGCGAGATGGACGCCGACCACAATCGCTGTGTCATCACCCTCGTTGGCGATCCGGTGAACGTGGCGGAGGCCGCGATCCGCGGCGTTGGCAAGGCCGCCGAACTCATTGACCTCACCAAGCACACGGGAGCGCATCCCCGGCTTGGCGCTGCCGACGTAATTCCTTTCATCCCGATTGAAGGCTTGACGCTGGAAGACTGTGTGGCCATTGCCCGGCGTGTCGGCGAAGAAATATGGAAGCGGTACCAGGTGCCCGTTTACCTGTACGAGGCAGCCGCGCAAAAGCCAGAGCGCCAGAACCTGGAGAACGTGCGTCGTGGCCAATTCGAAGGCATTCGCGAGGAGCTGAAGACAAATCCGGCGCGCAAGCCAGACTTCGGTAATGCCGAACTGCACCCGACGGCGGGGGCGACCATTGTGGGTGCGCGCAAATTTCTGGTCGCCTACAACGTCTATCTCAATACGTCCGATGTCGAGATCGCGAAGAAGATTGGCAAGGCCGTGCGCTTTTCCAATGGCGGCCTGCGCTACGTGAAGGGCATGGGCGTGCCCGTGCGCGGGTTGGCACAGGTTTCCATGAACCTGACCGATACCGACCAAACGCCGATCGCGCGCGTCTACGAATATGTAAAGCGCGAGGCGGCGCGCTATGGGGTGCTGCCTCTGTCAAGCGAGATCGTCGGCTTGATACCCAAGAAGGCGCTGGAAGACGCGGCGGAGTGGTTTCTACAGATCGAGAACTTCGACTCGTCGCTGATCCTGGAGAACCGGCTGGCTGCGGTGATGAGCGGGAAAATGGCAGTCGGCGGAATTCGCGCCGGGGTCGAGCCGTTCATCGAGCAGCTGGCAGCGCCGACGGCTGCTCCCGGAGGCGGTTGCGCGGCGGCTGCCACGGCTGCGATGGCTGCGGCGTTGGGCAGCATGGTCGCCGGAATGTCGCGCGGGAAGAAGGCTTACGTCCAGTACGAGCGTCGGTTGAGCGATGCCCTGGCGCGGCTGGCCGAGCTGCGCGAGCAGTTCAAAGCTTCGATTGACGCTGACGCGGAGTCGTTCAACGAGGTGATGGCGGCATTCAAGAAGGCGAAGGACCATCCCGAGGCGAAGGCCGAAGTCGAGGTGGCGACCAAGAAGGCGACGCTGGTTCCGCTGGTGGTTGCCGAACGGGCAAGGGAAGTGCGCGACATCGTCGAATCCTTGCGTCCCATCACCAATCCGAAAATGGCCTCGGACTTGACTGTGAGTGTAAGTTTGGCGCGCGCAGCCGTCGAAGGCGCTCTGGCGAACGTGGAGATCAATCTCGGGGACATCAAGGACGAGGCTTTTATCGCGGATGTGCGGAAGCGGGTGGCGGCGTTGCGGCAGAATGGATAGTCAATCGCAAACGCGTACCTGGTGATCTCTTGTGCCGTAGCACGTCCAATCTAGGTCAAGCGGGGCAGCCCGGAAAGCAACGGACGCTAACAATCCCGCATCTCCCATGAATTGTCGGTTAAAATTATGAGCATGAAGCAGTTTCTCACCGGCCTTTTTCTGAGCGCTGTCGTTTGCCTGCCGGCATTCGCGGCGCCTTTGAGCAGCAATGCCCGTACCGTGGTTCCATCGGCGGTCCAGCAGATCATCTCGGTCGATTACCGCGCGCTGCGCGATTCGCCAGCGGCGCGGGCTCTCAAGGACCGCGTCCTGCCCGACAACCTGAAGCAATTTGAGACCGCTTTGAAGGGCGCCGGGATCGACCCTGAGAAAGATGTGGAGGAACTCACATTCGTCACGTATCGCCCTGCCAAAGGCGGCCTGCGCAGTATCGGCATTGCCCAGGGTTCGTTTAAGCAGAAGGAATTTCTGCAGAAGATGCGCCTGAAGAAGATCAAGCCGGAGAAGTACCTGCTCTCCTACCTGTACCCGATGGGCTCGGGCATGCAGTTGGTATTCCTCGATCCCAGCACCATTTTGTTTGGCGAAGGTTCTTCCATCAAAGGCGCAATCGACGTGCGCGACAACGGGGCCGAGTCTCTGGAATCCAACAACACGATTGCCGATCTGATCGGCAGCGTGGACAGCTCGCCGATTTGGAGCGTGCTCGATCAAGCCGGCACGCAGAACATGATGCGGTCAGCGCTGGGGCAGGCGGCATCGATCGGTGACTACGACGTGGTGAAGAAGCGGCTGCTGGCATCGGATTACACGATGAACTTCAGCAATGGCGTCAGCTTCGACCTGAATGTCAAGACCTCCGACACCATGAGCGCGGCGACCATGGCGACGCTGCTAAAGGCGGGAGTGTTGTATCGCAAGATGAACGCTACTCCGACCGAGAAGCTGGCGCTCGACAACACTACCGTGGACAACTCCCACGACATGTTGCAAATGCACTTTAAGACCGACGATCAGCGCTTCACGTCGCTGCTGAACTCGGACCTGTTTGCGGCAGTATCGAAATAGGAGCGACGGCGGCAGTCATCAATTCGTGCAAGCTCCTGGCAGAGCCAGCCTTCAGGAGTGTGCGTCAGGATCAACCTTGGTATCTGCTGGGGAAATTTAGGTGCCGAAAATCCAGCGCCGTAGGCGCGGCTCAGTTTAGCCCAGCACGCAGCCGCAGGCGGAGTGCTGGGTAGAGCGGGGAATAGATCCGAGTCCCGTAGGGACGACAGAAGTTCTTACGCAGTCTCTCCGGCCTGCAAACACAAGTCCGACTTTTCCAGGCCTTGCTAATCCAAGCCATCCGCCGTCCCGACGCGAAAAGCCTTTCTCCCACCATTTATAATCGAGATACTTTGCCATACTCTCTCATTCGTTTCAGTTATCGCGGCCTTCTTCTATTGGCCACGACCTGCTTTATTTGCCATCTGGGCGCGGGCCAGGCGCTTCCCGGGACCCGCAGGGTGATGGTCATGCCCTTTGAAAATCAAACTACCGCTCCGGGACTGGAGTGGATCGGTGAGGCTTTTCCCGAGGTCCTGTCGCAGCGCATGGAGTCGCCCCGGCTGTACGTCATCAGCCGCGATGATCGCAGCTACGCCTTCGATCACAGCGGCATTCCGCTGACCGTGCGGCCATCGCGGGCAACCGTCTATCGGGTTGCTGAGCAAATGGACGCCGACTACGTTGTGCTCGGCAACTACAATTTCGATGGCCAGACCTTCAAGGCCAATGCGCAACTCCTCGACATGAAGAAGCTGCACCTCTACCCGGAGGTCCATAGCAGCGGCGCGTTGACCAACCTGATCGATTTGCAGACGGCGTTGGCGTGGGATCTGCTGCGGCAAATGGCTCCGCCGCCCGCCATCACCCGCGATCAATTCCTCAAAGGCTCCCCGCCGATCCGCCTCGATGCCTTCGAGAACTACATCCGCGGGATTCTGGCCACCGACCCGCAGCAGAAGATCCGCTATCTGCGGAACGCCGTAAAGCTCAATCCCAATTACACTCTGGCCATGCTGCAATTGGGCAAAACCTATTACGGCGACCACGAGTATGAAGCGGCAGCGGCTTGGTTCAGCCGCATACCCAAGGATGATCCGATCGGTGGGGAAGCGAACTTCCTGCTGGGCATGTCGGAGTTCTATCGCGGAAGTTTTGAGAAGGCGTTTACCGCGTTCAATTACCTGGCCACGCGCTTGCCGCTCACCGAGGTTTACAACAACCTGGGCGTTGTGGAAGCCCGTCGAGGCCGGCGCGCGTCGGCGGTGGAATACTTTTCCAAGGCCGTCAGTGCCGACCCAAACGACGCGGACTACCGCTTCAACCTGGCAGTGGCATTGTTCAAAAACGGAGATAGCTCGGGAGCCGCGCGCCAATTGCGCGAAGAGTTACAACGGGGCCCGAGCGATGGGGAAGCCAAGGCCCTGCTTGACTTGATCAACCGGGGAGGTGCGCCGCCTCCTCAGGTGAATCCCAATGCGACGGCAACCTCCGGCAACACTTTGCTGTCGCCAAACCAGCCTCGCATTCCTATGGAACGCATCAAGCGCAACTACGACGAGGCGTCTTATCGTCAGATCGAGATGGAGATCGACAACCTTGCCGAGTTGCGGCTGGCCAAGACCGATGGACGCGCGCGCGCAGCCTACTACCTAGAGCGCGGCAAGGAGTTGTTGGCGCAGAACATGGCGACCCAGGCCGAGAGCGAATTCCGCGCTGCAATCGGCGCCGACCATAGCAATGCCGCGGCGCACGCTCAGTTGGCGATTCTGCTGGAAAAGAAGGGCGATCTCGCCAATGCGCGGGCGGAAGCGCAGACTTCGGTGCGTTTGCAACCCAACGTTGACGGCTTGCTGGTGCTGGCACGGCTTGACCTGAAACAGAGCCAGTTGGATTCAGCCGCCAGCGAGGTGGACCGCGCCCTGGCCTTGCAGCCCGCCGACGCAACCGCGCAGGCGCTGAAGCGCGACATCGCAGCGAAGCAGACAGTTTCAAAGTAGCGCAACCTTGCAACCATCCTCCGGAAGGAGGCACTCATGTCCCGGACCCGTTTTACCCTCTGTTGTGGGCTGCTGGCGCTTCTTGCCACCAGCCTGGCTTCGGCGAACAGCATCGTCAAGATCCGCGTGGATGACACCATTCACCCGATTACGGCCGAGTACATCGATCGCGCCATCGAACACGCTCGCCAGACCAACGCCGACGCCGTGCTGATCGAGCTGAGCACGCCCGGCGGCCTGCTGGATTCCACTCGTACGATCATCCAGACGATCCTGGCTTCGCCTGTCCCGGTCATCATCTACGTGGCTCCCAGCGGAGCGCGAGCGGCTTCGGCCGGCTTCTTCATCCTGGAAGCCGCCGACGTTGCGGCCATGGCTCCCGGGACCAACACCGGTGCGGCTCATCCCGTCACCCTCGGTGGCGAGAAGATGGACGACACCATGAAGACCAAGGTCGAGAACGACGCTGCCGCCTTCATGCGCTCTTACGTCGGGCCGCGAGGACGCAACGTGAAAGTGGCGGAGACCGCCGTGCGCGAGTCCAAGTCATGGACCGACCAGGAGGCTTTGCAGCAGCACCTCATCGACGTGGTCGCTCGCGATCAAAACGACTTGTTCCATCAGCTCGATGGCCGTACGGTCAAGCGCTTCGATGGCAAGCCGGTGAAGCTGCATCTTGCCGGGGACTCCGTGGACGAATTGCCCATGACGTTAAAGCAGCGCATCCTCGACTTTCTCCTCGATCCCAATATCGCCTTCCTGGTGCTGGCAGTTGGCGCCCTGGCGCTCTATGCCGAGTTCAACCATCCCGGTGCGATCGTGCCCGGAGTGGTAGGCGTAGTTTTTATCCTGCTGGCGTTGTTCGCGCTCAACCTGCTGCCCACGCGTTACGCTTCGTTCACCCTCATCATTGCGTCGTTCGTGCTGTTTGCCCTGGAAGCTAAATTTGCGACCCACGGCATCCTCGGCCTGGGTGGGATTGCTTTGCTCACGATAGGTGGGCTCCTGCTGGTGGATGGTCCCATTCCGCAAATGCGCGTGCAGCTCTGGACGGCGCTTGGCGTGAGCGTGCCGCTCGGAGTCATTACGGTCTTCTTGATGACCATTGCCCTCCGGGCGCGACGTAGCAAAGTCGTGACCGGACTGCAAGGCATGATCGGCGCGGTGGGTGAAGCGCGCACCGACATCGATCCGGAAGGCAAGGTCTTCGTCCAGGGCGAGCTGTGGAACGCGCACGCCCCGTCGCGGGTCGGCATCGGCGAGCACGTCGTGGTGCGCAAAGTGGAGGGCCTCGAGCTGGAAGTGGAGAAGCAGTAGTCAGTAGTCAGTAGCCAGTAGCCAGTAGTCAGTAGTCAGTAGTCAGTGGCCAGTGGCCAGTAGTCAGTTATCAGTTATCAACAGTTCGGTTGCGTGCCCTCCGCCCCAGACTTTCCGGTGATGTGTGGAGCACGCCTTCCCAGGCTGCGGAAAAAGTCCGCGCACAATCCGGGGAGTATACTTCTGAGTGGGAGCCCCCGCATTTATGCGGGGGAAGGAGCGCTTCAGCGCTCCGGGAAACGTTCGACTTCGATCCTGCGCTTTAGCGCCGGGATGGGGAAACCCGTGGCTAAAGCCCATCTTAAAAAATGGAACGCTTTTCCGCTGGACTGAAGTCCAGCTCCCCCCGCTGAAGCAGGGGGCTTCCACCAAAAGCCTGCACGAGTTTTTCACAACCTCGGAAGGCGGATTTATAGGCAACTCTCGAATGCGCCGCTGAAGCGGTGCTCCACCCGGATACACCAACGCAGAACCTGCTCTAGGTAGGCTTCCCCTAGGCTTGCCGCCCACCTGCCGTACTCCGGCAGTGGGGACAACCCTTCTCAGCGTTTTGGCGGACGGCTGATAGCTGAACGCTGACGGCTGCCTTGTTGCCAACTTGGGTTCCTCGCCACTTGGGCCTACAATCCGCAGTAGTACCCGTTCTACACTTCTGAATAGCTGGAGGCATCTCGTGCCCGGTATAGCTGGCATTGTCGTCATCGTCATTGTTGCTCTCTACATCATCAACTCGATCAAGATCCTGGCCGAATATGAGCGTGGGGTTATTTTCCGCCTCGGGCGTCTGCTTGCGGTGCCGAAGGGCCCAGGCATCATCCTCGTGTTTGCTCCGATTGATCGCATCGTGCGGGTTTCGCTGCGGCAGGAAGCGCTGGAGGTCCCGCCGCAGGACATCATCACCCGCGACAACGTCACCCTGAAGGTGAACGCAGTCATCTTCCTGCGCGTGGTCGATTCCAACAAAGCGGTGGTCGCGGTTTCCAATTACATGTATCAAACGTCGCAGTTTGCGCAAACCACGCTGCGTTCGGTGCTGGGCGAAGTCGAGCTCGACGAGTTGCTGGCACACCGCGAAAAGATCAACCTGCGATTGCAGTCCATACTGGATCAGCACACCGATCCCTGGGGCGTGAAGGTGACCAATGTCGAGGTCAAGCAGGTGGATCTGCCGGAAACGATGACGCGCGCCATGGCCAAGCAGGCCGAGGCCGAACGCGAGAAGCGCTCCAAGATCATCCACGCCGAGGGTGAGTTTGCCGCGGCCCAGCGCCTGATTGACGCTGCGCACTTGCTGGCCATGGAGCCCACAAGTATCCAGTTGCGATATCTGCAAACTTTGACCGAAATCGGAGTGGAGAAGAATACCACCATCATCTTCCCAGTCCCGGTGGACTTGCTGGCCGGACTGCTGAACCGGGTGCAGGCGGCCCCGGCGAAAATCGCAGGCTCCGGGCCGCCAGAGAAATAGCGAGGAACATGAGGACCATGGCTTCTGACGACACTGAAATAACCTTGGGTACGGGAA
>DATCCF010000363.1:0-7524 GCA_036511435.1 Terriglobales bacterium | reverse complement strand
GTTACCACCAGGCGCATTGCCTCCGAACCCGGGCTCTCGGTCGGCGCTGTTTACCGCTTCTTCCCTGACAGGCAGTCCATCATCGACGCCATTGCCGTCCGCCACGTCCTCCGATTTCGCGCTCTGGTAGATAAGGACGTCGTGCGGCCCCTGTTGCAGCAACTCCAGAATCTGGAAAATTTCGATCCCACCGCTGTGTTCGATCGCATGATCGACGCCTACGTCCTCTATCTCGACGCCCATCCCGATTTCCGCACCATCTCCTTCGGTTGCCACATCAGCGCCGCCACCAAGGCACGCGAGGCCTCGCCCCGCACCGGTCTTCCCGCCATGCTCACTACCTTCATGGTCGAGCGCCTCGGCTTCGACTTTACCCCCGAGCTCGAGCTCATGCTGAGCGTGGTCAGCGAAGCCGGCGAGCGCCTCATTGCTTACGCCTACGAGCAGCCCACCCGCGAGGAGCGTGATGTCGTCATCGCCGAGACGAAGAAGATGCTGGCGGGCTATCTGTTCTCCGGCAAAAGTCTGCAAAAAGGACGAGGCTTTAGCCGCTGAGGTAAGAGCTCTGGTTACTTCAGCGGCTAAAGCCGAATTCAGACGCAACTCTCAAATGCACCGCTGAAGCGGTGCTCCACCCGGATACACCAACTCAGAATCGGCTCTAGACTATTCCGCGCCTACGGCGCTGGATTTCTGCGTAATCGTCCTATCGTGCCAACTCAAAACGAGTTCTCACCATGCCCTGAAGGCCCGCACTACCCGAGCTACAGCCACTCTGGAACTGCTCTAAGGAAATTCTGATTAAGTCAGTCGGAAGTCCCTCAGGGGCTGAAGCCCGATCTATTATCAGGCGTTCGCGGACGGCCTGAAGGCCGTCCCTTTCAAAGAACCAGACTTAATCAGAGTTTCCCTAAGGGCAAGTGGGCAATCTTTACCTTAGTTCTCACTCTAAGCGTTCCTGTGGCCTGCCTGCGACACAGCTGCTAATCAGGTAGCACCTTACCTCGGGTTTCTGTTGCGAAGGGAATAACCAGCAGTCCGATACCAAAGGCAATCGCAGTGTACGCAACCGGCTTACCGAGGGTGCCCATGTTTCTGACCAGCCCGCCGACTGTGAAGTTGACGCCTGCGGCGACGAAGCGTCCAAACGAAGTGGTGAACGCAAACGCTGTGGCGCGTACCGTGGTCCCGTACTGCTCCGGCAACCAGAGACTGAAGACGGCGAAGTTGCCGCCAAAAAAGCCCAGAAAGAACAGCACTGCGATGAACGGATGGAGTCCCTGAGGCAGGTAGAACGCCCAGCCAAAGCTGAGGAGGATGCAGATGAGCATCCCCGAAGAAATAGAAAGCCAACGTGCGCTTGCGGCCGAAGCGTTCGGCCAGCGGCGGAACCGCCAGACCCGGAGGAGCATATCGCGGCATGTCAAGGGCGCATGGCCAGGGAATCCTGGGCGACGGGATCGCTACTGCCCGCGGTTTGAAACATCTTCGCGATTGCCGGCTTCATTACCTTCCCCATCGCATTGCACGGAAGCGCGTCCAGCACGAGAAGCCGTGACGGAAGTTTGTAGGCCGCGAGAAACTCTTTGGCCCAGGTGCGAAGGGACAGCAGATCGAGTGCACCGCCATCCTTTAGCACCACAACCGCGGCGACACGCTCGCCCCACTCCAGATCGGGCACGCCCACTACAGCGCACTCGGCAACCGATGGATGCTCGCGCAGCGCTTCTTCAATCTCCAGCGCGGATACCTTGTGCCCGCCGGTCTTGAGGATGTCAATGTTCGTCCGTCCGAGGATGCGATAGACAGCGTTCTCGATGACCGCAGTATCGCCGGTGCGAAACCAGCCATCGCGGAAGGCATCGCGCGTGGCGTCGGGCTTACCCCAGTATTCAGCGAATACGCTGGGACCGCGAACTTCGATCTCGCCCGCTGTTCCCGGCGCAACCGGCTGGCCGTTCTCGCCGACAAGCTGTACCTCGACGCTCGGCAGTGGGGTCCCGACGCTGCCCGGCACGCGCTCGCCGCGCAACGGATTCGAAAGCGCCATGCCAATCTCCGTCATGCCGTACCGCTCCAGCAGCGTGTGGCCGCTGATTTCCCTCCAGCGTTCGAGTGTGCTCACCGGCAGCGCTGCCGAGCCGGACACCATCAAGCGTAACTTGGAGCATGCCTGACTGAGTGAGGCGCGGCGCTCTGGCGGAGCCGCATCCCAGGCAGCGATGAGCTTTACATAGACTGTCGGCACCGCCATGAACAGAGTCACGCTGCCGCCCGCGATGCGCCCCCACACCTCATTCGCGTCGAAGCGCGGCAGCATCTCGCAGGTCGCCCCGGACCATAGCGCACAAGAAACAACGTTGATGATCCCGTGCACGTGGTGCAGCGGCAAACACAGCACGATATGATCGTCGGCCGACCACTCCCACGCCTCCACCAGGCACATGATTTGCGCACTAATGTTGGCGTGGGTTGTGACCACGCCCTTCGGCCGATTGGTCGTGCCGCTGGTGTAGAGAATCATGGCGCGCCGGTCGCTAGCGACGTCCGGCAATTCCGCTGCTGGTTGGGGTGCGAGAGCTGGGTCATACGACAAGGCGCGGATGCCGCGAGCTGCGGCAATTGGCGACAGCAGGGGGTCCGCCAGAGCATCGAACACCACTGCGGATGCCTTGGTGTCGTCGATGAAGTATTCCAGCTCAGACTTAGGAGAGTTAAGCGGTAATGGGACGGCAACGCCACCGGCCCGCCAGATGCCCCACTGCACCGCAACCCAGGGAAATCCCGGCGTCAGCAGAAACGCCACGCGCTCTTCCTGAAGGTCCTGGCGGCCAGCCAGCAGTGCGGTCGCCACGCGCGACGAGGCATCGAGCAAATCGTTGTAGGTGAAAGACCCCTGCGAATCGACAACAGCCGTACGTCCGCCATGCCGTTCGGCCTGACCAATTAGCGGAAGGCGACTAGCGCGGCCTATCACACGCAGACCTTACATCGTCTCTGCCCCGTTGTCCACTTGGCGTAAGCATTGATGCGAGAAACCTAGGAAGGTCTGACTAAGTCCGTTGGACCTCCCTCAAGGGCCAAAGCCCGGCCTCATATTAGGCATTTACAGACGGCCTGAAGGCCGTCCCCTTCAAAGAGCCAAACTTAACCAGAGCCTCCCTTAGAGTTGTAACGTGAGCACTTAAATTTCCGGCACTGGCCCGTTATGCCAACTCCAATTCAATCTTCTTCGCGACTGCGTCCAGCTTCGCAATCCGAAAGCTGCGAATCTGTCCAGCACGAATGGCTTCCGGCTTGGACGCGCCACCGGCGGCGCCACCCTTCCAGCGCGCCTTCAGCATGGAACTCAGCGCGGACAAATCCGCCTTGCCTTCGGCCTGCGTCTCGTGCTTCGCTAGACTCTGCGCGACGATCGGGCAGGTGCCCTGGATGCCTTCGCCCAGTTCCACGCGCGCCTGTCCGTCTAAAACTTCGATCATGCGTCCCGTGACCACATCGCCTTCTTTGTGCTCGGCGATATATTCATCCAGGCTGGTGGGAACCAGTTGCTTCATTCCCAACCGCAAGAGGCGTCGTTCTTTATCAATCGCGAGCACCTGCGCCTTAACTAGTTGTCCCAGCTTCAGCACTTCTTGCGGATGCTTGATGCGCTTCTCGGCGCTGATCTCGCTGACGTGAATCATCCCCTCGACGCCTTCGGAAAGCTGCACAAAAGCGCCGAAGTTGGTAAGGCTAGTGACCGGTCCTTCGATTACCGAGCCAACCCCAAACTTCTGTGTCACCTCGGCCCAGGGATCGCCCAGTGCCTGCTTTAGTCCCAGCGAGATGCGGCGGTCGCTGGGGTTCACTGCCAGAACCACCGCCTCAACCGTCTCGCCCGGCTTTACCACGTCGCTAGGCTGCCTCGCCTTCTTGGCCCACGACATCTCGGAAAGGTGGATCAAGCCTTCAACCCCGGGCTCTAGTTCGACAAATGCTCCGAAGTCAACGACGCGCGTCACCGCGCCCCGCACACGCTCGCCGGTCTTGTATTTTTCCGCCACTGAATGCCATGGGTCCGGCTGCATCTGTTTCAGGCCCAGCGAAATGCGTCGCTTCTCCGGATCGATCTTGAGAACCCTGGCTTCGATCTCCTGCCCCACTGAGAGCACGTCAGCAGGGTTGGAGACGCGGCTCCAGGCGATATCGCCGACGTGCAGCAGTCCGTCCACTCCGCCTATATCGACGAACGCTCCGTAATCGGTAAGACTGCGGACCGTGCCATGCACCGTCTCGCCTTCTTTGACCTCGGAGTACCGGCGCTCTTTCCCGTTGCGCTCTTCCTCTTCAGTCACGGCGCGACGGTCCACCACCACGTCTTCGTCGGTCACGTCGAGCTTGATAATCCGGCAGCGGATCTCCTGTCCCACCAACTTCTCCATCTCGGCGGCGTCGCGCGCTCCACTGCGCGAGCCTGGCATGAACGCTCGCACTCCCACATCCACGCTCAGCCCGCCTTTGATGACGCCGGTCACCGTGCCCATGATCGTCGTCTTATCGGTGAAGGCTTGCTCCAGCGATGACCAGTCCTTGGGCAACGTGGTCTTGAAGCGGGAAAGTTCGTAGTAGCCGTCAGTATCGCGGCCTTTCACCGAGACGACCAGCTTGTCGCCGGGTTTAACGTCTTCGCCGGCGCTCTGGAACGCTGCCAGCGGCAGGATGCCTTCGCTCTTGAAACCGATATCGAGGAAGACCGACTCGGCGGAGACAGCAATCACCGTGCCTTCGATTTGTCTACTGCCGTCTTCAGCCTTGTGCGAATGGCTCTGCTCGAACTGGGAAAGAAGCTCGCCGAATGACTCGTTGGGTTCGGCGGTGGATTGGGAATCTGGAATGTTTGGGTTGGACATGAGAACCTAGTTTCATTCTGTCATAATCCGGACTCGGATAACACCGTGCCAGTTCATACGCTGCTGCGGCGGTGGGGAGACCTTTCAGAGACTTTACAGAATGATGGAAGCACGGTACAGGAGATCTAACTGGGAGGCCTTGAGACCGTATTTGAGAACCGTGCCGTCCCTACGGGACTCCGGATCTATTTCCCGCCTTACCCAGCACTCCGCCTGCGGCTCCGTGCTGGGCTAAACTGAGCCACGCCTACAGCGCTGGATTTTCGCCCATCCAGTCCACTGGCAAATACCAAGTTTGGTTCTCACACACCCTCTTACGCCCTGGGCTAAAAGTAATTCCGCCCCTCCTCCACTCCATTTCGCCCGCCGCGGCGGGGCGCGAAGTGGGGACCCCGGCTGCGGGGCTGGATTTTGCGCCATCATTCCCCCGTGCCAACTCGGAAGGAGTTCTCACCCACGCTCTTGAGTTTTGGATTGCCCGACGTGCACCGGCCGTGGGCCATGGAAGCCGGTGGCACGCCTCCTTCGTTACTTTAGGCTGGATACCTTCCCGTGATGTAGCCTTCCAAGTGCCTGATGGTTTCTTCCTGACCCGAGATGATCCATTTAACCAGATCGCCGATCGACACCATGCCGATAGCGGTGCCCTCCTCGACTACCGGAAGATGCCGGAAATGGCGATTCGTCATGATGGCCATGCACTCGTCTACTGTGTTTTGGCGAGTTACAAAGATCACGGGACTGGTCATAATCTCCCGGACCGGAGTCTCTTTCGAGGACCGTCCCATGAGGATGACCTTGCGGGCATAGTCACGCTCGGAGAGGATCCCGATGAGTTTGCCTTCAAACAACACCACTAAGGCCCCGACTCCCTCTTTAGCCATCTTCTCGATCGCTTCGTAAACGGACTGGTCAGGACTCACCGAAAAAACTGCGTTGCTGGCCTTTTGCCTTAGCAGGGATTCAACCGCGTCACTAACCTTCATGGAAGCACCTGTCGGGTTTCCATGCTAGCACGCTGGGCCGCGAAAAACATTTCTCGTCCGCTGTTCTTTTCCGCCACCGAAGCAGGTGGATGGGGGGTGCATTGCAATCGGAGCAAGACAAAGTTTCGTTGCCATTAGGAAATGACATTATTTTGGAGCACCTACACCCCAATGATCATCACTTGACCCCGGGAATGCCGTATTGTATGTAGACGGCGCACTGCACGAAAGCCCGGGATTCTCGGTTTAATGTGGACACATGCGACTGCACCAAGATCTCTGTCGGCCGCGAGTCTTCGCCTTTGCGCTATTTGTCACCGTCGCTACTGTTGTGTCCCAGTCCTGCCAAAGCCCAATTCGATAAAGAAGGCGGGCAGCAACTGGTCCAGTTGATCAACCAGGAGCGCGCCAGCCAAGGGCTTCCGCCGCTGGCCGTGGATCAGCGTCTCACTCAGGCCGCCCGCAAGCACACGGACCTGATGGTGGAACATAAGGCCCTCTCACACCAATTCGATGGAGAGCCCACTATGGAGGTTCGCTTCGCCGATGAGAACCTGCCCTCGGACCAGCAAGCGGAAAACGTTGGCTTCAGCGATGATGTGATATCCGCTCACCACGGATTGATGAATTCGCCACCACATCGGGCCAACATTCTGAATTCCAACTACAACGTGGTGGGAGTCGCGGTCATACGAAGTGGCGACCATGTGTATGTGACCGAGGATTTCGCTCACCGGCCGGTCCAGTACTCCGAGCCTGAGGCGGATGCCGTGCTTCAGCGAGCGATTGACGATTACGCAAGGGCACACGGAACCCTGGCGCCGGTTCGCAAGAGGCAATCGCGACTGCGGCAAATGGCCTGCACGATGGCGCTGAATGATGCTTTGGACAACAAGAAACCGGCGGAGATCCCTGGAGCTCAAGAAGTTGCGGTTTGGACGACGTTCGCCCCGGGGAAGCTTCCCAACAATGTCAAAGGGCTGCTAGCGCATCCCCTGTCCTCCGGGTATTCGCTGGGAGCTTGTTTCGCTCCCAGCGTGAGCCATCCTGGAGGGGTTTTTTGGGTAGTAATGATCGTTTACTGATATGAAAGACGCCGGCTCTGGCGTCCCAGATGATGCACCTACTGCACCAGACGCGCGTGCGACGCGGTCTGCTTTACGCTATGAATAGCAACCGGGTTCGCTTCCAGGCTCGACTTGATGTACTCCTCGCCGGCCTGCATCATGTGCATCCAGACGTGTTGCGCCCGGCCGTTCTGGTTGAGGAACGCCGCCACTTCGGCAGCGCTCATGTTGGTGCCCAGCTCTCTCGCAAACTGAAGCATATGGGCCCCGGTGATCTCCGCGGTCACTTTCTCGCGCCAGCACTTCTTCTTTAGGTCAATCATTTCTGCTTCCCGACAGAATGAATTTGAATACGAGAATGAAAATATCGCGAGTACGAATTGGGGACGGTGGCATCTATCACCTGCCCCTGTGATGGAGGTCACACCCTCGATGTGAGGGCCCAACATCACGGGCTTTTGCCTCTTCATCGCTCCACGGCGACTCTGTGCTAATCTCGCCTTCGACGATGGACAAACAGCCGAAAATCTATGTGGGCACTGCGGGCTGGTCGTACAAAGACTGGGAAGGTATCGTTTA
>DATCCF010000362.1:0-5126 GCA_036511435.1 Terriglobales bacterium | reverse complement strand
CCACCACTCGGGGATGGTCAACAGAAATGTCGGCGGCGCGTTGATCGAAATCGGATACGGGATAGCCACGCGTTTTCATTAAAGAGGACACCAAGT
The DNA here is from genome assembly GCA_036511435.1 of Terriglobales bacterium. GTDB lineage: Bacteria > Acidobacteriota > Terriglobia > Terriglobales > Acidobacteriaceae > Bog-257. The sequence continues at coordinate 5,030 of DATCCF010000362.1, read as the reverse complement.
CATCGGCTTCTGTGACAGCTCCCTTTGGGGAATCGACAAAACGAGACTGTACGGACGCCCACTGTTTCGAAAAACGTTCGCGTTCCATCGGATCAAGATCGCGAATGTTGAGCTTTTCAACCCGCTTCTCGCGATCCGCTAATTTCGCTTCTGCTTTTCGTTCTGACCCATGCTCAAGCACCGCCCGCTCGTACTCGGGCCCAAACCTTTGCCGCAGGTCTGCAGTCGTACTCCTGCGTTTTCGCACGTACAGCCAAGCAAGCACTGCGATGATCAGAATCACTACGGCGGCGAGCACAATCAGCTTCGGATCCAGCAGATTTAGATTCATCGAAACCTCCCTGCATCAAAGAATGTCCACAAAACCAAATTTGTCCACCAAGTTCCCTTCGCGAATGGCCCAGCGCAGGCCTCAAGCTGCCTTGAGACCGGGACCGATGGTGACGGGCTCTGCCGCCCACGCAGTGCGGGGCTTGGACGCGAGGGTCTTCATCTGCGACCAGTCGTATGGGAACTCGCGGCCGCAATCGAGGCAAACAACGTAAGTCCCAGTTATGGACGCTGCTGCACTGCTGCGGCGCAGCTTGCCGCGCACGGTGATGGGAAAGCTGCGCCGTTTGTGCCAACAACCGAAGACCAGATCGAACAGGCTCATACTCCCTCCTCGATTGAAGCTACGATCTATGCCGCCAGCCGGGACTTTCGCCCGTCTCCATAAGCGAGAAGCCGGTTTCGGCTACTTCGTGGCCGTTCCAGAACCGGTGGCGTTAAGCGCGCCCGCGTCCCCAGTACCAATCGCCTCCACCAAGCAGGAACACAACCAGGACGATAATTAAAATCGTTTCTAGGCTCATATTGAAGTTCTCCAAAGCAAAGTCTGACAGTCGACGATTGAGCAGTCTGTTCAAAACAGAACACCCTGAGACTCAACAGTTTGATCAATTAGTTTCTGAAGTGAATTCAGAAGTCATCACCCCCGTCCGATTGCAAATGATGGAGCGGAGTTCCAGCCTCTTCTCGCGCAACCGGAATCTGGGTGCCGGATTTCGCCTGCATCATGATCCAATCCGCGGCGTCTGGGAACTGCTGCGGGGATGGATTGCAGGTCCTGAACCGGCCGTGGCCCCCTCCCGAACAGCCGTAGCAGCGGAAATCCTAATTCTTGCGAAAGCAGCTGGCTTACTACCAGGATCACCAGATTCGGCCACGCCGCCTGACCGACGCGGCACGATTGTCGCTGGTGCTCTGATCCAGGCTTTTCAATTGAAAAAAAGCGTTTTTTGGCCTGGCACTTTGGCCTGGCCTGATACAGATCGCGCCGTCCGGCAGCGATGCAACGGACTGGAAGCCATCTATCTAAGTCAATCTAAGTCATATGGCCCCTTGGCACACGTACCCCGAAGCACAATCACCATTCACGCGGTTGGGTATGGATTCTGAAGCGGCGCGTGTTGGAGATTCGGAATGGCAAAAGATCTACTACGGAGAAGGAGATTCTTTCTTGGAAATTCCCGACGGGACGATCTACGTCGTAGGCAACGATACGGGAGAAACAGCAATCACGTTCCACGTACAAACCCGAACTCGCAATGGACATTTTCGCCGACGATGAGGCTGATGGGGCCGCCCTCTACGGCCTGCCAGGGTCTGAGATAAAAACATTTCTATGGTAAATTCGCATTTGAGATTACTTGTTGTTTTCGAGGAGAAATCACTTTGGCGTCTGGAGCCATGCGGGAAATTGTCCTTTCGCTCTTCCTATTGTTTGCGGGACTCGGTGCAGTCGCGAGCTCGCAGGTTCAGGCTCTGTTGTTGCCGGAGAGCGCCGCAGGTACGCCGTACATCTTCAAAGCACCTGCAAGCTTGTTGGGCGAAGGTGAGGTCAATGCGGGCGGCTATTCGTCTTCCGAGAGGACGGGCGTCCCCGCCGCAGGCGCAGTCGAGCCGGCGATGCACGTTCTGCTGAAGGATTGCCCCTATGACCAAACACACGCTCGCGAGTGCCGCGTCCACTGGGCGCCGTTGGCCATCGAGTCCAGCCTTTTCCTGGCGTTCGAGAATGCCGGCAACCTTTACACCGGATACTCCTATCGTTGGGACACCACCCACGGCAAGTGGTGGGACCGCTACATCAACTCGGTCAAGGACTTTCGCTTCAACCGGTGGAGCGACGACAACCCTTGGTACGACGACTATGTCGGTCATCCCATGATGGGAGCGATCAGGGATTTTATTTGGATCCAAAACGATCCGAAGGGCATGACGCTGGAATTCTCCAACACCTCGCCTTACTGGATCAGCCGCCTGCGCGCAATGACGTTCTCGGCCCTCTACAGCCTGGAATGGAAGATCGGACCGGTGGGTGAAGCGTCGATCGGTCACAACGACTACTACTTTCCCGAGAATGTCGGCGGGCCCTGGACTAACGAAACCGGCTGGGTGACGTTGGTCACGACCCCAGTCGGCGGCACGCTCTGGGCGGTTGGCGAGGACTTACTCGATCGCTCGGTCATTCACTACCTAGAGAACAAGAGCCGCAACCCGTTCCTGCTCCTCAGCTATCAGTTCCTCAACCCAGCGCGCGCCACCGCGAACATCCTGCGTTTCCGGCCACCGTGGTACCGCGACTCCCGTACCGTGAAGGCGGACTCCTTCTGGAGCGATCCAACTCCGGAGATCGCCGAAGGCACGGTGGCGGCAAACGTAATCATGCCAGTGAAGCAACCGCAGTCCGGGCCCTACGGTGGGAGAAATGAGTTCGGAGCGTGTTGGGGCTTGTCGCTGTTCTCTGGAAACCTCTTCGGCTCAGAGTCGAGCGTAAAGTATATGCCCATCGACGTGCTGTATTCGCGCCTGCTGACCATGCGTCCCCACTTCGCATTCCGCTATGCCCCAGAGCTGACCGCGCTGGCCATGTTTGACGAGCCGGTTCCGGGCGCAATCGATCCCCCGAACCTTCGTCACCGAAGTTACGGCAGTGGCTTGAATCCCGAGGCCTTCGAGCTCGGATTCCGGCCCACCCACAAGGTTCAGCCGTTTCTAAGCCAGAGTAGCGGCTTCGTCTACTACTTCACAGCACCGGTGTTGTTGCCCAAGGGATCGCAGTTCACCTACAGCGTCGATTTCGGTGGAGGGGTACGGATCTTTCGCAAGCTGCACCAGTCGTACACCTTGGGCTATCGCTACCGGCACATCGAGAACTCCGGCTTCAGCCGCGGCACTGATGCCAACACGTTCTATGTGGGCGTCTCCCGCTTCCGCTGAGCTGCGGAGCACAGGCGTTTTAAGTTCTGGCGAACTACAAGCAAGAACGTAAATCTATTACAAAACTCAGACAATGAAAATCCTACATCTCTGACATAATGCAGGTTCGTGGTTTGTTTCATCATGGGCAATCTTCCAACGATCATTCAGGGCGGGATGGGTGCCGGCGTTTCCAGTTGGCGGCTTGCGCAGGCAGTGTGCCAACTCGGACGACCCGGAGTGGTTTCTGGAACTGCTCTGGATTTGATTTTTGCTAGGCGCTTACAAGACGGCGATCCCGGCGGCCACATGCGTCGCGGTCTAGATCACTTCCCAATTCCCCAAATGGCTGAGCTCAAGCGAAAAGCGGCTTGCGAGGATTCTGTTAGTGCTCGCGCAGTTCGGCAAGGAAAGCAGGCCCGAGACGGGAGTTCCGAAGGTCAGCCAGGAAATCTTGGCAGAGATGATTGGCACAACGAGATCCCCAGTGAGTTTTTGTGAATCGTTTCAGAAAACTGGGCTTCATCGAATATGACGGCGAGATTCGGGTTCACAACTCCCTGCTCAATATCTTTGCTGCAGGAATAAGGCCGCTGCAGTTTGCCGAACCCACCATCTTCCCTCTGGCGGCAGTCTGCTTGCATCAGGGCGATTCGCAAAGAAACATGAATGCTCTTCTCGTATATCCGGAATGGCCTGACACGTACTGGAGCTTCAGGCATGCTCTGCCGTTTCAGGGCAAGCGCTCCGCGTATCCACCTTTGGGGCTGCTCACGATTGCTGCCCTGCTGCCTGCCCACTGGGCGAAGCGCCTCGTCGACACGAACGTGTGCGCGCTGACAGATTCCGATCTGGAGTGGGCTGACGTCGCGTTGGTCAGCGCCATGCTGGTACAGAAGGAAAATCTGCTCGTCATCCTGGCTCGGTGCCGTGCGCACGGAATATGTACGGTCGTGGGTGGGCCGATTGCCAGCGGTTTCGGGGAACTGCATTGCTACGCCGATCACGTCGTGATTGGGGAGGCCGAGGAACTAATCGCGCCACTTGCCGAAGACCTCGAACGGGGCATAGCAAAGCCGCAGTACAGGGCTAGTGAGATGCCGTCTCTGGACCGCAGCCCGTTGCCCGACCTGAGCTTGATCAACACCAGGCATTACAGTTCGATGGCTATCCAATACTCACGCGGGTGCCCGTTCAACTGCGAGTTCTGCGACATCATTGAGATATACGGGCGCAAGCCCAGGACGAAGTCCGTGGCTCAAGTAATTACTGAGCTGGAGCAACTGTATCGCCACAAGTGGAGAGGGTCGGTGTTTCTTGTGGACGACAACTTCATCGGAAACAAGAAGAACGTCAAGCAGTTACTGCCCGCAATGGCCGAATGGAACGATCGACATCGCCAGCCATTTACATTCTTTACAGAAGCGTCCGTGAACTTAGCAGACGACCCTGAGCTTCTGGCGATGATGAAAGATGCTGGTTTCATCCGAGTGTTCTTGGGCATTGAGACACCGGTAGAGGCCAGCCTGAGAGAAGCTCACAAGCTACAGAACATACACCGCAGCTTGCTCGACAGCGTGCGCTGCATTCAACAGTACGGTATCGAGGTGATGGCCGGATTCATCGTGGGCTTCGATAGCGACCCAGAAGATGTGTTCGACAGGCAGGTCGAGTTCATCCAAGAGAGTGCCATCCCGATCGCAATGGTAGGCCTTCTCCAGGCACTCCCAGGCACGCAGCTATACCGGCGGCTAGGGCGCGAAGGACGCCTTGTCTTCGACGCAAAT
>DATCCF010000361.1:0-3656 GCA_036511435.1 Terriglobales bacterium | reverse complement strand
GCCGCGAAAACCCGGGCAGTCGATCTGCTGGAGAAGGCCGTGGCGACAGCGATCGCCGCCGTTACGCCTCACAACGCCACCGCTTGGTTTCGCCACTGTGGGTATTTATTATCGGATACAGCTACCCCGGAACCGCTCTAGGCCGCGACTATGTAGCGGTGATGCAGACCACCGAGTCGCGGCAAGGAGATAACCTTCTGTCCCCTCAGAGGCACAGACACTGCCACTCGACTAACGGGCGTGTCTTTCCCAAGTCCGAGATGCGTCCGGTCCTCGTGGTAATAACGAACGTAATCTTTGAGCAATCGCCTCAGGTGCCGCTCATTGAGAACGATCACGTGGTCGAGCAAGTCTCGACGTACGCTCCCGACCCAGCGCTCCGCCACCCCGTTCTGCCAAGGACTGCGAAAGGCGGTGCGCACGGGCTGAGTGCAATTCTCTTCCACTGTCGTAACGACATCGGCACTGAATTTCGAATCACGATCGAAGATGAGGAATCGGTGTGGTGGTGCGAAACCCCAAGCTTGGCGCAGCTGCAGGACGATCCAGAAGGCATTCGGCTGCCGAGTTACGTTGCAGTGCAGGATCTTCCGCCGGTCGTGCTAATGACAAAGAAGCAATACAGAATGCCGAATGTGAATGTGGGCACGGCAAAAAAGTCCATCGCTGCAATGGCCTCGCGATGGTTTCGCAGGAATGTCAGCCAGCGCTTCGCGACATCTGGAGGTCTCGGCGCTCTGCGTTTGAAGATTGCAACACTACCCAAGACATCGCTGGTCTTTCCTTAGCTCTCGCGAATGCGACCAGCCACTTTGCTGGGATCGTGCCAGCTTCTTATTGCGAGCACTCTTTGCTCTCGCTGTTCCGGCTCGCGCTCTTCCGAAAAAGGGTACGCATAATACCATTCACAAACACAAACTTTATCATCAGTTGCGATGGTGGTTTCGATGAGCCGCGCAAACACTTTAAGCCAAGCCATAGCCCACCTCACACAACTTACGTTAACGCAAGGGGCGAAATGCTGTCTGGTCAAAATTGCACACTGTATTAATCTCAAGACGTGCAATACGGGAGCCGGATTAGCGAGCGTGCCAATGACTGCTTTGCCGTGAGCCTGCGCTCGTTCGATGCGGAGCCGACTGTGCTTCGCAAAAACTCGGTTTTCGCTTTTTAATGTTGCTGATTCTAAATGACTTCAAGCCGGACAGCATTTTGGCGAAGAACAAGGTCCGACTGGAAATTGTCGTCGCTTGAGCGCTACAAAATTGCGGCGGAGCACGGGCACTCCCGGCAGCATCGTCTATCCTGTCTACCCTAGAAAAATGCGGACCTGATGGTTCCCACCATCATCGGCGAGGGGGATATTTGGGGAGGTGGCCACCGGCTTGCTGTCCATTTCAATCGAAACGATGCCCCGTGAAACGCCGGACGGGTTTTCTACCCTGATATTGTATGCCGTCGAGAGATAACGAAAACTCATGGAGTAGTTCGGCCAGCTTTTCGGAATGCATGGGTCGATCGAGAGTACCGTTCCGCGTATGCGGATTCCCAGGATCCATTCGATAGCCGCGCGATAGAGCCATCCGGCTGACCCGGTGTACCACGTCCATCCACCGCGCCCCACATGCGGAGGTTCGGAATAAACATCGCCTGCCACCACATAGGGCTCCACTTTGTACCGCTGCACCGTCGCTCGCGAGGCCGTGCGATTGATAGGATTCAGCATATGAAACAGCTCAGCCGCCCTATCTCCGTCGCTGAGTGCCGCAAATGCCAGGACCGTCCACACGGCAGCATGCGTGTACTGCCCGCCGTTTTCGCGGATGCCAGGCAAATATCCTTTAATATAACCGGGGTCGTGGTCCGTGCGATCAAAGGGCGGGGTGAGCACCAAGTCCAGTCCCTCCGGACGCCGTACCAGATACTGGTTGACCGCAGCCATGGCACGCGCTCCGCGAGCCGGTTCCGCGGCGCCACTGATAACTCCCCAGGACTGAACAATGGAGTCAATGCGGCACTCCTTGTCTAAGACGGTGCCCAGCGGCGTACCATCATCAAAGTAAGCGCGGCGATACCACTCCCCGTCCCAACCTTCCCGTTCGAGTGCGGCCTTCAGTGCACTGACATGCAGACGCCAAGTCTCCGCGCGCTTGTGCTCACTGCGGGCGTCCGCAATCTTGGCAAACTCCCAGAGAATCGTGTGGAGGAACCAACCCAGCCAAACACTCTCGCCCTTTCCTCCCGGTCCGACGCGGTTCATACCGTCGTTCCAGTCGCCGGTGCCGATCAGTGGAAGACCATGGCTGCCGACCGTGAGGCTCCGGTCCAGGGCTCGCGCGCAATGTTCAAACAGTGTCGCGCGTGTCTCTGAGACCCGCGGTTGGAAGTAGGATTCGATTTGTCCCTCAGCGAGGGTGTCCCCTTCCAGGAACGGTACGACCTCATCGAGCATGGCCACATCACCGGTCACCTCGATGAAGTGGATTACGGCGTAAGGCAGCCACAGCAGGTCGTCCGAAATACGCGTGCGCACTCCTCGCCCCGACGGCGGATGCCACCAGTGCTGGACATCGCCTTGGATGAATTGCCGCGATGCGGCACGCAATAGATGCGCCCGCGCGACGTCGCGTTTGGCCACAGTGAGCGCCATCACGTCCTGCAGCTGATCACGGAAGCCATAGGCTCCGCTCGGCTGATAGAAGGCTGCCCGTGCCCACACCCGGCAGGAAAGCGTCTGGTAGAGCAGCCAGCGATTCACCAGAATATCCATCGACCGGTCAGGCGTGGTGATCTGTACGGTGCCGAGCACCTCGTCCCATTGCCGGGTGACCTCGGCCAACACCTCGTCAAGGTCCGCCGCGCGATAGCGACCGATCAATTCACGCGCCTCTTCCCGGCTTTTTCCCTGACCCAGAAAAAACACGACTTCGGCGCGTTCACCGGGACGCAACTCAAACAGCGTTTGCATCGCAGCGCACGGATCAAGACCCGCACCCACTCTTCCGGAAAGCGGCCCGCCTCGCTGAAGTGCCGCAGGCCGCGCAATCACTCCATTTCGACCGATAAATTCGGTGCGGTCACCGGACCAAGAAGTTTGCCGTCCGCTGAGATCAACAAAGGCAACTCTCCCACCGAACTCTCCGCCCCATGCGCTTCGCGCGAACAGCGCTCTCGTCTGCGCATCGAATTCCGTGATAATGTGCGGCGCTGTAGCGCTGCGCGAATTCCCCAGCACCCATTCCGCAAATGCGGTCACGGACAGGCGACGGGTACGCCCCGAATAGTTTTGCAGAACGAGACGGGAGATCTTAATGGGGTCTTGAATGGGCACAAACTGGAGCAGCTCTGCCAGAATTCCCTGCGAGCCATTCTGGAACCGGCTATAGCCCTGGCCATGCCGCGCTACATAGGACGAAGCTTCGTCCCGAACCGGCAGCGCCGTCGGGCTCCAGAGTAAACCTGTGTCCTCATCGCGGATGTAGACGGCCTCACCGGGCGGATCAGACACGGGATCGTTCGACCAGGGAGTGAGTTGATTCTCCCGGCTGTTGCCTGACCAGGTGTAGCCGGAACCGGATTCTGAAACCAGAAAACCGAACGAAGGATTTGCAATCACATTGATCCACGGAGCTGGGGTGCGCAACCCTTCGCCAAGG
>DATCCF010000360.1:0-7367 GCA_036511435.1 Terriglobales bacterium | reverse complement strand
ATCTTCGATTTCGGAGTGGTACCGATGAACAACATCGACCGGCTCGAGGTGGAGCGCGGTCCCGAGAGCACGGTTTACGGATCGGACGCCATGACCAGCGTGGTGCAACTTTGGACGGCGACCGGCAGCACGCGCACGCCGAAAATTCAATTTGGCGCCGACGGCGGAAATTTCTCCACTGCTCAAGGCTACGCTTCGATCGCGGGAGCGCGCGGAATTTTCGACTACAACGCGTTCGCCAATCAGTTCAACACGCAAGGCCAGGGAGTGAACGACGGCTATTCGAATTCGCTGCAAGGCGGAAATGTGGGCGTGCGACTTTCCGATCGCGTGGCATTTCGCCTGCGCGCACGCCACTACAACAGTTGGACAGGCATTCAGTCGAACTGGTGGTTCAACGGGAATCCCGAGCTGCCGCCTGACCCCAACCAATATGCGCACCAGAATAACTTCCTCGCCAGCGGCGATCTTACGGTCAGCGGGCCGGGCGCCTGGCAGCACCAGTTCAGCGGCTTCGAATACCACCACGTCGCTCTTAACGTGAACCCTGTCGACGATCTTGACCGGCCCTTCGACAGCGCCTTCAACAGCCTGGCCAAGTACAACCTCGCCGGCTTCGCCTACCAGGGAATCTGCAGCCCGCGGCCATGGGCGCAAACCACGCTGGGCTACAACTTTGAAGACGAAAACGGGTACATCAACAACAATTCGGACTTTGGAATCAGCACCACGCACGGTCTGCGCTTCAATAACTATCTGTTCGCGCAGCAGACCATCGTGTGGCGGCGGCTGTCCATTCTGGCGGGCGTTGGCTATGTCAATAACAGCAGTTTTGGCGGCAAAGTCAGCCCCCGCGCTTCGCTGACCTTCCTGGCGCTACGCGGAAATACCGTCTTCAGCGGCACGCGCCTGCACCTTGGCTACTCGCAAGGAATCAAGGAGCCTAGCTTCGAGCAAACATTTGGCATCACCGGGACTTTCCCCACGCTGCCGAATCCCAACCTGCAACCGGAACAGAACCGGGCCATCGAAGCGGGCGTACTGCAGTCGCTGTTCAACAACCGCCTGTCCCTTAGCGCCGTGTATTTCCACAATCAGTTCCGCGATCAGATTGAGTACGTGTACAACTCCGATACCAACACCAGCCAGTACGTCAACTTCAATCGTGCGATGGCGCAGGGCGCCGAAGTGGTGTTGAGCGGCCGTGTTGCCAACCATCTGTCGGCGACCGCAGCTTACACCTACACTTCAACCCAGATTCAGCAAGCGCCGCCTTGCGATCCTAATGCGGGCTGTGATCCGCGCATTTACGGCACGGGAGCTCCGCTGCTGCGGCGTCCCAAGCAAGCTGGCATGATGCTGCTGACCTATACTCGGCAGCGTTGGGGCGGATTCCTTGGCGTCACCGCAGTCGGGCAACGTCCGGACTCCGACTTCCTCTTCGGATACATTCCGCCCATCTACTATGCCGCGGGTTATGCCCGCCTCGATCTCGGCGGCTGGTACGCCATCGGCCACCATGTCACGGCATACGCGAATGTGAATAACGCGCTGAACAATCACTACAACGAGGTTTTGGGATATCCCGCTCTGCGGGCCAACTTCCGCGCCGGGATGCGCTTCAGTTTCGGGGGAGAATGAGTATCGAGTCGTCCACCAACACACAGGCGCTTCCTCTCGCATTTCAGCCTAGCGAGGAAAGCGGCGTCGGACCATCAGGCCCGCGTCGACATTGTTCGCAATAATTGGGGCTTTAGAAAGAGATGTGACCGAGCTTTGGTAGTTGCCAGTGGAATTTGCTAGGCGAAAATCCAGCGCCGTAGGCGCGGCACAGTTTAGCCCAGCACGCAGCCGCAGGCGGAGTGCTGGGTAAGGCGGGAAATAGATCCGAGTCCTGTAGGGACGACAGACGTTCCCATCGTAAGCGTTGGGTAAAGTGGGAAAAATCTACTGCGTCCCTTTAGGGACGGCACAGGTCTGGCACACTCTCTTTCGGAAAACCTACTCTTTCCCTTTTCCCACCGCGACGTGGTTGCGATATTTCACCCGCATCTCCCGTAGCTTGTCCACGTGCTGATCGCTCAGCGGTTGCTGTTTACCCAGCAAATGCGTCACCAGCGCGATCTTGGCAAAGTGCTCTACGGTCTCCATGTTCATGTAGGCGGTGAGCAGGTCCGCTCCGCACGTAACCACGCCGTGGTTCGCCATCAGGATGGCATCGTGCTCGGCAACCAGGGGCGCCAGCGCTTCGGCCAGTTCCTGCGTGCCGGGAGTTTCATAGTTCGCCAGCGGCACCGAGCCCAGGGTCACGATAATCTCCGAACACAAAGCGCTGTCCAGCGCAATACCGGCAGCCGCATAGCCAGTCGCGGTGGGAGGATGAGCATGCACCACGGCGCCGACATCTGGACGTAGGCGGTAAATCAACAGGTGCATGGCGACTTCGCTGGACACGCCCCGCGAACCACTCACCTTGTTGCCGCACGGGTCCACCGTCACCAGGTCCTGCGGTTCCATTAACCCCTTGCTCATGAGTGTCGGCGTACACAGGACGTTTCCGTTCTCCAGGCGCACGGAGAGATTGCCGTCGGTCGCAGCCACCAGGCCGGTCTGGTGGAGCATCTTGCCGAAGCGGACAATGTCGTCCCTGTGTTGTTGCTCGGTCTTCATGAAATTGGGCCCGGATGCGCCTGAAGCAGGTTCAGCTTGCTATCCTACCGCAGGAAACGGTTTCCCGAAAAGGAGCGGACGAACATCTGAGCGTGATGTATGTCCTGTCAGTCATAATCGCTTTGTGCTTGTCTCCGATTTCGATTATCGCCTGCCGGAGGAACTGATCGCCCAGGAACCGTTGCCCGATCGGGCGGCTTCGCGGCTGTTGCACCTCAGCCGCAGCGACGATCGACTCGGCGACCTGGTATTTCGCGACTTTCCCCAGTTGTTGCGGCCCGGCGATTTGCTGGTCTTTAACAATACCAAGGTGCTGCCCGCGCGTCTTTTCGGACATCGCAGCGGTTCGCGGGCGCAGCGGCTCTCAACCCAGAATCCCGCGACGAAAGACTTCCTTCGAGGCCGTGTCGAAGTGCTGCTGACAAAACAGCTCTCCGCCGATCCGCCGGAGTGGGAAGCGCTGGTTCATCCCGGCCGTAAGCTGGGATTGGGCGAGCGGATTTATTTCGGTGGGGAGGCCGGCGCGTTGTCGCATGAACTCGCGGCTGAGATCGTGGGCCGCGGGACTTTCGGAGAGCGCCATCTTCGCTTCGATCCGGTGGACGATTTCTTCGGCGTGCTCAATCGTATCGGCCACATTCCCTTACCGCCCTACATCGATCGGCCTGACACGCCGTCGGACCGGGAGTCTTACCAGACGATCTACGCCAAACCGCTCGGTTCGGTCGCCGCGCCGACGGCGGGCCTGCACTTCACGCCGGAAATTTTTGAGCAGATTCACCAGCGCGGAATCGAGACTGTCGAGATCACGCTGCACGTGGGCCTCGGTACGTTTCAACCTGTGCGCGAGGAAGTCGTAGAGGAGCACAAGCTGCATCGCGAGCAGTACGAAATTTCGGCAGACGCCGCGCTCAGCATCCAGAGCGCCCGCGATGCCGGGCGGCGAATCGTGGCCGTGGGAACCACAACCGTGCGCACGCTCGAATTTGCCGCACGGCAAAGCTCCGACGGCCGCATCACGCCGCAGCGTGGCGAGGCTGACATCTTCATTTATCCGAGATTTGAGTTCCGCGTTGTAGGTGCGATGCTGACTAACTTCCACTTGCCGAAATCGACGCTGCTAATGCTGGTGTCGGCTTTCGCCGGACGCGAGCGGACTTTACAAACTTACGAACACGCAGTCCGCCAGCGATACCGGTTCTATTCGTATGGGGATTGCATGTTCGTGGAGTAGGGCGTGCCTTCCGAATCCGCGCTGATGGCCAGGAATTGGTGGTGCAATGAGCTGTTATCGAGAGTAATGACGAGGCCGCTGATGAAGTATTCTCGACGCTATACACTCTGTATTGGGACGAAACGGCAAAAAACATGCGAATCATTCTTGACTCTAATGTCTATGTGGCAGACTTCCGCATGGAAGGAATCGCTTTTTCTAACCTGTTCGACTACATCCGAAAGACACGGTCAACGCTCGTTCTTCCTCGAATAGTGCGGGAAGAAGTTGTGCATCGGTATATAGAGCGGTTTACGGCCCAAGTGCGTGAAACCGCTAAGTCTTGGAAGTCGTTTCGATACCTCATGCTGGACCACCGACCCACTGAATTTCAGAAGCCCGACCTGAAGTATCAAGTGCGCGAATTGAGAAAAAGACTCAGGGCTCCAGCCAACGGCGTTGCTATTCAATACAGCCCGGACGTTTCCGGGGTGGACATCAATGAGGTTGCGATAAGAGGCATTAGGCGCATTCCTCCGGCGAGTCTAGATGGCGAAGAGCTGCGCGATGTGATCATTTGGTATCAAGTTCTTTCTCTATCCAAAGGTGTAGGTGACATGACGGCTTTTGTCAGTAGCGATGCGGGGTTCTGGGATGGAGAGTCGGTAAAGGCTCAAATACAGCAAGATATCGTCGGCTCCAGAGCCAAAATCGAGGTGTATAAGGGCATTGACAGCTTTATCAAAGCCAATTCGCCTCGGCACACTCAGCTAACTACGGACTCAGCAGCTCAACTCGTTCCAGCTTCATTGTTTTCGGAACTTGTTGCTCCGGTTTTCGCAGCGAGCCTCAAACGGGCGGCCCGTTCTGCCCTGATGTATGAAATTTTTGCTTGCTATGGCGGACATGTTGATGTTCTTGAAATGAAGCCCGTAGCATCAAGGTTTCTGGACGGTACGACTTATGAAATTGACTCCGCTGTGAGCTTTGTCACCGTGATATATGAATACAAAAGCAAGGCTGTGCTAAAGCTTAGCCCTGATGCCGCCCGGAACGGGCCGACCTTCACTTCCTTGATGGGAGCAAACGATCAATCGACTCTGTGGAATCCGCTAGGGGCACTAGCTCAATCGGACTCGTTTCTATCTGCCAATCCGCTGTGGTTATCAACTCAGGAAAAGATAGCCTCGATGAAGGATTCAGAACGAGTCAAAGAAGTGACCGCTGTTGGGCGTGCTTCAGTCTCTGCTCGTACGGTTGACGGCCTAGTGACGGAGAAAGCCCTGGAAAACTTTGTTCTCACCAAAGTTGAGATTGAGAACAAAGAAGTTGAGATTTCTGAGGTGATTGGTCCCAGAGGACCCTGGCTGCGGGCTACGACCAAAGAAACATCACGCGTAGCACGAGACAAGGACGTCGATTAGGTGTTACAGCTTAGCGTTAAGCGCTTGGCCACCATTGTTGCGATCAAAGATGCCTCCGGCGGCGCTCATCACATCTGAAGCGCACTCATCTGAACGGGCGACTCCCACGTCGGCTGTCCTCATTACTGGCGATAAATCGCTTTCACACCACTTTCAGCAGTTATGTATTGCTGTCGGTAGCAGGGTTCACCGCGACTTGTTAGAATTTTCTCTTGCCCTCCACCAAGAAAACTCCGAAGTCCGCTACCGTGTCCAGCGCCGCGAAACCGGCAACCGCAGCCAAAGCCACCGTTACGGCTCCCGCTGAGCCAACCGGATCGAAAGGCCGCATCTACCTGATCGACACGATGTCGTTCATCTTCCGCGCCTACCACGCCATGGCGCGGCAGCGGCCCATGTCCACCAAAACCGGCATTCCCACCAGCGCCACCTTTGTCTTCGTCAACATGCTGCGCAAGTTGCGAGCGGACTTTGAGCCGCAATACCTGGCTGCCGTCTTCGATGTGGCCGCTCCCACCTTTCGCGATGAGCAGGCCACCGCGATGCCGAGCCTGCGCAAGTTCGACAGCAAGACGCAGACCTATGTTGACGTGGCCTATGGCGGCTACAAGGCCAATCGCAAAGCGATGCCGGAAGATCTGGCGCAGCAGGTGCCCTACATCCGGCGCGCGCTTGAGGCGTATCGAATCCCCATGATCGAGGCCTCCGGCTTCGAGGCCGATGACGTGATTGGCACCCTGGCGCGGCAAGCCGGCGACGCGGGTTATTCGGTGTTTGTGGTGTCCAGCGACAAGGACATGATGCAACTGGTCAGTGAGCGCACCTGCGTGCTCAACCCGCCCAAGGACAATCTCATCTGCGACGCCGCCAAAGTGGAAGAAATCCTGGGCGTGCCGCCGGACAAGGTGGTTGACGTGATGGCGCTGCGCGGCGATGCCATCGACAACATTCCGGGCGCGCCCGGCATCGGCGACAAAGGTTCGGTGGAACTGATCCAGCGTTTTGGCACCGTGGAGAACGCGTTGGAGCATGCGGAGGAAGTCGAGCGCAAAGCCTACCGCGAGTCGCTACAGAACAATCGCAACGCCATCCTGCTGAGCAAACAGCTCGCGACCATCAAGACGGATGTTGCCGTCGAGTTCGAGCCTGAAGCCATGCGCGCGCAAGAACCCGACGCGACGGCCGCTCGTGCGCTGTTCACTGAACTGGAATTCACCACGCTGGTGCAGGACTTTCTGCGTGAAAGCGTCGAACTCGGCGAGACCGACTATCGCGACGCACAATCTGCCGCCGAGGTCGAGGCTGTTCTGGCGCTCGCATCCGAGCCTGGGGCAGTGCTCGCCATCGCCTTGGAATCGGCGGTACAGCAGACCGCTGCCGCCGAAGAAGAAAGTGAAGAGGAGCAGGGCAACGAGCAACTCTCCCTGTCAGCGACGCCGCAGATCGCGCCCGTACCGGCAACTCTCCGCATTGCGATTTCTGCCGAGCCGGGAAAGGCGCTGACGCTAGCCCTGGATGACTCGGAAGTTGCCCAGCCCCTGAAGCGGGCGCTTGCCGATGAGGCGATACCCAAGACCGTACACGACTACAAGTCAGCGATGCATGTCTTCGGGCAGCACGGCCTGACGCTCGCGGGCGTGCAGCACGATCCCCTGCTGTACAGCTACTTGCTCGATCCCACATACCCGAACGCTGCTAGTTACGCGTTGCCGCAGACTGCGCAGCGGCATTTCAGCTTGATCTTAGGTCCTTCTCCCGCCGAAGCGGCCGATGTCACGTTGCGGCTCACCGGCAAGCTGCGCGGCGAGATCGAGAACACCGGCCTGCGCAAGGTTTACGACGAGATTGATTTGCCGCTGGTACCTGTGCTGGCGCGCATGGAGGATGCCGGCGTCAAGCTCGACTGCGAGGTACTGGCTGCGATGTCACAGCGTCTGGAGCGAGAGATCAGCTCGAAGGCGCGCGAGATTTACGACAAGTCGGGCTTCGAATTCAATATCAACTCTCCCAAGCAACTGGGCGACGTGCTGTTCAACAAGCTGAACTTGCCAAAGCCGTTC
>DATCCF010000359.1:0-17787 GCA_036511435.1 Terriglobales bacterium | reverse complement strand
GAAAGGTCCATCTTTTTCCCCATCAGAATCCACCATCTGATTTCTTTCGGGGTAAGTCCCTTCGGGTGCGCCTTGAGAGTCGAAAAAACAACATCCTTAAAGCCGGGCTTGCCACAGATTTCATCGAGCTGAACCAAATAGCCCGTCTTCTTTTCCTCATCCTCGCAAGTCCCGGCGAGTGCCCTGATTGCGGCGCTGTTGCTGGTGATCTGTATGTCCGCCTCCACGCGCCGCTTGGCAGCCGCTTCAAGTTTCTGGAACAGTTCGTTCATTGTCTGTTCAAATGGAGTTTGCATTATGGCATCACGTCCTTACACAGCTAGTTTAGACGGTCTAAGCAAAATGTCAATAGCCCGCGCAAATAAATCTGTGGAAAACTTGGCGAGCTGGGAAGACGCACTTGCCCACGCGAAGCGGAGGATTAAGGAGCTGCGTCAATCGCTCAGAGTTTTTCAGGAAAAAGTTCGGAAGGGCGAGCCGTGGCCGGGGCCAACAAAATCAGCAACACACAATTAGCCCACTACCTGAAGTTTAGAGTTGGCATCGCGGCTGCCATCGGCTTCCTTTTGCCCGTGTTTTTTGGATTCGTCGCGGTGCTGCTGTTCAGTCCCAGGGCAAGCAATTTTTGGAGGACCGCAGTTCTACGTATTCCTTACCTGCTGTGTCCAGTCTTACTGCTAACCGACATCTCATCGACCTGGTGGTATCTGAGCCCTTTGACCAATGCCACGCTGTACGGCTTAATAGCTTATCTGTGGATCCGAGTGAGGAAGGCCTATTCGAATTAGGACCGCTGTCAATCTGCCTTGCGGTCGATTCATAGCCCCTAGGCATGCAGTACAATAATTTGTGTTCGATCCTCTCAGACGCCGTAAAATGGGCCTATGTCGAGCGCTCAGTTCTTCACTGCTCTCGTGCTGCCCATCCTGGTGATGCTAATCGGGTTCTACACCCAAAACACGAGCATCCGGAATTTCCGCGCCGAGATACATGCCGACTTAAATCAATTCCGCAGTGAAGTGAATGCCAGGTTTCTAGGCATCGACCAGAAATTCGCGGACCTGACCGGTAAAGTGGTGAACATCGACAACCGCCTCACCCGGGTGGAAGAGCGGCTGAAGCTTTAAGTCTGCGGGTTTCAGTAGAAGGCCTTCGTTCTTGTATCGGAGTAACGCCCTCATCCATTGGGACATCCCCTGGTAGTGAGCCAGATTGCGCCATGCGGAGTTCAACCTGTAAAATCGAGAGTACGTGGTTCGTCTCCCTAAATTTCCCCGAATTTTGATCTTGTTTTGCAATCAGACGAGTTGTGTGCGAATCTGCGCGGTCGTTCGCGCTCGATACCGGGCGTCCGTGAATGGAGTGCGAAGTTGAGAACTGGCAAGACAGCAGTGGTTATCGGAGCGCAGTGGGGCGACGAAGGTAAGGGCAAGATTGTTGACGTTCTCTCCGAACGCTTCAACGTAGTGGCGCGCTATTCCGGCGGCCACAATGCCGGACACACGGTGACCATCAAAGGCAAGAAGTTCATCCTTCAACTCATTCCCTGCGGAGTGCTGCGCGAGGGATGCCGGGGGGTAATCGGGAATGGGGTTGTGCTCGATCCCTTTGCCTTCATGAAGGAAGTGGACGCGCTACGTGCCACCGGCGTGCACGTGGACGGCAATCTTTTTGTCAGCAACCGCGCGCATGTGATTCTTCCCTACCATCGCATGATTGAACTGGCTTCGGAGAACGCTCCCGGCCGAGTGAAGATTGGCACCACCTCGCGGGGTATTGGGCCGACCTACGAAGACAAGATGGCGCGCAGCGGATTGCGCGTGCAGGACCTGTTCGACAAGACCCTGCTGAAGAAGCACATTGAGAATGCCTGCCGCGAGAAAAACACCATCGCGCACGCCCTGTTTAACAGCGAGCCTCTGGATGCCGACAAGATGTTCACCGACTATGCCGCGATCGCGGATCGTGTAGCTCCCTTCGTAGCCGACACCGCGCTGCTGCTCAACCAGGCCATCGCCGCGGGTGAGTCGGTAATGTTTGAAGGGGCGCAAGGCACCATGCTGGACATCGATCATGGGACCTATCCTTTCGTCACCTCTTCGAGCGCGACATCCGGAGGAGCAGCGACCGGCACCGGTGTGCCCCCGACGGTAATCGACATGGTGATCGGCGTAACCAAGGCCTACTGCACACGCGTGGGGGAGGGTCCCTTCCCGACGGAATCGCACGATGCCGTCGGCGAGGCGCTGCGCAAGAAAGGCAACGAATTTGGCGCCGTGACCGGGCGTCCGCGACGGACCGGCTGGCTGGACTTGCCGCTGCTGCGCTATTCCAACATGATCAACGGCACAAGCTGGCTGGTCGTGACCAAGCTCGACGTGCTGGATGATCAGACTGAGATCCCGATTTGCGTCGGTTATAAGATTGACGGGAAGGAAACGCAAGAGATTCCCGCGCAGGCTTCGGGATACGAACAGATCGAGCCGATCTACACCAAGCTTGCGGGATGGCAGTCGAGGACATTTGGCATTGACAACTACGATCAGCTACCGGCGCAGGCGAAACGATATTTGGAATTCGTCGAAAAGGAATCGGGCGCCAAGGTCGGCATTGTTTCTACCGGCCCTGACCGCGAGCAGACCATGTTCATTCCCGAGTTCGCGAAAACGCTAAACCGCGTCAGTGGAAAACCTAAATAAGTACCCTGGAGGACGAGCATGGTCGTGCTGGCCGTGACCTGGATGGCAAATCTGGGCCACGAAGACGAAGTTGCTGGGATATTCGGCAAGCTTCAGACCGCTTCCCGGCAAGAGCCGGGCTGCCTGATGTACCTCGTCCATCGGCACCGGACGGATCCGCTGCGCTTCTTCATCTACGAGCAGTATCGCGACGACGCTGCCTTGGAGACCCACCGCAAATCCCCACATTTCCAGGAATACGCGATCCGCGCACTGCAAGACATCGGAGAACGTAAAGAGGGAGAGATCTATTCTCCACTCTCCGGCGAGTGAGGCTTCACGTATCACCCCCCGCGGGCAAGGTTTTGCCCTGGCTCAGTTCTTCGCGCAGAATGTCGAAGATCGCCACCAGAACTGATGCCACAACCGGGCCCAGAAACAATCCCAAGAACCCGAACGCTTCCACGCCGCCGAAGATAAAGAAAAGCAGGACCAGCGGATGTAACTCCACGCGCCCGCCCACCACCCAGGGGCGAAGGATGTTGTCGATGCTACTCACCACCACCCCTCCCCAGATTAGCAGGAACAATCCTTTCCCAATGGAACCGGTTACCAGCAGGTAGATCACGACCGGAGCCCAAACCAGCGCCGAGCCTAGAACTGGGATGATAGAAGCAAAGCCGGTGGCCAGGCCCAGCAACAGAGAAGACTGCATGCCGACGATGCGCAGAGCGACACCGACCAGCACGCCCTGCGCCACGCCAACGGTAAGAATGCCGTAGACATTGGCGACGATGGTGTCAGAGATATTGCGGTACAACCGCACGACCTGCTCGCGAGACAGCGGGAGAAGCGCTCCCGCGCGATACGCCCACTGCGCTCCGTCGCGAAACAGAAAGAACACAACCACGAACGTAATCAGCGCGTCGATGACGAAGCGGGCAATGCTACTTAAGACGTTGGCGCCGAAGCCGACCAGCCAGACACTGACCTTCTGCGCGTTGGCCCTGATCATGGCGTTCAGATTGTATTTGGAAAGGTCAACCCAGTGCCCAATGTAGTGGAGGGGGCGGTTAGCCAGGGTCACGATCAGCGAGGGAAATCCGCCCTCTTCGATACTTCTACGACCCAAGTAGTGCGCCGCCACTAAGGCTTCGTTGGCCGCCAGCACGGTAATGATGAAACCCGGCACCGCAAACAGCAGAATCAGGAGCAGCGTGGAAAGCAGTGCCGCGCCGCCCTTCCGCCCCTTGTTCCTTCGCAAAATGCGTTCGTGCAGCGGATAAAAGACGACCGCGAGAATGATCGCGAAGGCAAACGGCTTCAGGAAGGATTGCGTAATAACAAACGCGAGCCCGAGCACAATCAGCAGCAGCGCGGAAAGAAATACGATCGTAGCGCGCTTGGTGTGCATAGGCGAGTCCGTTCAAGTTGTAACACGAACCTTCCGGGCAGAACAGCCGAGGTACTGGGTCGCGTTAGCAGGCAGATCCGGCGAGGGTTGTCGGCCCGCAGATGAAGAACCGCACAATCGAAGGGTCCCTCCCGCATCGAATGTATTCGGTTATAATACTTTGTATGGCAAGTTCAAGCATTCTCACTCTCAGAGTAGATAGTAAGCTCAAGAAGAAGCTCGACAAACTGGCAAAGACCACCAAGCGCAGCCGTTCGTTCCTTGCCGCGGAAGCCATCCGGGAATACGTCGCCCTCAACGAGTGGCAGATTGAAGAGATCAAGAAGGCGATACAGCAGGCCGATGCGGGAGACTTCGCCACCGAAGAAGAAGTAGAGGAAATGTTTAAGAAGTGGGCGAAGCGTGCGCGTTAAGTGGCTGCGGGCAGCGCTTGCCGACCTTGGCGGCCATTTCGAGCATATCGCCAAAGATAACCCGCCCGCCGCGTTTAGAACTGTCCTACGGATCCGCCGGGCAGTCGATCTGCTGGAAGCGCACACCGCGATTGGCCGTCCTGGGCGGGCGCCGGGAACACGCGAACTAGTCATTTCGGGAACGCCTTATATCGTCCCTTATCGTGTACGCGCTGGCGAAATCGAAGTGCTGAGAGTTTTTCACGCAGCTCGAAGATGGCCGACCCAGCTGTAGCTTCCTCCCATCATCCATTTTTTCCCGCCAGCCCCAGTTCCCCGGCAATCCCTCTCATCGCCTCGATACAAAACGCGATGTGCTCATCGAGGTCGACCCCCAGGCCGGCAGCGCCGTTGACGATGTCTTCCCGGCTCACGGATCGCGCAAAGGCTTTGTCCTTCATGCGTTTTCGCACTGACTTCGCATCTACCTCGGTCAGCGACTTGTTGGGCTTGATCAGGGCCGTCGCGGTGATGAAGCCCGCCAGTTCGTCGCAGGCAAACAGCGCTTTTTCCAGATTCGACTCGCGGCTCACGCCCGTGTAATCGGCGTGCGACATGATGGCCCGACGGACGTCCTCCGGATAGCCCCGCTCCTTCAAGATTTCATTTCCCCTGTAGGGGTGCTCCTCCGCGGTGGGATACTTCTCGTAGTCGAAATCGTGAATCAGCCCGACCACTCCCCAGCGCTCCTCGTCTTCGCCAAACTTACGGGCATAGGCACGCATGCACGCCTCCACTGCGAGAGCATGTTTGCGCAAACTTTCTGACTGGGTGAACTCAGTTAGTAAACACCACGCGTCGGAGCGAACCATTCCGTGTTTCTCCCGTGTTTCAGGCGGTTTTCTTCCGCCTCGTTGGCGTGCGATTGACGGATTTGCACAGCTTTCTCGGTTTTCACCCGACAATCCACTTGACTCTAGCAGAGGAATGCCGCAAAGTTACGCTTGAGTTGAATGTTGTGCCTGCTCTGGCACTCGCGCAACCCGAATGGCCACGACTCTCGCGCCGGTAGATTCCCGGGAAGTGGTGAGATGCGACCAATGTCATCTCGTCCAGTTTAAAACTACTAACAATCTTTGCCGTCGTTGCCGCACATCGCTGGATGAGGATGAGCCGGAGCCAATCTTCGCGCCGTCTCTGGCGGTCGCAGCCCCGGCAACCTCCACTCATTGCGAAGTGCGAGTGGCGCAGGCCATTCGCAGCTTGCGCCTGCGCGGCGGGCTAAGCCAACGCCAGCTTGCGCTGAGGATGGGCGTCCCTCGTACTTACGTCTCCAAGATCGAGAACGAAAAGGCGACGCCGACTTTGTCGTCGCTCAACCGGCTGGCGATGGCGCTGGAAGTCAGCATCCCCGACTTGCTGCGGGCTTGCGGACCGTCGCGCGACGACGAGATCAACGAACTGATCGCCGATCCGTTCGTGGCCGAGCTGCTTGAGTTCACCTCGAAGCTCAATGCCATGCAGTTGTCGAGTGTGCTCGCCCAGGTGCGCGACATGGTATTGCATCCACGGCGGGGCGCGTAAGAGCACTATGCTCGCGGCCGTCAGGATTTTTTGACGGGTTCTGTTCTCCGCATCGACCTTTTGCTCGATGTGTTCAACGGCACTTGCGGAGACCTGAAATCCGCATGAAGTAAACATCGACCGCAAAATGCCGAGGCTCGCTGCCTCGGCATTTTCTTTCTGCGCTGTTCGGCCCGGGAGTTGTGACCTAAATCACCGACTTTCCATCATCGCCCAGTGTTGTTTAGAGGAGGAGTGGTAGGGCAAGAGAGAGGACGGGACCTATGGCAAAGGAAGAGATGGTTTGTGACAGCCGTGGAAGAAGCCGATCAAAGAGCATGACCACAATTCAGCGGCGATCAAGGGCTTGCAATCTGGAGCGCATTGCAAAGCCTTTGCTGGTGTTGCTGTGCGGCTTTAGCCTGGCGCAAATGATAGAGCCAGCACGCTCGGCTGGCTTAACGACCGAATCTGCGTCTACACCGTTATTATCGTCCGACCAAACTCTGGTGGTCACCTCCACAGGAAGCGTACGCGGCACCCTCCACGATGGCGTTCGCGAGTTCAAGGGCATACCATATGCGGCTCCGCCAACCGGAAAGCTGAGGTGGAAACTTCCGCAACCAGCCAAGCCATGGAAGGGGGTGCTCGACGCCACTCGGTATGGGAATGAGTGCCCGCAACTCTCTCGTTATGGCCTCACTGAGGCTGCGTACAACGAAGACTGCCTGTTCCTCAACGTGACTATTCCTGAGATGCGCAGTCCGGCTACGGTCAAGCTTTCGGTGATCGTCTGGATACATGGCGGTGCTTTCGTCGGCGGCTCCAGTTCGCTTTACCCGCTGGCTCATTTGGCTCTCAGCGGGCACCTGGTGGTGGTTTCGTTCAACTACCGTCTCGGTGTCTTCGGATTGATGGGACATCCTGCATTCGATCGCGACTACGATGGCAGCTACGGTCTCGAAGACCAGCGCGCAGCCATGCGCTGGGTCCAGCGCAACATCGCAGCTTTCGGCGGCGCTCCCGGCAATGTGACAATCGCCGGAGAGTCTGCGGGCGCGGGTTCGGTTTGCATGCACCTGCTGGCGCCACAAGCCACCAGCGGTCTATTCCAGAAGGCCATCATCCAGAGCGCCGCCTGCATGGAAAAGATGCATACCGTAGAGCAAGGTAATCAGATCGGCGTCAAGGTGGCCGCGAAGGCGGGTTGCAGCGATCAGGCAAGCGCTCTTTCCTGTATGCAGGCGAAATCGGTGAAAGAGCTGCTGGAAGCGGGCAGTGCGGTTGCGGGCAGCGATCGCACCGCTTTTTTCCCGATCGTGGGCAACAAGTCTCAGCCGCTACAAGGGGATGAGGCGATCCGAAGCGGCAAGTTTGTGCTCGTACCGATCCTCAACGGAGGTAACCACGATGAGCTTCGACTCTATGTCGCGTATGACGTGCAGGCAGGAAAAACGGTCACTGCGCAGAACTATTCTACCTACTTGAAGACCGTGTACGGCGACAATACAGAAAGCGTACTGGCGGAATATCCCGCCGCTCGCTACTCCTCGCCTCCGGCTGCGCTGGGTAGCGTGCTGTCGGATTACAATCCGGCGGTCGCCCTGAATAATTGCGGTTTCCTGCAAACAGCCGAGACCGCCTCCCGCTTAATCAAGGTGTATGAATATGAGTTTGCGGATCCCAATGCTCCTCCCGTGACTACCGATCCCGGATTCGAGATGGGCGCTGTACATTCCGCAGAACTCCCATACTTCTTTCCGCATTTCTCGAACACGACAAAGCTCGACGGCCCTGACCTGGCTCCGGCCTCGCAAAAAATTGCCGACCAGATGGTGGAGTATTGGACCAGCTTTGCCCGAACCGGTACTCCGATCAGTACGGACTCTCCGACCTGGAGCATGTTTCAGTCCAGCACGCGTGTGATTCGCTTCGAACCCGGCAAAGTAGGTGAATATGATGCTGGCGCCGAGCATCGCTGCGCCTTCTGGAAGAAGCTTTACCCTAGCCTAGCGCAACAGCCGTAAAGCCAGAGTAGATGACCTTAACTCGAGGTCCCGAAGAGGGCGGCGTTTAACGGTGCCGAGAATGCCGAGGCTCGCTGCCCCGGCATTTTCTTGGTTGGTGGTGTCAAGGGGATTTCACGCCAATAACCGGCGCAACCCCTGACGAAGTTCTTCGATTGGAGCGTCCGTCTTCACCGATAGGATTTCTTCTGCAGTATCTTCATCGCCGCTCCACCAGCTTTCGGACTCGAGGTGATCGAGCAACAGCTTCAATCCGAAAGGATCCTTACGCTTGGCTAATCCCCAGATCGCTTCGCGTCGAGCTTCTTCGTATGTATCTCCTACACGGCGGCGTAACGCGGCGCGGATTTCCGGCGAGTCGGGGAGATGCCACACTCCGCCTTCCATGAGGTCCCCTGACCCCAACGCAAATGTAGCCCAATCCCGGACTACTTCATTCTCGTCTTCCATGAGTGCAAGGAGAATGGGCACCGCCTCCGGATGTCTTCTTAGCTCAATGCAATAAGCAACGGCTTGCCTGACGTCTGGGTCAGGATGTTTTCGCAAGTCGATCAGCGCCGCAACTGCTGGTTCAGTACCCAGATGGGACAGAGCCCAAGCAGCGGAAGAAACGGCATCTGGATCTGAATCCCGAAGATGATCGATTGCGATAGACACGCTCTCGGCCATGAACGGGCGCTCTGTCTCTGGCTTCCCCGACCCCAGTTGCGCCAAAACGCTGAGCCCTCGCGCTCGCGCCTTTGGGTTCTCCGACTCGCAATAGCGCCTTGCCAGTTCAAATACTTCCGGTGTCCCCCGCAGTTGCAAAACGCTTACGGCTTCCCAAGCGCCATCATCGTCGTATTCCCCTTCAAGGGTTGCGGCAAATAGTTCTTCTGTACTCTTGCGCTCGAGTTCTGCTCGCGCGGCAGCAATCTCCTCGGGAGTTCTGCTTTCCTCGATTGGATCTCGCAAAGGCATAGCCCATTCTCCCTAACTGTTGAAACTCACCCACGAACTTGTACTACTTCAATTCACCGCAAGAAACCGAGACGAATGAATGAGCAGGCGTATCGATGATACCTCCTGCAACAGCTCATTTCACCTCTAATTCCGCCATGGAAACCTGACGCTCCTCTCATCTGGAAGCGGGTACGTTTCGTTGCAAGCGTTGCAAGCGCGCTGGGGCGTATGCTAATTTCAGTAGATTATTAGAGGTACGCCTTGCGCGCTCAAGTGCCGGCCGGGCTGAACCGCAAAGAGGCCGAGATTTACGCCCGCCTCGATCCGGAGCGGCTGCCCCACCACATCGCCATCATCATGGACGGAAATGGCCGTTGGGCCAAGCGCCGTCATTTGCCTCGCATCGCGGGACACCGCTCGGGTGTGGCTGCGGTGCGCTCCACGGTCGAAACGGCTGCCAGCATTGGTATTCCCGCCCTCACCCTGTATTCGTTCTCCGCCGAAAATTGGAAGCGGCCTAAGGGCGAAGTCAGCTATCTCATGAACCTGCTGCGCCGGTACCTCAAGATGGAGCTGCCCACCTTGATGGAGAACAACATCCGGCTGCAATACATCGGCCGCCAGCAGGAGCTGCCCCAGGAAGTTCAGGAGCGCATGGCGTGGGCACGCGAGATGACCGAAAAGAACACCGGTATGGTGCTCACCCTCGCGCTCAACTACAGTTCTCGAAGCGAGTTGGTCGACTCCTTCAACGCGCTGGTGCGCGAGGCTTCACGCAACGGAGGAATCGAGCACCTGAAGATCGACGAGAGGTCGATTGCTTCCCACCTTTACACCAACGGCTTGCCGGAGTTGGACCTGGTGATCCGCACCAGCGGGGAGATGCGCCTGAGCAACTTCCTGCTGTGGCAGGTGGCATATTCCGAAATCTACGTTACCGAAACACTGTGGCCCGACTTTCGAGGGGTCCAATTGCTGGAGGCCATCGAAGCTTTTCAGAAGCGCGAGCGCCGCTTCGGCGGGTTGGGCAACGATAACGGGCACGCCGCGTGAAACGAGTCCTGACCGCGGTCATCCTGATTCCACTGGTGGTACTGGCGTTGTTCCGTGCGCCGCTGTGGCTCTTCACGCTGCTAGTTTTGGGAGTGGCCCTGTTGGCGGCAAGGGAGTATCTGGATATCGCCGCGGCCACCGGCTTCAAGCCGTTTCGTGCGCTGGGCTATTTGTTTCTGCTGAGCTTGTTTGTTACGTGCGGCGCGTTCGTCACCAGCGTTGCCGATTCGCAGGTTCCAGTTACCGTCCGTGCAGACTCCAGCATGGCCGCAGCGCTGGCTTTCTTAGTTATATTGAGCTCTCCTTTTGTGTTCCTGATCGGAAGCTTGCGACGCGAGCCGCTCTCGGGGGCGCTGGGCGACTCCTGTGTCTCCTTTTTCCTGTTGCCCTACATCGGTTTCACCTTGTTCGGCCTGCCCATACTTCGCTCCTATGAGAATGGCGCGATATTCATCTTATTCGTCATGCTGATAGTTTGGGCCGGCGATACGGCGGCGTTCTATATCGGCCGGGCGCTCGGCAAGCATAAACTCGCGCCGCGGGTCAGCCCCGGCAAGTCGTGGGAGGGCGCGGTCGCCTCAGCCATTGCGGCCGTCGTGGTCGCCATCCTGCTGTTTCGCTTTCTGACCCCCATGTGGCAGGCCCTGCATGGCCTTCACTTGGCTTCGGTATCCGGCTACGCTTACTCCATGCATTCTTTGGCAAACGCGAGGCCCGACTTCCTTCGTGCGCCGTGGTGGGCGGCTGCTGGGTTCGCACTTTGCGTCAATCTCGCCGCGCAACTCGGCGACCTCGTGGAGTCGGCGCTGAAACGAGGCGCCGGAATGAAGGACTCGGGAAGTCTATTGCCCGGACATGGCGGCGTGCTCGACCGCATTGACGCCCTGCTCTTCGCCGTACCGATGAGCTGGCTGTTCTACGTCGCAGGCTACTCCATTTACTTCACGTCTCGCGGAATCTTGATAAGCTGACCCATTGATGAAGCGTATCGCCATCCTCGGCTCGACTGGTTCCATCGGCAAGAGCACGCTCAGCATTGTCGAGAGCTTCCCTGATCGCTTCTCCGTGATCAGCATGGCAGCAGGCAATAACGTGGGTCTCGCCTTTGAACAGGCACGGCGCTGGCGTCCGCGGATCTTGTCGATGGCAACCGCCGAAGCCGCGGACCAACTCCATGACAAGCTGAACAAGGCGGGGCTGGGAAGCGCGGTTGAAACGGTGCATGGATCGGCTGGATCGGTCAGGGTTTCGACTCATCCTGACGCTGATTTCGTGGTCAGCGCCATCGTGGGCGTCGCCGGACTGGAAGCCACTTACGAAGCCGTCAAGGCTGGCAAGACGGTCGGCTTGGCGAACAAGGAGTGCCTGGTCGCCGCAGGCGACCTGATCACCGCCGAGGCCCGCCGCCAGGGCAAGCGGCTGCTACCAATCGACAGCGAACACAATGCGATTCACCAGTGCATGCGCGGTGGCCGCCGCGCCGAGGTCCATCGGGTTTGGCTGACTGCCTCCGGCGGTCCGTTCCTGAACACGCCGTTGGCACAGTTCGCCAGTATCACGGTCGAGCAGGCGCTCAACCACCCGACCTGGAAGATGGGCAAGCGCATCACCATCGATTCGGCAACCCTGATGAACAAAGGCTTTGAAGTGATCGAGGCTTGCCGGTTGTTCGACATGCCGCCGAGCCAGGTCAGCGTTCTGGTGCATCCGCAGAGCACGATTCACTCCATGGTCGAGTTCGTGGACGGCAGCCTGCTCGCGCAACTCTCGGTGACCGACATGCGATTACCGATCCTGTATGCCCTCTGCTATCCCGATCGCATCGAGTCCGACTTGCGCTTTCCGGTGGAGGAGCTGCGGCGGCTGGATTTCCTGCCTCCTGACTTGGAAAAGTTTCCCTGCTTACGTTTGGCTTACCAGGCAGTCGAAGCCGGAGGCGCTAAGACGATTGCCTTGAATGCGGCTGACGAGGTGGCAGTGGCAGCATTCCTCGAAGGTAGTATTGGATTTCTGGACATTCCGGCTACAATAGAAGCGGTTGTCAGGGAAACGTCAGCGCGGGTACCCGAATCGATAGAGGAAGTATTAGCTGTCGATGATAATGCGCGTCTCCGAGCCCGCGACCGCATCCAATATGTGGGCTCCAGAACGTGACTTCCCCGCCCTAGCCAAAAGAGAGGGCTAGAACGGGGCACCCCCGGCACAAGTAGCTCCCCGCAGTAAAGAGGTTTATGGAATCGTTTCTAATCGCGGTCGCTTCAATGGCGGTCGTGCTCGGCATCATGATCCTGGTGCACGAGTTCGGCCACTACGCCGCTGCTAAATGGTTTGGTGTGCGAGTCGATGTGTTTTCCATCGGTTTCGGCAAGCGTCTTACGGGCTTCCGGCGCGGTGGAACGGACTACCGCATCAGCGCACTGCCGCTCGGCGGATACGTGAAAATGGCGGGCGAGAATCCGCTGGAATCGCGCAGCGGTGCGGCTGACGAATTCATGTCGCATCCCCGCTGGCAGCGCTTCGTGATCGCCATCGCCGGCCCGGCCATGAACATCATTCTGGCCGTCGTCCTTCTAACCGGCGTCTTCATGGTGCATTACGAGCATCCGGTTTATCTCGACCAGCCCGCCGTGGTGGGATGGGTGCTCGAGAACTCGCCGGCGGCCAAGTCGGGCATTACGCAGGGCGACCGCATCGTGCGCATCGAGGGCCAGCAGGATCCCACCTGGGAAGATGTCCTGCTGAAAGTGGCTATCTCTTCCAAAGGACCGATAGATGTCGCCATCCAGCGCGGCAACCAGATTCTGGAGAAGCAGGTCCAGCCCGAGATTGACGGCTCGGACCCATACGGTGCCATTGGATGGCTGCCCGACCAGCCGATTACGGTAACCGAACTTGAACCCAACATGCCGGCGGCACAGGCTGGGTTGAAGCTGGGCGACGAGATCGTGGCGGTGAACGGCACTTCGATGCGCTCGCTGCTTTCCGTAATCCATTACCTGCGGCAAAACGGTAGCAAGCCGGTGGACGTCACTGCGGTCCGCAACGGGCAGCAGTTAAGCTTCAAGATAACGCCCGTCCAAACCGACGACGACGGACAGAAGAATTATCGTCTGGGCTTCCAATCGCGGCCGGTGCAAATCGATAAGTTGCCCTTCGCTCAGGCGCTCAATCGTTCCCTCGAGGAAAACAGAAGGTATTCGCTGCTGATTGTGGATTTGGTCCGCAAATTGGTCCAGCATAAGGCGTCCATCAAGCAAATGGAGGGCCCAATCGGCATCGCCCGCGCTTCCGGAGATGCGGCGCGTCAGCCGGGATGGACCCCGCTGCTTAGCCTGATGGCAATGATCAGCCTCAACCTTGGCATCTTCAACCTGCTGCCGATCCCCATCCTCGATGGTGGCATCATACTGTTGCTGATCATCGAGGGCGTACTACGACGGGAGATCAAACCGCGCATCAAGGAACGCATCTATCAAACCGCATTTGTCTTTCTGATACTGTTCGCGGCCGTCGTGATTTACAACGACCTGATGAAAGCGCTTCCCGGACTGGCGCAACGGCTTCCCTGACCGCATAACTTCATGGATCATGACCGGGGCGCATCATGCGCCCCGGTTTTATTGTGGAATTTTGTCGCACATCCTTGTGCGGAAATTACGACTGTCACATGGGTCTGCGGCCCACTCATAGGAAATTCACCACGGAGACACGGAGAGCACGGAGAAAACTTGATAGAACCCAAAACTCCGTGCCCTCCGTGTCTCCGTGGTGAATGATTTTCGACGGCGCTGGACTACACGATTTTGAGACCGCCCTAGTGGTTCTTTCCAACGCCGGTGATGCGAGTACCATCGAATTTGGTGAAGGAGAAGCCCGCGAAAGGTTCGTTCCAGCATTGGGCCATGTCGTTCAGCATGGAGATGGCTACGGCCTCGCCCCGCGGTAGCGAATCGGCGTAGTCGTAACGCCAGTGGACCGCGGCATGCGCCCGGCCAAGTCCGATGTTGGCGGCCAGTTTGTTTATTTCGCCACCCACGGTCAATTGCTCCCCGTCTGAGCCTTGGTAAGGCACAAGCGACAGGCCGTCCTCGCTAGCCTGCACAATTTCGAATCCCGGGATGGAGGTGAGCGGCGTCAGATCGTTAGAACCATGCCTTCACGATGGTGACGCAGATGCTGGCGACAGTCGCGTGTCCCTGGCCGTACGACGGATGCTGCGGACATCCCTCGGGGAAAGCGAGCACTCCTCTCTTTTGTCCGTCTTTCGTTTCAGCGAACATGTCGGCCAGGGAACCGGGAAGTGGAAAATTGAGCGGGGTGGCGGTCCCACCATGAGTTTTGAGGAAGCTCGGTTCCAAATGTCGCTGTGAACTCGATTCCGGGTATATCGAGGTCAGTTGGGCTTAGTGAAGATACCGCTTCAACAGCGACCACGGGAGCGCTGTTGACCACCTGCGGCACTTCTCTAACGAGGGTTTCGTCGCTTGCTCCGGCCGCGCCATCTGAAAATGTGGCCGCCCGAAACTATCAGATTGTGCAAATGTCGAGGTGAGTTTAGTTCGCGCGAGAATGAAATGCCACAAAAAAGTTGCTGATTCCCGACATGGGAAGAAGCCCAGGCATTGCTGGGTCGAATCCCGCTGGCACTGGACCGCCCAAAAAAGGGAAAGGCTCCCGTATCTTGGGAGCCTTTCAGTTCAGTGGGTATGAAAATGTCGTTTACGACTGCGAGCCGTCGTTGCGCTTCAGCGTGGGACGGTCGTCGTCGGTCTTGTTGCCTGTGCCGCTGCCGCTATCGGTGGAGGGATTGTCGGCAGTGGCACGCCGTAACGTCGGACGGTCTTTGTTGTCCTTATCGTTCTGCACCTTGTGCCGGTTCTGAATCGACGCCAGGCGCCCCTTCACGTTTTCGAACTCCGAGGTGTCCACGATGTACTCATCCCGCGCGGGCAGAACGGTTTTCATTTCCTGCTGTGCGGCCGCAACGCGATCATCGGTCATAGGGTGGGAAGAGAACGCCTTGGCGATCGTGCCGGGCTTCTTCTTCTCCAGAGCTTCGACCTTCTCGAAGAACGAGATGAACGCCTGCGGATCGTATCCCGCCTTGTACATGTATTCCATGCCCAGGAAATCAGCCTGCGCCTCGAAGGTGCGCGAGAACTTCATGAAGGCCGCCGGCACGCCAATGCTCAGCGCGGCCTGCGTCCCCTCATACACCGCCCAGCCGCCGGGAACGAAGATCAGCGCGATGCTGGCCAGGTTCGCGATATTGCCGCGTGTCTGCTCGCGGGCCACGTGGCACGCCGCAACGTGGCCGATCTCGTGCGCCATCACTCCAGCCAGTTCGGCCTCGTTATCGGCGGCCAGAATCAAGCCTGAGTTCACGTAGAAGAATCCGCCGGGCAGCGCGAAGGCGTTGAGTTCGTCGGTATCGATCACCTTGATGATGAATGGCACCTTCGCATCCGAGTTGCGCACCAGGTTCTGGCCCAGCCGGTTGATGTACTCGGTGACCACCGGGTCGTTGACCATCTTGGCGCTGTGCTCCACTTGCTGCGAGTACGCGCGCCCCATGGCCACCTGCTTGTCGAGCGAGTACCAATTTCCCATTCCCTTGTTGCAGCCGACGTTGCGGTTGCCGATGGCGTCAATGTTGTTCATGGTGCTGGGACTGGGAGCGTTTTTGTCCGGCTTCTCTTGAGTTTGATTTTTATCTTGAGCCAGGCCGGCGGGAACCAGCATGAGTGCAAGGGCGCAGCAGCCGAGGTAACGGGATAGGTAACGCATGATGTACACCTTTTTGGGGCCGGATCGCGGGGCCGGATATAGACTCCAACCTTTTGATACCCTAAGCCCTGTTATAAACCCAAATCGGACCGATTTGTCGCCCGGTGAACCTTTTATTTTCGTGGGGTTACCGGTAAAAATCCCACAGCAGATTCGGGAATTTCATCGGTAAGATGAGCCTCCTCTATAAAAGGTTCCATGTATTGGACGGCTGAGTTCCGAAATTCGTTTCAGTGGGCCCGATCTAATGGCGCCTGTCCCAAGCGCCAGGACCTCGCAGCAGCCGTGTTAGACTTTTAGTAGTCCCGTATGGCTCAAATTCAACGCAGAAAAACTTACACAGCTTTAGTGGGCGGAGTGCGGGTCGGCAGCGATGCACCAATTGTGGTGCAATCCATGACCAATACGGACACCGCCGATATTGACGGCACCATTCGGCAGTGTGCAGCCTTGGCCCGCGCAGGTTCCGAACTGGTGCGCGTCACCGTTAACAACGACGCCGCCGCGGCTGCCGTGCCTCACATTGTGGACGGACTCGACCGCCTTGGCATTCCGGTGCCGATCATCGGCGACTTCCACTACAACGGCCATATCCTGCTGAAGAAGTATCCCGCATGCGCGCAGACGCTGGCCAAATATCGCATCAATCCGGGCAATGTCTCGATTGGCAAGAAAGACGACGACAACTTCCGCACGATGATCGAAGTCGCCATCGAAAACGACAAGCCGGTGCGCATCGGCGTCAACTGGGGTTCGCTGGACCAGTCGCTGCTGACGCGCCTGATGGACGAGAACTCCAAGCTCGACGATCCCAAGGACGCGCGCGACGTGACCATGGAAGCTATGGTCCTGAGCGCGCTGCGCTCCGCCGATCTCGCAGTCAGCTACGGTTTGCGCAAGGACCAGATCATCCTCAGCGCCAAGGTCAGCGGAGTGCAGGACCTGATCGACGTCTATCGCGAACTGGGCCGCCGTTGCGAGTACCCGTTGCACCTCGGTCTCACCGAAGCCGGCATGGGAGCCAAAGGCATTGTCAGCAGCACGGCTGCGCTCGCCGTGTTGATGCAAGAAGGCCTTGGCGACACGATTCGCGTGTCGCTCACCCCCGCGCCCAATGGCGACCGCACCGAAGAGGTCACGGTCGCACAACAGATTCTGCAATCCATCGGCATCCGCAGCTTCAATCCGCAGGTCACCGCATGTCCCGGTTGCGGGCGCACTACCAGCACCTTCTTCCAGGAGATGGCTGAGCAGATCCAGAGCTACCTGCGCGAGCAGATGCCAGTATGGAAGACGCGCTACTCCGGCGTGGAAGAGATGAAGCTCGCCGTGATGGGTTGCATTGTCAACGGCCCCGGAGAGTCCAAGCACTCCAATATCGGCATCTCGCTGCCGGGCACATTCGAGGAACCGAAGGCCCCGGTGTACGTTGACGGCCGCTTGATGCTCACGCTCAAGGGCTATCACGTTGTCGAGGAGTTCATCAAGATTCTTGACGAGTACGTGGACTCGCACTACGCGGCGAAAGAGCAGAAGCTGGTGGGGATCAGCAGCAGCAATTAGCAGCTAGCAATTAGCTGTTAGCTTTTAGTGATCGGGTTTCAGCCCATCTGGTGGAGCGGCGCTTTATTCAATGCCGCGTCTCGCGACACTTTTTCATTCTGTCATCCCGACCGAGGGCTTGAGCCCGAGCGGAGGGACCTGCTTTTTTCCGTCCAGCCGCTGCCACTACTTGTTGCTCGTATCCTCAAGAATCCCACCCAAGCAAAAGCGGGCGTGGGAGAGGCTCAGATTCCTCGGCCCGTCGGCAATGTTCGCAATTTTTCACCGCTCCCGCGTCTGTTCGCGAAATCTACTCTAGAATTTCCTTATCGGTTCATCTTCTTACTCCGCCATGAAACTGTCCGCGAAAAAGACGACGAACGTTAACG
>DATCCF010000358.1:0-3516 GCA_036511435.1 Terriglobales bacterium | reverse complement strand
GTATTACAACGGCGCCGATCAAGTGGTCGAACGGCGAGACCAATTGGTGAAGACTCTTTGCTTACCGCTGTCCGGCCTGTTCGTGCAACGCAAGGTGGAATTGCCTTCCCGGGGAGCGCTTCTGCTGTCTGTCTACTTCCTCGTACCCCGCACTTCGATCGAGGCCTTTCGTGTGGCGAGCCAGCAATGTCTTAAGGACGGACTAACAAAACCGCTGGTGAGCGGACCTTGGCCGCCGTACAACTTTGCCGTTTTGTCAGACATTAAATGAATCTCATAAACAAGGGGAATATATGGCTCACTGTAAGGGCACGCGCTCCATGGAATGAACTCCTCAGTTGCCGATTAAGAGGAGGCACTCTCATCGCAATCGCATGGTTGTATTTTTTTTTGATTCACCCCGATCTTGCTCATAAAGAATGGCAATCGCTCTGCTTCGTTACAAGTACAGCTCTGAAGAACTGGGAAATCCAAGCTATGTGTCGTGGAAGGCCCGTGACGTGCTCTTTCTCTTGCTAGGAAGGCTAATAAGTCTTTTCTAAGAAATGGAGAAATATCATGGCGAAAGTTCAAAAGTCCACCGACTCTTCCAGCTTAGCGGAAGTGGTCGATCGAATTCTTGACAAAGGTATCGTGATCGACATTTGGGCCAAAGTTTCGCTGGTCGGGATCGAACTGCTATCAGTGGAAGCCCGGGTGGTGATTGCGTCGGTTGAAACCTACCTGAAATATGCGGAAGCCATCGGGCTGACTGCCAACGCTGCGGCTCCCGCCTAGGGCATGGTTGGGGACATAACCACAAACCAAGTTTGGGGGGCGATTTCGGCCCCCTTGGCTTGGCTGAAAACCGAAACTGCAGCAATGTAGCAACGATCTAAGGAGGAAACCCGTGGGTAGATTAACGAAAGACATGACCCGGTTGTGCGAGGAGATCCAGGTGCTGCGAGCGGACCGTCAGGAACTGAAGAAGAAGCTCGCTGAGGCGACCAAGGCACGCCAAGTGGAGGTCCTGGAAACGTGCGCAGCTTTTACCGACGCGCGCAGCTGGAAAGCTGAAGGCGCCCACAATAGCCGGCAGAGCTTCGTGGATAACCTGAAACAGGTAGTAGCCGAACTGGAAAAGGACACGCGGGATGATGTCGCGATGGCCCGGCGCTCCTGGGGCAGCCTGCGGCAGGCATGACCATGGCTGTGCCGAATCCATCTCGCTAGTGCCGACAGAGGAAGCCAAGGAGGACGAGGGTGCGCACGCTTTCTGAAGGTATGACTCGGATTTGTGATGGGATCGTTACCTTGCGACAGGAACGTGAGCGATTACTCTCCGGCGTACGACGGGAGACCAGGGACCGCAAGCGTGATGTGTCCCAAATGTTGGCTCAATTCTTGAACGACTTTGTCGAAATCGCTCCGCGGAGAGCCGACCGAATCGTTTTTCTGAGTGACCTTAAGGAAAAGGTTTCCGACCTCCGGAAGAAAACCCGGGAGGACCTCGGCGGCGTCCGCGAGGCTTTGGCCAGCCTGGGTTCAAGTACGCCCAACGCCGCTGTTCAAATAAACCGAAGACCAGAAAGCAGAAACTCATGCCTGGTGCGAGGAACACCCGCGACGGAAGACGAACGAGGGGGAACCATGCCCACGTGCAGTGAAAGCTAATTGGAAGGAGTTCAAATCATCGTGCCAGCCCTTGAGCTTATGCGAGATCCCATCGCCGAGCGCATCACCAGTGAGGAGTCGCCAGCCATTGGCGACGGTTCCAAGACCATCGAAGATGTCGAGCTAAACGTACCGGCTAACGACATCAACGTTGTTCCGGAACCCAGCGATTCGTTCGTCTCAACTCCCTACATTGAGAGTCTCACCGCCCGCGCGCTTACTTACTTGGATGTCGGATACGCGCTGCACTTTGCGGGGCCGGCGGGAACAGGAAAAACAACCCTAGCGCTCCACGTTGCCAGGAAGCGAGGCCGGCCCGTGGTTCTTATCCATGGCGATGACGAGTATGCCAGTTCCGATCTGGTGGGCAAAGATTCCGGTTATCGCAAGTCCAAGCTGGTGGACAATTACATTCACTCCGTCGTAAGGACCGAAGAGAGCTTGAACCGAGTTTGGGAAGACCAGAGGCTGACAACCGCCTGTATCAAGGGCTTTACGCTGGTCTACGACGAATTCAATCGCTCCCGGCCCGAAGCCAATAATGTCCTGCTCAGCGTAC
The DNA here is from genome assembly GCA_036511435.1 of Terriglobales bacterium. Taxonomy (GTDB): domain Bacteria; phylum Acidobacteriota; class Terriglobia; order Terriglobales; family Acidobacteriaceae; genus Bog-257. The sequence goes on along the minus strand of DATCCF010000358.1, from coordinate 1,304 downwards.
TGGAGGGCAAGATTCTCAACTTGCCCAATCTGCGCCGGTCAGGCGAGGGCAATCTACACGTTCACCCTGAGTTTCGCGCAATTCTTACCTCGAACCCGGAAGAGTATGCCGGCGTACATAAGACCCAGGACGCACTGCTCGACCGCCTGATTACGATGAGCCTTGGACACTTGGATCGCGAGACTGAGATCGCGATCGCCATGGCGAAGTCCGGACTTCTCCAGTCGGATGCGGAAATAATCGTAGATATCATCCGAGAGCTCCGTGGAGTGGGTGTCAACAACCATCGCCCCACCATCCGAGCGGGGATCGCCATCGCCCGTATCCTCGCCCACCACAACGGCTCCGCGCAAGTTGGCGATTCCGTCTTTGAGACTATCTGCCACGACGTACTCAACACCGACACCGCCAAGATTACCCATCAGGGCCAATCCCTTATGGCGGAAAAGGTGAATGAAACCATTCGCACCGTGTGCGGCGACCGGCCACAACACAGCAAGAACCGCCGCAAACCGGAACGTGAAAAGAGGTAATCATGTCCATCCCACTTCGAGGTCTGAGGACCATTCGCACGTTGGCAGGAAAGGTGGCCTTGGTTGCGGTTCCCCATCGGGCGCTCTTGCAGGTCGCTTGCCTGGAACTGGAGAAGGCGCGGCGTACCACCGAGCGAACCAGTACGTTGCGCCGCCTGGCAGAGCTGGATGCGCGGCTGATGGAAATCGATGCTGAGCAGACTGGCCTCCTCCAGGCCTTAGCCGACCGAAAGGGAAAAACAGTTGAAGCCGGGATAGGCCGCCATTCCCGCGGACATACGCAGCCGTTCAAGATCCGGTACTGAGGACGCGGTTTGGGCGATGCCGGCCCCTACTTGCCAACCGCGCCCGCTGCTGTACGGAGGGAACAACGTGAGCACCGCTTGCACCCCAATTGCAAAATCACCTGCCAAACGCTCGCTGAAGCGCGTAGCGGCACCGGAGAAAATATACCTGTACGCCATCGTCGCTGCTGGTCAAGACAGGGTTTACGAAGCGTGCGGCATCGATCAACACCGGCTGTATTCCATTTCGGCGGGACACATCGCAGCCGTGGTCAGCGATGTAGCCGGCGACAATGTGCGCCCCGAGCGTGCCCGTCTGGCGGCCCATCACGAAGTCTTGAAAGGACTAATGGCCGAGAGCACACCGCTGCCCATGTCCTTTGGAGTTGTCGCCGACAGCCCCGCCGCGGTTCGCAGAATGCTCTCTGGCAACCAGCAGGTCCTTCTCGATCAACTGCGGCATGTCGCCAACAAAGTTGAGTTGGGG
>DATCCF010000357.1:0-11138 GCA_036511435.1 Terriglobales bacterium | reverse complement strand
TGACCGCGGCGTTGAGGCGCCGCGGGATGGTGGTCAATCGCAAACGGGTGGCGCGCATCATGCGAGAAGATAGTTTGCTGGCGGTGCAGCCTAAGCGCTTCGTCAGGACCACGGACTCCAACCATGCGCTGGATATCTATCTCAACCTCGCACGCCGCATGAAGCTGACTGGGATTGATCAGCTGTGGATAGCCGATATTACCTACCTTCGGCTGAAAGCGGAGTTTGTGTACCTGGCGCTGGTCCTCGACGGTTTTTCACGCAAAGTCGTAGGTTGGAAGCTGGACCGCACGTTGGCGAGCCGACTTGCGACCGAGGCACTGGAAATGGCAATCGGGACACGAAAGCCGCTGCCCGGTCTGGTGCACCACTCCGATCGGGGCATCCAGTACGCTTCGGGAGAGTATATTGCGATCCTCAAGAAGCACGAGATGGTGTCGAGCATGAGCCGGCCAGCTAACCCATACGACAATGCCAGTTGCGAGAGCTTCATCAAAACGCTGAAGCGGGAAGAGATCTACGCGAACGAGTACGAGAACCTGGAGCACTTGCGGAGCAACATCGAGGAGTTCATCGAGCGGTATTACAACCAGAAGCGGCTACACTCGGCATTAGGCTATCGCTCGCCGGAAGAATTCGAAGAGCAAGCTAGGCAAGTAAGCGAGGCAACAACACTCGGTGCTACAGTGAGATTTTTTCCCGAATCGGGGGAGGAAGCTTCGACAGAGATGTCTGGGGCAGGGACTCAACCGCCGTCCCTTCCCCAGACCCCATCCCTGCTGGAGAATCAACCAGATGAGTCCTTGAATCCAGCAGTGTCGTTGAGTGTTGGAAGACCAGATTGTCTTACGTGAAGGGTTCGAAAAATCAATGCCTGCGGAGTGTCGAAACGGAAATTGTCTCAGGGAAGGGGGTCACCTCACTCGGCTGTAGACGGAAATGTAGCTGTCGAAAGCACTAGCGATCTTCAGCTATCTACAATTAGCAAACAGCGGTGTGCAAGCGCTTCAATGCAAACCAATTGCAACGACCCTCTGACAACAACATTCAACAAGTGCTGAAATCTGGCTCTTAATCAGTAGGTTGAAGGTTCGATTCCTTCCGCGCTCACCATCCTTTTTCAACAACTTACCGGAGTTCACGTTTTCGGGTGTGCCGTAAAGTGTGCCGTAAATTTTTTTCGGTCACTCACCCACGGGTTTCCCGTTCCGTTTCTGCTTGGTTCAGTGCTGCGCGACGATCTCCAGCTCGGGATGCTGGTGCTGCATCGCGGTCTTCGTATCCTTGTGTCTTATCGTCTTCATGACGGCAGCCAGGTTGCCGGTTTTCTTCAGAACCCGCGTGCCATAGTCGTGCCGCCCACAATACAAGACCAAACTCTTCGGGAAGCCCAGCTAGCGCCCGAGCTTCACGAAACTGCTTCGCCATCGTGGTGAGATGTCCGGATCGAGAGCGCTTGGATGGAAAAACCCACCCGTCGCGCCACCGAGCCGCAGCGTTCCCTCAAACGAGTTAGGATCCTGTCGCTCATCGGGACCATTCTCCTTCCTTCGGGGGTCTTGCTGTCCGGCACGAAGATGACTTGCTTGTTCCAATCTATGTTCTCGATGCCCATGCGGTAGAGTTCTCTTTCGTTCCGCATTCCCGTATCGCGCATCAGAATGAGGATGTCGCTGAAAAAAAGCTGTTACCTGAGCGTCCAACGGCCGCCTTCGACCATCTCTTACGCGGCAGACAGTAGCTTCTTCATCAATCACTGAACGGTGTTCGTGTTGGGCCGCATTTCGAAAAGCTGACTCCGACGATTTTCCTTTACTATTCGTTCCGCCGCCGTAGAGACACTGAGTCAAGCCCAGCAATGTCTGCCCGGTCAAAATCAGCGAGTTTTGCTTTGACATCTGTCCACTTGGGTTGCAATTTTGACTGAAGTTTGGCCATACGCGTCCTCGATTCTACCCATGCGAGCCCGACCGTGGCTATTGGAGCGATTGGTGCTGGAGACTGTCAAAGGCAGAGCCAAAATCGAATTGTGCGGGTCCAAACGATTGCGTCGGCCGTGCCCACAACTGTGAACTACCGCATGTTGAAGTGAAACCGAAGACCAAGGAGCCGGCGAGACGCCGGCGCTACTCCCAAGATTGGTTTTCTACGCGAGAAAGAAAGAGAGATAATACCGTAGCGAGGGAAGAGATTTCGCAGGAGGTCTGCATGGCAATCCAGTTTACGTTGAACGGGAAAGCGCAGAGCGTGGACGTTGATCCGCAGATGCCCCTGCTGTGGGTGTTGCGCGACACGTTGAATCTGACGGGAACTAAATTTGGGTGCGGGATGGCGCTGTGCGGGGCGTGCACAGTGCATATTGACGGCGAGGCGACGCGGTCGTGCATCACACCGGTTTCAGAAGTCGCCGGGAAGAAGGTGACCACGATCGAGGGACTCTCGGCCGATCTAAGCCATCCAGTGCAGAAGGCGTGGATCGAACTGGACGTGCCGCAGTGCGGCTACTGCCAGTCCGGGCAAATCATGTCTGCGGCGGCGCTGCTGGCGAAAAAGCCGCAGCCCACCGATGCGGAGGTTGACGACGCAATGAGCGGGAACATCTGCCGGTGCGGTACTTATCAAAGGATTCGCGCAGCGATGCACCGCGCGGCGCAGATGCATGCGGCGCCCACGCGGCAGAAAGCGTCGCCGGAGAAGAAGGCGAAAAAGCCGGGAGAGACAGCAGCGATGACACCGGATGAGCCGGCCGCTGTGGGCGCGGCTGCAGGAGGCGCGGAATGAGCAGCGCGACGATGAAAGTGGATCGCCGGGAATTTTTGAAGGGTGCGGCGGCAGGAGCGACCGGGCTGGTGATTGGATTCTATCTGCCGAATCGGCTCGAGGCGCGCGCGGCGGCTGCGGTTGAGGCCGTGCCATTTGCACCAAACGCGTGGATCCGGATCGGGACGGACGATACGGTCACGCTGGTGATTGACAAATCGGAGATGGGGCAAGGAGTAGTGACGTCGCTTTCGATGCTGATCGTCGAAGATCTGGAGTGCGACTGGAAGAAGATTCGCACTGTGTTTGCGCCGGCGGCGAAGGAATACGCGAACCCGGTCTTTGGAATGCAGGGAACGGGCGGGAGCACGAGCGTGAGAGGGATGTGGACGCCGCTGCGGAAGGCCGGAGCGCAGGCGCGAGAGATGTTGATCGCCGCCGCTGCGGAAAAGTGGGGCGTGGATAAGGCGGTGTGCCGCGCGGAAGACAGCCAGGTGATCCACACGCAGACAAAGGAGCGCCTGAGTTACGGAAGCCTTGCGGAAGCGGCGGGAAAACTGCCGGTGCCGAGCGACGTAAAGCTCAAGGACCCGAAGCAATTCCGGATCGTTGGCAAGGAGATGAAGCGGCTGGATTCGGCGGACAAAACTTGCGGGCGCGCGGAGTTTGGGATTGACGTGCGCCAGCCGGGAATGCTGCACGCGGTGGTGGCGCGGTGTCCGGTGATCGGCGGGAAAGTGGCCAGCTTCAATGCGGTCAAGGCGAAGGCCGTGCGCGGGGTGAAGCACGCGGTGCAGATTTCGAGCGGAGTGGCCGTCGTGGCGGACAATACTCGGTCGGCGATGCAGGGGCGGGACGCGCTCGAAATCAAGTGGGAGGAAGGACCGAACGCTTCGCTGACAAGCGCGGCAATAAGCAAGATGCTCGAGGAGGGAGCGAGCAAGCCGGGCGGGGCCGTGGCGCGGAAGGAAGGCGACGTGACGGCGGGATTTGCAAGCGCGGCGAAGAAAATCGAGGCGGTGTACGAAGCGCCGTTCCTGGCGCACGCGACGATGGAGCCGATGAACTGCGCGGCGCACGTGCGCGCGAACGGGTGCGATATCTGGGCGCCAACGCAATTTCAAACCGTCAACCAGATGACGGCGGCGAAGATCGCCGGGCTGAAACCCGAGCAGGTGAATATTCACACGACGTATCTCGGTGGAGGATTCGGGCGGAGAGCGGAGCAGGATTTTGTGATCGAGGCAGTGGAGATTTCGCAAGCCGTGGGCGTGCCGGTGCAGGTGACGTGGTCGCGCGAGGACGACATGCAGCATGATTTCTACCGGCCAGCGTCGTACAGCCGGTTCGAGGCCGGGCTGGATGCTGAAGGTTGGCCGGTGGCGTGGTCGAACCGGATCGCCTGCCCTTCGATCATGTCACGGTTTTTTCCCGGTTCGGTGAAGAACGGGCTGGATGAATCGAGCGTGGAGGGAGCGGCGGAATTGCCGTATGCAATTCCGAATATTCTCGTGGACTACCAACTGACGGAGACAGGGATCCCGGTGGGGTTCTGGCGATCGGTGGGAAACTCGCAAAACGCGTTTTTCAGCGAGAGCTTCGTGGATGAGCTGGCGGCGGCCAGCGGAAAAGATCCGTACGAATTCCGGCGGCGGCTGCTTCAGAAAGCGCCGCGGCATCTGGGTGTGCTCGAACTGGCGGCGACGAAAGCGGGCTGGGGTGAGGCGTTGCCGGCCGGGCGATACCGCGGGATCGCAGTGCTGAGTTCGTTTGGGAGCTACGTGGCGGAAGTGGCCGAGGTGTCGGTGGACAAGAAGAGCGGCCAGGTGCGGGTGCATCGCGTGGTTTGCGCGGTGGATTGCGGGAGGACGGTGAATCCGCTGACGATTGAGGCGCAGATGCAGAGCGCAATCGTTTTCGGGCTGACGGCCGCGCTCAAAGGCGCAATCACAATCAATAAGGGGCGCGTGGAGCAAGGGAATTTCGACGATTACCAAATGCTCCGGCTGACTGAGATGCCGAAGATCGAGGTGCACATCGTGGCGAGCGATCAGCCTTCGAGCGGGATCGGAGAGCCCGGAACGCCGCCGATTGCACCGGCGGTGTGCAACGCGATTTTTGCAGCGACCGGGAAGCGCATCCGGCGGCTGCCGATCCGGCCGGAAAATCTTGTGTGATGGGTGCGAGCTACCAGGAGTAGTGGACCTGAGGCGGAGAGTCCTTTGGAGGCGTGAGCTTCGGCCAATTCGGGATCGAGTTCCAAGGCTTTCCGGCTGGCTTCGTCAGCCTGTTCGAGATTGGCCTGACTAGATTACCAGTACACGTAGAGGAAGGCGCAACAATCGGCGATGCCGGCATAGGCGCGGGCATAACGCGGATCGATGGCGATGGCGTGGGCAAACATTTCGCCTGCGAGATCAAGACCCCTCCGCCGGAACTGGTGGAAGAAATGGCGGCCGCGCAGATAGAAGTCATAGGCCCGGACGTCGGCGGTAGGAACTTTCTCAGGGCGGGCTTTTGGCGCAGCGTGACCCATATCTTATAAACTGTCGTTTAAGTCGGTTCGGGTGGTATTCGATAACGCCAAAGAGCAGAAATTCGAGATCGGCCCATCATCACGGCGGGTGGCGGAGTGCTTGGCGTAAGATAGCCATTCAGCATTCATTCCAGATCAGAACGATCTCTCGGGGATGTTCTACTATCGCTTTCTGCAATCGGCAGAACGCTGGCCGAACGCGGTTGCAGTCGAACTGCAACATGAGGGTTCGGCGGCCATGGCCGGAGTGTCGCCTGTTGAAAGTTATACCTTCGCCGACCTGCGTCAAATGGCGGAGTCGGTTGGCCGATGGCTGCTGCAGCGTGGTACGAAGCGCGGATCGCCGTGCGCCTTGTTGGCCGCCAATCATCCGCGATGGGTCGCCGCCTATCTCGGGATTCTCGCCTCCGGCAATACTGCTGTTCCTCTCGACACGGCATTCCACGCCGAACAAGTTCGTAAGCTGCTGCTCGACAGCGATTCCGTGCTCCTCTTCTGTGACACGCTTCATCTCCCTGTAGCTCACGAGGCTGTGGCCGAAACTTCGGCACAGATTGTTCTGCTCGACCCCGTTCCGGAAAAAGCCTTGTTCCCGTCCGTCATGGACATGTTTGCGGCCGGGCCGGGGGACTTTGAGCCAGTTACTCCTGAAGCGCACGAAATCGGCGCCATTCTGTACACGTCGGGGACGACCAGCGATCCGAAAGGCGTCATGCTGTCGCACGCCAACCTCGAAGCTGAGGCCGAATCGATCTTCGCAGTCATAGACGTTGGGCCGCGAGACGTAATCCTCGGAATCCTGCCGCTATTCCACGCGCTGGCGCAGATGGCAAACCTACTGCTGCCGCTCGCGGTCGGCATGCGGGTGGTCTTCCTCGAATCGCTCAACACCAGTGAACTGCTGCGAGCGCTGCAGGAGCGTGACATCACGACGTTCTGTTGCGTGCCGCAGTTCTTCTACCTCATTCACGAGCGGATCAACAAAGAAGTGCAGCAGCGCGGGGCACTGACTCGTTCGCTCTTCCGAGCAATGCTGTGGATAGCGGCGTTCGCCCGTAAGCGTGGGCTCAATCTGGGCAAAGTCTTCTTTTCCCGCGTGCACAAGATGCTTGGCTCGCGGATGCGATACCTCATAACCGGCGGCTCGCGCTTCGATGCGGCCATTGGGCGCGACTTCGAGGCAATGGGATTCACGCTGCTGCAGGCGTACGGCCTCACGGAAACCAGCGGAGGCGCGTCCGTCACCTCGCCGGGCCACGTAGTGATGGGTTCGGTGGGCATGCCCCTCCCCGGGGTGGAATTCAGGATCGCAGGCGGTGCGCCTTCGGCCGAGCACGGTGGTGCCAGCGTAGGGGAGATCGCGATCCGCGGCGGCATTGTCATGGAGGGCTACTACAAACGGCCGGACGCGACGGCAGCCGTATTGCGCGAGGGCTGGCTCTACACGGGCGACCTGGGCTACTGCGATCCGCACGGCAACTACTTCATCACCGGCCGCAAGAAGGACGTCATCGTGCTCAGCTCGGGGAAAAACGTATACCCGGAAGAAATCGAGGCGCATTACGCGCAATCGCCGAACATCAAGGAGGTCTGCGTCATTGGCTTGCAGAGCGCACCGGGCGAGCCGTATTCCGAGCGTCTGCATGCCGTCATCGTGCCGGATTTCGACAACCTGCGGCGCCAGAAGATCGCAAATGTCGGGGTCACATTGCGATTCGAAATCGAGGGCTTGTCGGCAAAGCTGCCTGCGACCAAGCGAATCCTGAGCTACGAGATCTGGCAGGAGGACTTGCCCCGCACCACAACTCGCAAGATCAAGCGTTTCGAGGTTGAGCAACGCATAAGACGTGGCGCAGGCGCGCAGCCGGGGGCCGGCGCGGAACGCAAGCTCACCGCAGAAGATGCTGCATGGCTGCAGAGGCCCGATGTGAACCAAGCCGTCGCGATCATTCGCGAAGCTACAAAGCAGAAGAAGGACACCTTGCATCCGGCAGACAACCTGGAACTCGACCTCGGCGTGGATTCGATGGAGCGGGTTGAACTGCTGGCGTCCCTGGATCAGCAAATGGGCGCGAACGTGCCCGATGCCGTTGCAGCAGAACTTTACACTGTCCGCGACCTGGTCGATGCGGTGCTAGGGCATTCAGGCGGGGCGGACGCACGCGCCTCGGGAGGATGGGAAGAGATCATCGCTACGCTTCCGAGTGAGGCGGAACGCGCGACAATCGATCACGAACATCCGATTACAGCCCCACTGTGGTTTCTCACCGGCCGCATTTTGCACTTTGTATTTCGCGACCTGTTCGAGATGAAAGTCGAGGGACTCGAGAAGCTCCCGACGCAAGGCCCATTTATACTCTCGCCCAACCACCAGAGTTACTTGGATGCACCGGCAGTGATCTCCAGCCTTCCCTACCGCATTTTCCGGAAAATCTTCTATGTCGGTACAAGCGAGATCTTCGGTGGCAAGCTCATGCAGAGAATCGGCGAGAAGGTCCGGCTGATTCCCATCGACCCCGACTCTAACCTCGTGCCCGCCATGCGCGCGGGTGCGTACGGGCTGCGCCACGGGCGTGTGCTGGTGCTCTTCCCCGAAGGAGAGCGCAGCATCGACGCAGTTCCCAAAACGTTCCGCAAGGGCGCGGCAATCTTGGCAATCCACACACGCTGCCCAGTGGTTCCGGTCGCTATCGAGGGGTTCCACGAAGCTTGGCCGCGCGGCGAGAGATTCCGGCGATTTGCCAAGCTTCGCGTCCGCATACTCGATCCGGTCGAACCGCCGGAGCCGGGTCCAATCCTTGAGGAACAATACTCCGCGATGACGGCGGAGATCCGCGAGAGGGTAGTCAAGGCGTGGGGAGAATTGCATGCGGCAGCACTCCCCAAGCCGCCTATCGATGTCCCGCGCTGAGTGCAATCGGTACAGCGAGGATCGAGTATTGGTGGGCACAACCAATACTGCCGATCAGGCCCTCGGTTGGGAAACTGTCTTCGTGCCTAGCCATTCTATCGGGGATGTTATTGCCTCTGAGAGCACCCAAAAAGGGGGCCTTTCGAGTCAATTCCTGGTAGTGCGCTACTTTGATTCCAGGTAGTGGGTCACTCTGACTTCCACAGGGCATCCATCTCTGCATATAGGTTAGTTCTTTGCTGATCGATAGACATCAGCTTCTCTCGGAACTGATTACGAGCGCTTACGGCAGGTTCTCGCGACATCTGGTAAACCAGGTCTTTAGCTTGAGCACACAGTCGGTCGTAGGTCTGTTCCAGTTTCAGAAGGGCTTCTTTGCGTTCTTCGTTTGTCATGCTAATAGCGTATTCTCTCAGAGCTTTCAGTAGCAGTTTCTTGTCTATGCGGTGTGACGGCGAAGGCAACGCTGGCAGGAGATTGCTCAGTTCCTCCAGTGTCCAAATGTGATCGGCCACACCCGCTTCCCTCGCGGGCGTGACTCGCAGCGTCTTGTGAACGCGGCAGAAGTTGTAATGGAAAAAGTGCAGCGCAACCGCGTGCCGTGGTTCTTCAGCTTCTTGCTAAATCCGCTTGTCAACCGCGTAAAGCGCCGCATCGACATGCGCGCGGGGCGGTTTCTTTTTCTGATTCTGTGCCGGACGGCGGGAAGCCTTCTTTTCGAGTTGATCGGCCTGTCGCTGTGCTTTATCGGATTTTGCTCGTTTCTCTGACATACCGACAGTTTCCCACAGATCCGGAGCGCCACGCTAGGGCCTGTGAAATTCAAACTGCATCCCTGGTGTTATTTACGTCCTGGCCCCGCGTCTTTCCGTCAGGCGAGACTGTTGCCCCCACGGTCATCACCGGTGTGCCAGCCTTCTTCATCGTGCTCTCGACCTTATTGTCGTCGATGCGCTTCAGCGCGACTGCTAAGTTACAGAGTGTGGAATGTTTGCCCCATACGGTGTGGGCCACTGCTGACCCGGGGACGCGTGTCAAAGTGGAACAACCCAGCATAATGTGATCGTAAGGCCTTGTGTGGGTGACTACCTCTGAGACATAATATTAATAACCAATGACGCAGGCGAGGTCATTCGGTGTCCCTCCGCGCCTCTGAGCGCCGCGCCTTCGAGAGACTTTTCGACCCCGTTCCTTTCTATGCGTGGCAAATCCTGAAGGAGCTTCGCTATGAAAACGTCTGAGAAGAAGCCAATAGCCGGAGTTTCCGCTTCGGAGCCGGCGACCGCCTCCGTGACCGAAGAGGCTATCCGCGAGCGTGCGTATGAGCTTTACGAGCAGCGCGGAATGGTGGACGGGCACGCGGTAGAAGATTGGCTGGCTGCTGAAGCTGAGCTGCAGCTCAAGAGCAAGAGCGCAGCAGCTTAACGATCTGCACCCAGTCGGTTGAGCATGCTACTTCCGTTCTTGTTCAGGACTGAAGCCGCTGCCTAGTGCTCGAAATTCTCGCGGAAGAATCGGAGCACAACCGCGGTTTGCCCCAGCAGCCTGAAACCTGGCTATCCATGGGGAAAAGGCTCCTTCGGAAGGTTGGCGACTGCCCAAGTCTCGGGCGAAGTGAGGACTGAGACTGCGGACCGATAGCGGACAGGAGATGTGTGACGGCCGCTGGTCCTGATTTCTCAGACGAGACATCGAAGGCGGAGGTGAGTGATGCAATGCAAGAACTGCAAGTTTTGGTCGAGGGCGCGATTCAGCACTCAAGCCGGTCTCTTTGCCGAGTGTCAACTACCCCCAGCCGAGCGGCGGTGGTCAATCCCCGCCTATCCAGGGTCCGGCCTTGAGACTCGACTCGATTTTGGCTGCGTTCAATTCGTTTGCGACAGCGCCAGGCGTACCACCTTCGGCTTGATGGAATCTCCTGAGCGGTGTCGCTCAGGCACACGTTGGCACGAGAGGGGCGAGTACCATGTTTCAGCAAGGCAACACTCGTGAGGAGGTGAACCAAGCCGCTACGTAGTCGCGGCCACCGATTTCATCTGGCTTTATGGAGGTGTGCTATGGCATTTCAAGCAACACTCTCACGCATAGGCATTAGCAAAATCTTGTTAGCAACGGATTTCTCCCCTGAGTCGCAGAATGCCCTGCAATGTGCCCTTGCTCTGGCTCGGCGTTACGCGTCAAAGCTCTTCCTTACTTACGTGATTCCCGCGGAAGTCTCCACCGTGGGCGGCGATACCTGGCCTCCACTCATGGGCATGGCGCAGCACAACGCGGAAGCCAGCATGGCGCAATTGGAGCAGCGAGAAGACCTGAAATCCTTTCCCCACGAAGTGATCCTGCGGTCCGGTGACACGTGGGAGAGTATCTTACAGGTCGTGTCGGACCAGGACATCGATCTGGTTGTCATGGATACACATGGACGCGGAGCAATCAACATGCTCATCATGGGGTCCATCGCGGAGAAGGTAATTCGCCACGCGACTTGTCCAGTGCTTAGCGTCGGACCTCACGTTGGACCGCTGTCTTTGGATCGATTTGGCCACATCCTCTATGCTACTGACTTTTCTTCCGGATCCGTGGCGGCCCTGACCTACGCGCTGTCGCTCGCCGAGCAGGACCGGGCTGAGTTGACCATGCTTCACGTTATCCAAAGCAAGGCGGTATCGGATTCGTACCTAATTGAGTGGAAGCGACAGGATCGGGAAAGCATGCGTAAACTGATTCCCCCCGGCCTGGATCTCGCGTACCCGCCTGAGATCGAGGTGGAGGTAGGGGATCCCGCGGAGGAGATTCTCGGGCTAGAGCGGTTTAGTTATTTGTGTAGTCTAGGTGCCGCCGGCTGAAGCCGGCTCGGAGGTGAAGGATCAGCGGGAACGCGGCGCTGAAGCGCCGCTCTACCCGTGCTCGCTCGACTACAGTAATTCTTAAACT
>DATCCF010000356.1:0-9525 GCA_036511435.1 Terriglobales bacterium | reverse complement strand
GGGATTGAACCCGGTCAATATGGTCCAGGCGGCCGCCGGGGGGCAAATCTTCGTCCTGAACCAGGGAGACAACTCTGTCACTGTTTTGAATTCAGGGACCCTGGGGGTGGTGAAGACGTTAATGCCATCGGACGGCATTGGGCTGAATCCCGTCTACGCGACTTCCAGTGTCGACGGCAGTTACATCTTCGTCGTGACCCAGGGCGACGGAGTCAGTCCCGGTGCCCTCGACATCCTTACGCCGGGTGCCACTCCTGCGGTAGCAGCATCGGTTCCGCTGGGGGTGAATCCGACGTATTCCTACCTCGACCCGCATCTCAACCGGCTCTACGTCACCAACACGGGCGACAACACGGTCAGTGTCTTCGATGCCTCGAATGTCAATGTTGCCAATTCGCCGCCCATCCCGTCGCTGGCTCCGCCGGTGCTCGTGGGTACCGCGCCCACGGGAATTGCCGCGCTACAGGACGGTTCGCGCGTCTACGTGGCGAATTCCGGCTCCAATAACGTGTCCGTCGTGAGCGCCACCAGCTTCGCCGTGCTGAAGACAATTGCCGTCGGAGTTAACCCTATATTTGTCGCTGCCGATCCCACATCTACCAAGGTTTACGTGGCCAACCAGGGCGGCTCTTCCACCAGCGTCATCCAGACCGTGAACGACTCTGTGTCGGCGACGATAGCGGCGCCTGCGCAGGACCCTGCTTGTACTGCTTCCTGCGCGCTGCAGCAGCCGATCATGGTGCTGACGCAGTGATTGTCTTCACAGAGACAAGCAGACGAACGCGTAGTTTTCACCACAGAGACACGGAGGCACAGAGAAAACTAGGGTCAGAAGGCGGTTACGGCAGAGCCTTTGTTAGATCAGAGATCTCAATGTAGATAGACCGATGCCTCGAATGAATTTGTCTCTCCTCTGTGTCTCTGCGGTGAAGACCAGCATGAGACGTTCGAACTACGTGAACATGAACTCCTTGGTTCGCAGATCGCGAATCGTGTCGCGCAGCCGGGCGGCTTGTTCGAACTCGAAGCGCTTGGCGGCTTCGCGCATGTCACTCTCCAGCCTGACAATGTAAGCGTCCAATTCTTCCTGGGAACGGAACTCCGGCAAACCTTCCGCCTCATTGGTCAGGTCGACATAGTCTGCGTTAGCGACGGCAACCAGCGTCATGTCGAGCGGCCGCACGATGCTCTCCGGCGTAATGCCGTGTTCCTCGTTGTAAGCGCGTTGAATGGCGCGCCGGCGGTTGGTCTCGTCCAGCGCTTTCTGCATGGAGTCGGTCATCTTGTCGGCGTAAAGAATGGCGCGGCCGCTCAGGTTGCGCGCGCAACGGCCGATGGTCTGGATCAACGATCCCGCCGAACGCAGGAAGCCTTCCTTGTCGGCATCGAGAATCGCCACCAGCGAGACCTCCGGCAAATCGAGACCTTCGCGCAGCAGGTTGATGCCGATCAGCACATCGAACTCGCCCTTGCGCAGATCGCGCAGAATCTTGATGCGCTCCAGTGTCTCGATCTCCGAGTGCATGTAACGGCAGCGGACGCCAACCTCGCTGTAGTACTCGGCCAGGTCCTCGGACATGCGCTTGGTCAGGGTGGTGACCAGCACCCGCTCATTCTTCTCCGCGCGCCGGCGAATCTCGTGCAGCAGATCGTCAATCTGTCCCTTCACCGGGCGCACTTCCACCTCGGGATCGATGAGGCCGGTCGGACGAATGATCTGCTCTACTACCACGCCCGCCGACTTGGTCAGCTCGTAAGGGCCGGGCGTCGCGGAAACGTACACTGCCTGATTTACGCGATGCTCGAATTCCTCAAACGTAAGGGGACGATTGTCGAGCGCGCTAGGCAGGCGGAATCCGTACTCGATCAGGTTCTGTTTGCGCGAGCGGTCGCCGTGCCACATGCCGTGCAACTGCGGTATCGTCTGGTGGGATTCGTCGATGAACAGCAGGTAGTCGCGCGCTACGTAATCCAGCAGCGTCGGCGGCGGCTCGCCCGGCAGGCGCCCGGTGAAGTGGCGTGAGTAGTTCTCGATGCCGTGGCAGTAGCCCATCTCCTTGATCATCTCGAGATCGAAGCGCGTGCGTTGATGGATGCGTTGCGCCTCGACGATCCGTCCCTGCTTCTCCAACTCCGCTTCCCACCACGCCAGTTCTTCCAGGATGGTTTGCACCGCCGCCTGCTTGCGCTCCGGCTTCATCACGTAGTGGGTCTTGGGATATACCGGCAGGCGCGCATACTTCTGCTTCACGGTTCCGAACAGCGGATCGATCTGCGCCAGCGACTCGACTTCATCGCCCCATAACTCGATGCGATAGGCATTGTCGTCGTAGGTGGGAAAAATCTCGATGATGTCGCCGCGCACCCGGAAGGTCCCGCGGCGGAAATCGCCCTCGGTGCGCTCGTAGAGAATTTCGACCAGCTTGCGGACAATGTCGTCGCGCTTGATCTTCTGTCCCTTTTCCAGGAACAGCAGCATGCCGTAATAAGCTTCCGGCGATCCCAAGCCGTAGATGCAACTCACCGACGCAACAATGATGCAGTCGCGGCGCTCGAACAGCGACTTGGTGGCCGCCAGCCGAAGCTTGTCGAGCTCGTCGTTGACGGTCGCTTCCTTCTCGATGTAAACGTCGCCCGCGGGAATGTAGGCTTCGGGCTGGTAATAGTCGTAATACGAGACAAAGTACTCGACCGCATTGTGGGGGAAGAACGACTTGAACTCGTGGTAGAGCTGCGCCGCCAGCGTCTTGTTATGCGCCAGGATTAGGGCGGGACGATTCAGCTCCTCGATGACCTTGGCCATGGTGAAGGTCTTGCCCGAGCCGGTGACTCCCAGCAGCACTTGGTGCTTCTCGCCATCGAAGATCCCGCGCGTCAGCGACTCGATCGCCTTCCTCTGGTCGCCTTGCGGCTGGTAAGGACTGACTAACCTGAATTCCATGACTAAGCCTGTTCCACCCTAAGCGAAATCGTTTCCCGGGCCCACAGAATGCAATTTCGGCGAGTGGGTATCTCTTCATTATACGATGGGGCAGAAGCGGGGGCCGTGCGGTTGATCGGGCGCGGGATTCGTGGAGGACGCAGGGCGGGCATTCTCCTGGAGGGGACACAAGTCTTCAGTCCGTTCTCCGAAACGGCGTGGCCGCGCATTCAAAGGGGCGCATAATACGAGAGAGTGAGATTGTCTATGTCGAGCGCAACGCTAGTCTCGGTGCAGGAATATCTCGCGACCAGCTACCGGCCGGACCGGGAGTTCCTTGACGGTGCGTTGCATGACAGGAACCTGGGAGAGTTCGAACACAGCCTCTTGCAAAGCGCCATCGTAGCGTGGTTCTGGATCAGACAAAAAGAATGGAGCATTTTGCCGTTGGTGGAGCAGCGCGTCCAGGTAGCGCCAACTCGCTTTCGAGTTCCCGATGTAACGGTGCTGCGCGCTGATCAAGCGCGGGACCGATTATCACTTCTCCCCCTCTGATTCTCATTGAAGTCCTGTCGAAGGACGATACCCTGAGGAGCATGCGGGAACGCGTAGATGATTACTTGAATTTTGGGGTGCAGCACGTTTGGATTCTCGATCCCGCCTCGAAACGCGCCTACGTGTGCAGCCAGACAGGATTTCAAGAGCCGGAACAGGGGACACTCGTCGTTTCCAACACGCCAATCTGTTTGGTGCTGAATGAACTCTTCGACGAAGCCCAGCCCGCCTAAGACATTTGCCTAGCGCCTAGTACCTCCTGCGTCCAACGCCGTCGCAAGTGACCATCTGATTTAATAGAGCCATGGGCGACCTTGGGCGCATGCTGATTTTTGTGGGTGGGCTGCTGCTCGTCTTTGGGGTTATCCTCATCCTCGCGGGCAAGGTAAATCTGCCCATTGGACGCTTGCCGGGGGACATCGTCTATCGCGGCAAGAACACGACTTTCTATTTTCCCTTGGCCACCTCCATCCTGCTGAGCGTGATCCTGTCGCTGGTGCTGTATGTCGTGAACCGGATGCGGAGGTAGCCTCTGTTCGCTTTTCGCCCTTCGCTCTTCGCTATTTAATCGGAGGTTCATCTGCTTCCCACTGGTGGTCTGCCTCGGAGAGGGAGCCTTGGATTGCTAAACCCCGTAGGTCATTCGTCAGCTGGACAGCCCCAGCGAAGAGCGAAAAGCGAAGAGCAGAGAGCGAAAAGCGAAGAGCGAAAGGCGAACAGCGAAGAGCGAACCGCGTCTCGCCTTGCGATACACTGCCTCCAGACGCTCTTCCATGGCCGACACGCAACAACTCGGGCTGGCGTTCCAGGCGCCGTCGCGCAAGGTCTATCCAGTGCGCGAGCTGGTCGCTGCGGTCCGTACCCAGGTGGAGCGCGCCTTCACCGACATCTACGTCGAAGGCGAGATCTCCAACTACCGGCCAGCCGATTCTGGACATCTTTACTTCACGCTAAAAGATGGCACCGCACAGTTGCGGGTGGTGATGTGGCGGACGCAGGCGCGACTGTTGCGCTTTCGGCCGGAGAACGGGCTCCAGATTATCGCCCGTGGGCGAGTCACGATTTACGACGAGCGAGGCGACCTGCAATTTCAGGCGGAATACCTGGAACCGAAAGGCGCGGGCGCGCTCCAGATTGCCTTTGAGCAGTTGAAGGCCAAGCTGGCTGCCGAAGGGTTATTCGATCCCAGCCGTAAGCGGCCTATCCCAGCCCTGCCCCGGCGCATCGGAGTGGTGACCTCCCCGCGCGGCGCCGCCATTCAGGACATCCTGAACATTCTGCGCCGCCGGCACGAGTCGGTGAGCGTGCTCATCTACCCCGCGCAGGTACAGGGCGAGAGTGCCGCCGCGGAAGTGAGTGCGGGCGTGCGCTACTTCAATCGTCATGGCAAGGTGGATGTGATCGTGGTGGCGCGCGGCGGAGGTTCGTTCGAAGACCTCTTCGCCTTCAACGATGAAGCCCTGGCGCGCACCATTGCCGCCGCGCACGTTCCCGTGATCTCGGCCGTCGGCCACGAGACCGACTTCACCATTTGCGATTTCGTCGCCGATCTGCGCGCCCCGACTCCGTCGGCGGCAGCGGAACTGGTCATTGGGTCGAAGCAGGAGCTGGCGGAGAAGCTGGTTTCGCTGCGCCGACGCATGGCGCAAGCTGCGAACTACAAACTGTTACGCGCTCACAATGCGCTTTCGCGTCTCGCCCAGCATGCCGTGTTCGCACGCATGCAAGACAGCATCGCGCGCCGCCAGCAGCGGGTGGATGAACTGGTGTTCCGCATGGCGCAATCGCAATCGGAGGGGCTGAAGAACCTGTCGCGTCGCCTCGAGGATGTCGAGGCCCATCTTCGCCGCCATGATCCTCGGGTGCGCTTAGGCGCGATGCGCCGCCAGCTCGATGGACAAACGGCTGCGCTACATTCCTCAGTGATGCGGCGCTTGGTTGGGCGACGCAACGAACTCGGCGGGCTGACCGTCGCTTTGGGCCGGGCGAGTGAGACCATCCTGTTGCGCCGGCGGGCCCATTGGCAGCAGTTGCACAGTAGCTTGGAGGCGCTCTCGCCCAAGGCGATCCTGGCCCGCGGTTATGCGCTCGTCTTCGATGATGAGGGCCGCCTGGTAAGACAAGCTGCCCAGCTCAAGCCCGGTAGCCGGGTCCGCACCCAGCTCGGTCGCGGTGAGTTCACCGCGAAAGTTGACCATGTCGAGGATGAGCCAGCGGGATAATGGACAGGTGTGGAACACGATATTCCGAGTAAGCAACCCATCCAGAATCCGAACGCCTCGTGCGGTTCTGGAAGTCATCTGTCCGTGTGTCTTAAGTATTCGCCACTTACTATCCACTATCTGCTGACTACTTCCTGTTGCTCTGCATTAGAATAAGGGCACTCAGCGCGGACTCTGGCCGCGAAAGGGAACCGCGAAAATGCCAAGCCTCAGCTACATTCCGCAAATGTCGATGACTTCGGTCTTCGATATTCTGGTGGTGGCGTTTCTCGTCTACGAGTTCCTCAAGCTTGTAAAAGGTACGCGCGCGATTCCGATGCTGGTGGCAGTAGTGATTCTGGGCGCCGCCTTTTGGATCGCGCACCTGGAAGCTCTGAAGACGGTGGACTGGCTGATTACCACGCTGCTGCCCTATGCCATCTTCGCGCTCATTGTCGTCTTCGGCGCCGAAATCCGGCACGCCTTGGCGCGTCTGGGACGGAGGCTGTCCGCCGCCCGCGGCGGCGCGTTCAATGGCACCGACAGCTATGAAGACATCGTGCTCGCGGCCAATCACTTTTCCCAGACCGTCACCGGCGCGCTGATTGTCATCGAGCGCGAGATTGGCCTGCGGACTTTTATCGAGAGTGGAGTGCCCCTCGACGCCAATCTCTCTTTTGACTTATTGGTCACTATTTTCCGCCCGAGCGCGCCTTTGCACGACGGCGCCGTCATTGTGCAAAAGGGGCGTATTGCAGCGGCTGCCTGCTTCTTGCCGCTCTCCATGAATCCCGTGCTCTCCACCCAGTTTGGCACTCGCCACCGCGCCGCCATCGGGATTACGGAAGAGACCGACGCCATCTCGGTGGTGGTGTCGGAAGAGACCGGTTCCATCAGCATTGCGGTAGGCGGACAAATCGAGCGTGACATCACGGTCGAGTACCTGCGCGAACGCCTGAGCGAAGTGCTGCGGCGATATGTACCGGCGGCTACGTTGCCGACTACCATTGCGGACCGCGAACTGTCTTCCGACGAGCGCGAGGTCGAGCGCCTGAGTCACAACAAGGACCTTGCCGAAGGAGCGGAGCGCTAAAGCTATGCTCGACTCGCCGCGCAATTTCTTCCGCAAGTATGTCCTGAAGAATCTTGCTCTCAAGATGGCTTCGCTGGCAGTCGCGGTGTTGTTGTGGTGGGTGGTGGGGCGCGATCCCACCATCGCGATTCCCATGACCGTTCCGCTGGAGTTTCACCACGCGCCCGACAACCTGGAGATGAACTCCGACGATCCGTTGCAGGCCCAGATCACGATGCGCGGGCCCGAGCGTGTGCTGCGCCAGATCAACACCTCGGAAGTGCACGCTGTGATTGATATGCAGGGAACAGGTCCGGGCGAGCGGACCTTCGATCTCACGCCAAAACAAATCCATGTGCCCCGCAACGTCGAAGTGATGCAGGTCGTGCCGGCACAGTTTCACATCAGCTTCGATCGCAGTGCCACGCGGTCGGTGGAGGTGCGGCCACGCATCATCGGCAGCTTGTTGAGCGGATACGGCATAACCGATGTCAAGGCCGATCCGGCGCAAGTCATGATCATCGGCCCGGAGAAAAGAGTGGATGCCATCGAGAATGTTCTCACCGATCCCGTGGATGCGACCGGCGTGGTGGGCAAAGCCACCTTCACTACCCACGCTTACGTGAACGACCCATTGGTGCGTGTGCAAAAACCGGGACCCATTCATGTGACGGTAACGACGGGCACGCCTTCCAAGGGGAAACGCCAGCCTTGAGCGCTGCGACGGCAAAGATGCGACAACTATTTGGGACCGATGGAATTCGGGGGGTGGCGGGCGAGTATCCGCTGGATCGGCGAACCGTGTACGCCATCGGACGCGCTTTGGGGCAGCGGCTTGCCGAGCGCGACGCAGCCGCCCGCGTCATCATCGGACAAGACACCCGCGAGTCGAGCGCCCCGATCGGCGCAGTTCTCGCGGCGGGACTGGAAGCGGCGCAAGTGCAAGTGGGGAGCGCCGGCGTTATTACCACTCCAGGGATTGCGTACCTGACGCGCGCGAACCGGTTCTCCGCGGGCATTGTCATTTCGGCATCGCACAATCCCTGGCAAGACAACGGCATCAAGATCTTCGGCGCTGACGGTTACAAACTTTCCGACCAGTTGGAGCATGAGATTGAAGCCGACATTTTCGCCCACCTGGAGCAGTTGGCCGCGGGTGTTGCGGACGCGGTGGTCTCGGCTGCCGACATGCTGCCGGGAGAGCAAGAGTTGCGGGAACAGTATGCCGACTGGCTGGCGGACTTGGTTTGTGCGACCGACTTCAGCCGGTTGCGGGTCCTGGTGGATTGCGCCAATGGTGCGGCCAGTTCGGTGGCTCCGGTGGTCTTTCGCAACGTGGGTCTCAGCGCCGACTTCGTTCACATCGAGCCGAATGGGCGCAACATTAACGCTGCGTGCGGGGCGCTGCATCCGGAGAATGTGGCCGTGGCCGTCGCCATTGCGAAAGGAGAATATGACCTGGGGATCACCTTCGACGGCGATGCTGATCGGGCGATGTTCTCGGATGCATCCGGACGAGTGGTGAACGGCGATGGCGTGCTGCTGCTGACGGCGCGCGACATGAAGACCCATGTTCGTTTGCACGCCGACACGGTCGTCGCCACAACCATGTCGAACATGGGACTGGAAGCGGCGCTCAAGCGCAGTGGCATTTGCATGCTGCGCGCGCCGGTCGGCGACAAGTACGTGCTGGAAGAGATGTTGAAGACCGGAGCGACACTGGGCGGCGAACAGTCGGGACACATTCTGTTCCGTGACATGGACACCACCACTGGCGATGGAATACTGACCGCGCTGCGCGTGCTGGAAGTGATTTCGCGTACTGGGCAGCCGCTGGCAGAACTAGTCGCCGACATGAAAGTCTTCCCGCAGGAAATCAAGAATATTGCTGTGCGCGAGAAGCTGCCCCTGGAGCAACTCCCTGCGGTGATGGATGCCATCGGCGCCGCCGAGCGCGACCTCGACGGCAATGGCCGCGTGGTCGTTCGCTACTCGGGTACCGAGAAGCTGGCGCGCGTGATGATCGAGGCGGAAACGGAAGAAGTAATGCGCCGCCACACCGATGCCATCGCCAACGCGATCCAGCAGGCGATCGGGGTTTGATTCACCACAGAGGCACAAGAGACACAGAGAAGACGAGAAGGGCCATAGACCAAAGTGCTCTGGAAGCGCCCCTACTCCAGGTCCCGCCAATTTGGTCCCACACCAACGTCCACCTTGAGCGGCACCTTGAGCGCGCGCACATTCTCCATGCGCTCGCTGACCAACCGCTTCATCGTGTCCACTTCCTCTCCGGGAACTTCGAAGACCAATTCGTCGTGCACCTGGAGCAGCATTCTTGAGCGCAGCTTGCGCTCGCGCAACTCGGCGTCAATGCGAATCATCGCGATCTTAATGAGGTCCGCCGCAGTGCCCTGTAGCGGAGTATTTACTGCGGTGCGCTCGGCAAAGCCGCGTGCGTTGAAATTCTTGCTGTTGATATCGGGAATGGGACGGATGCGGCCGAACAAGGTGCTGACCTTTTGTTCACGCCGCGCTTGCTCCAAGGTGCGCTCACGGAACTCGCCGACTCCGCTGTACTTTTCGAAATAGGCATCAATGAAACGCTTGGCCTCTTTTGTATCAATCCCTAGCTGCTGTGAAAGCCCGAATGCTTGAAGTCCATACACGATGCCGAAGTTTACCGCCTTGGCGCGGCGGCGATGTTCGGCACTGACCATCAGCGGCGGCACTCCGAACACTTGCGAGGCGGTGAGGGTGTGAATGTCCTCGCCGGT
>DATCCF010000355.1:0-9081 GCA_036511435.1 Terriglobales bacterium | reverse complement strand
GATCGCGATTGAGGAGATACCCCGAGCACTGATACCGAATCACGCGTGGACCGGGATATTGCGCCAGCAGCTTGGCGCCACAATGACCACAGCGTAGCAGCCCAGCGAGCAGCGCCTCACCGTGTTTGATCGGTCCGCGCACCGCGTTACCTCTCGCATTGTCGTTATGGGCAATCATCGTCTGATTGCTCTGATAGACATCCCAGTCAATGTAACCCTCATGGTGATCCAAGATCAACACCGTCCAGTCCTCGCGGCGCCGCTGCACCTGTCGACGGACCCGCTTCTGCCCGGCCTCAAGCCGCACCACGGTCTTGCTGCGCCCATACGCGTAGGCTCCGGCGTAGACCGGGTTCTTCAGCACGCTGAGCACCGCATGGTACCGAGCGGGCAGCCAGACGATCTCGCGCAACTCTTCTGGCCCGCGAACGACCGGCAACTGGATTTGCTGCCGATCAAGCCAGAAATAGACCTGCCGCACGCTGCCCAACTCCGCAAATTTGCGAAAGATCAAATCGACGGTGGACCCGATCCTGGCATCCGGATCTTTCTCGATGCGGTCGTCCGATCCTTTGACGTACCCGATCGGGACCCGTCGAATCAAGGCGCCGCGCTGCGCCTTCTGCAGCAGCGCCGCGTGCGCACGCTCGCGGAAACTCGCTACTTCCATCTCGCTGATCGTGCCCTTCATGCCCAACAACAATCGGTCGTTGGTGAGTCTGGGGTCATATACGGCTTCGGCGTCGATCAGCAGCGCGCCGACGACGCTGCAAAAGTCCAGCAGGGTATGCCAGTCCCGGCCATTGCGCGCTAACCGCGACGCCTCAATGCTGAAGACGGCGCCCACTTGCCCATCGCAGAGCGCGCGCAACAGGCGTTCAAAGCCGGGGCGGTGTGTTCCAGATCCCGAAATCCCGAGATCATCATCGATTACATCGACGTCTTGCCAGCCCAGCGAGCGTGCACGATCGACAAGGGCATACTGGCGCCGTTGGCTTTCAAGATTGTGCTGCACTTGACTAGGCGTGGACTGACGGACGTACACACAAGCCCGCCGGACCAGATGATCAGCGGTGCTCTTGTTCATGGTCGTCCTCCTCGCGGATCATCTTGGCCAGTGCCTGCATCCACTGCACCAGCGCCTGGCGTAGCTGCTGTTGCACGTCCAGTGGAAGTCGTACGGTGGGAACGACGGGCGGTTCCTCGAAGAGTTGTCGTTGGCATCTTGCTCGGGGTTGCGGCATGGTGATCCTCCTCGTGCACATTGTGCGCACGCGCGGAGAGGCAGGTCACGGTGACGCGGCTCAATTCGAGCAGCACCCGAACCGGCAGGCGCGCAACGGAGACAATCTTCGCGTACGCGGCTTCCGGACGAGTCATCCAGGCCGGCACCGCCAACGGCGTGCCATCGGCGCGCCGCACGACATAGTAGACCTCGTCGTGAAAGTCGTACAACCTGACCACTGGGAGGCTGTGTGTACGCAACGGATGGTAGCAGTAGTAGATCGTGACTTCAGCAGGGCGTTGTTGATGGGCAGTATGTCGTTCAGTTGTTCAAATGGATCAAGCAGCATCTGCGGATCAAAGCTTTCTTCGGCACCACCGAGAACGCCGTGAAGGCCCAAATCTGGATCGCGGTCTCGGTTTACGTGCTGGTTGCCATCGTCCGCAAGCGTATGAGTCTGGACTCGAGCCTTTACCAAATTCTACAGATTCTCAGCCTCACGCTTTTTGAGAAAACGCCCATTCTACAGGCCCTCCAAGCATCGGACTCCGAGGACAGCCTGCTCGATGACGGCAACCAACTGATTCTATTCGACTTCTAACCGGACAGCAGTGACAACGTCTCTATTCTTGCACAAGGGGTTTCGGCGGCACCGAGGAGAGACACAGAGCACCGGGAACGCACGTCCCGGCGCCGTGCCCCCATCTGTGGATTCGCTACTGCTCTGATGTAGCCACGCAGGTTGTCCCATCCAGCACCGCTCTAACATTCCTCGTTAGCGAAAGCGGCGTGTACGGCTTTTGCAGAAAAGTCACCTCTTTTCGAAAAATGCCCTGCCGGACTACGGTGTCATCCGTGTAGCCGCTGGTGTACAACACCTTCATCTTCGGGAACGCGGACCGCAAGGACTCAGCCAATTGCCGGCCACCCATGCCGGGCATCACCACATCCGTCATCAGCAGATCGATGGGTCCGCGGAATTCCTCGGCGACCAGCATTGCGTCTCTGCCATCGGCCGCTGTCAGAACTTGATACCCGTTCGACTGGAAGGTTTGTAGGGCCAGTCCTCTCACTGCCTTTTCATCTTCGACCAGTAGGATCGTTTCTGCCCCACCGATCGCCTGGCCGCTGTCGAGCGCCTTCGGTACGGCAACTTGCTCCGCGACCGCGGGAAGGTAAATCTTGAAGGTCGTGCCAACATCGGGCTCGCTGCAAACCTCGATGTGACCATTGCTCTGCTTGATAATGCCGTCGACCACAGCCAGCCCCAGACCTGTTCCTTTGCCTGCTTCCTTTGTCGTGAAGAACGGCTCGAAGATGCGAGTCCTCGCTTCGGGCGGCATCCCGGAGCCGGTGTCCGTCACCGCGAGCATGACGTACGGGCCCGTCTGGATTTGCGGATGGGTCGCGGCGTAATCCCGATCCCAGTTCACGTTACAGGTTTCGATGGTCAACTTCCCGCCCGTGGGCATTGCATCACGAGCGTTAACGGCCAGGTTCATCAGTACCTGCTCAAACAAAGCCGGATCGATCTTGACATTGTGGATAGCCGGGTCGAGAACGCTAGTCAGCAGAACGTCCTCACCGATCAGCCGCCGGAGCATCCTCTCCACCTCGCGCACCACTTCGTTCAGGTTCAGCACCCTCGGCTCCAACTCCCTCTGGCGGCTGAAGGTGAGCAACTGACGTGTGAGCGACGCGGCACGTACTCCCGCGTCGCTGATGGCTTGGATGGACTCCCGCATTGGGTCCTCGGCCGATAGCGTCGACAGAACGATTTCGCTATACCCGGAGATGACCGTTAGCAGGTTGTTGAAGTCGTGAGCAATTCCGCCCGCCAACCGGCCGATAGCCTCCATCTTCTGGACCTGCCTCAGTTGCTCCTCCAAGTTCTTGCGGGCGCTACCTGGCTCGCAAACCATACTCCGCAATCGGTTCACGGTTATCACTCCGAAAGACACGGACCCAGTAGGATCCCGGCGGCAGTCTTTCCACGAGCACTGCCAGACGCCCATCCTTTGAGGAAACCTTAGCTGCGAGAATCTCGACCCCTACGGGATTTACGATGCGAGCCTCATACTCATTCACTCCCGGGCTCGGAACAAGATCGAAAACCAGCAAGGCTGGCCGGCCGGCAGCAACTTGTGCCGGCGCGTCGGGTCCGCGAAGTGATTGCATCAGCACCGTAGCCGGCGCCATTTGGGGTTCACGAAACGGCCCCGCCACCAAAAGCAGTATCGCCAACATCGCCGCTGAAGCTACTGTCCAGTTTGCCGCACGATGATTCCAAAACGCCCGCCAACTGCGCTGCGGACGGGCATCGGGCTGGACCGACGCCGCCCGAAATAGCATCGCGAACTCATCCGACGCATCCAGACGCGACTGACAGGCCTCGCAGACCAGCAGATGTTCCTCCACGCCTGCCACACGCTCCTCCGGGAGTGTGCCTAAAGCGTACTGGTCGAGAAGTTCGTCGTTAACATGCAGCGCTGGCATATCGAGCCTCCGTTTGCGATGCGGCCCATGGGACTTCCGCTGCAGGTTCCAACAGGCTATGAATCGCGTTACTCAGATCCCCGGGCAGGAAAGGCTTCTGGATGTAGCCAGTGTCGCCGTTCTGTAGTACTTCCTGTGTCAGGAGCCCACCCTCGCAAAGAACGTCCAATGGAAATCCTGAGGTGAAGATCGTCTTGCTGCGGGGGCAGAGACCGCGGATCTTGGCAGCAACTGAAAGCCCCGACTCGCCCTGCAGGTTGACGTCGCACAAGGTCAGGGTAATTTCATTTTGATGAAGTATTGCGAAGTCAACGGCCTCCCGGGAAGTAGACACATGGGTAGCGTCATAGCCCCACATCCGCATCACCAACATCAAGAACCGGGCGACGAGCATGTCGTCTTCCACCAGTAGAACCGTTTCGGAGCGCATGGATAAATCCTCTTTATGAGCAGTGCGCACGGCGCGGGATTCTTATCACCGGAAGTTAACAATTTGCGCTATCGTCAGTTACGTATTTTATGCCTAAATTGTTGATAATACGGGACTACCCAATTTGAAGATAGTTCTGGAGTCGAATTTCGCAGTATTGTGTCCTTTCGTACGAGAACGCAAAACACCCGTGCGAATAGCCGATGTTCGGAAAGGAATCCACATGTCTACGATTATCGAAGTAATGCTTGCTATCTGTTCCGCCATTGCGGGGTCTGGGCCTCACGAACCCGTCATTATTATTCTTGACTAAGCGTCGCGCGTGCACCAGCGTGGCCCTTGGCGCGAGCGGGTACGATCTGCGCCACGTTCGCCGGGTCGTGATCGCAGACTTCACACCGGCCCTGGCGGCATGGTTTTCTAGTGTTGCGGGTTGCGCACTAGGCCCTTTTCTCGCAGGCGCGTTCAGGAGCATCGGCATTGCCGGGGTGGTTGCCTTCGCCTCTTTCATTGAGCCAAGCCGGTGGCCGTCCGCGCTTTCTGCCGCGACCGGCGTCAAGCCGCTCCAGGCACTCGATGGCTGCCGCTAGCACGTCCCGCGCGGCTTTGAGTTCCTTAATGATCCGGTTGTCGTCTTCCACCAGTAGAACCGTTTCGGAGCGCATGAATAAATCCTCTTTATGAGCAGTGCGCACGGCGCGGGATTCTTATCACCGGAAGTTAACAATTTGCGCTATCGTCAGTTACGTGTTTTATACCTAAATTGTTGATAATACGGGACTACCCAATTTGAAGATAGTTCCGGAGTCGAATTTCGCAGTATTGTGTCCTTTCGTACGAGAACGCAAAACACCCGTGCGAATAGCCGATGTTCGGAAAGGAATCCACATGTCTACGATTATCGAAGTGATGCTTGCCATCTTTGCCGCCACTGCGGGGTCTGCGCCTCACGAACCCGTCATTATTATTCTTGACTAAGCGTTTCGCGCGAGCTTCTTACGCATCCGGTCCGCCAGCCGGGCTTTTGCTCTTGATTTGAGGAGTTGAAATTGGATTTGGGTCAACCCCATTTCTGTGCAGATCTGTTCCGGGGGCTGTTCGCGCAGATAAAAGCGGGATAAGACCTCGAAATCGCGGTCGCTCATTTCCCGCAGCATTTCCTCCATGAGCGTCACCTTCTGGCGGGCGATTGCCCGCTGTTCCGGGGTAAGGTCAGCCACCGTCAGCTGAGCGGTCTCACTCAGGTCGCTGGAAGAGTCCCGGCGCCGGATGACTTCGCCGATCGCGAGGTTCAACTGCCGGTACAGCACCGTGCGGACAAAGGCCATGAGATGTTCCGGATGCTGAATGTCACCTCGGTGTATCGCTCCCGCAACGATCAGGAAGACGTCGTGCACCCGATCGTCCACATCCTGGGTTCCCAAGCGCCGCTGCAGGAACTTACGCGCCCCCCTCAGGAGAGTTCGATACAGGATTTCTTCCCCAGCCGGGTCTCCCCGCTGGATAAGGTCCACCACGTTCCTCCAGTCGATTTCCGGCTCTTGCGGCATCCGCCCTCAGCACAACCGTCACGCGAAACTCGCTCAGTTCGTTTCCACGCAGAAATAAGACGCCCAGCGGGCAGGGTCTGCGCGGGCGCCGCCGGCATGAAGTTCTTCCAACTGCGCCCTTCGCAACAATACTCCAAACGACACTGGGCCATGGGCGCGGTGGAAATAGAGGGAATAGAGCGACAGGAAAACCCCGCCTGCATCCTGATCGGATGTGGGCCAACGCGTCAAGATGACGGCGCGAGCGCCGGCCGCCAACCAGGCCCGGGACATGCCCATCAAGCCGGCGCCCGGAAGAACTTCGGCTTGTCCGGAACTGCACCCGTTGAGGACGACCAACCCAAGGTTCGCCCGCATACCGGCCGTCTCGGTGTCGCTCAACAATTCGACCTGGCTCCCGGCCTGTAAGAGGCTGAGGGCGACCATGCCCCCGCCCGCTTCCTGTGGGGGGAAAAGAAAATGGGCCGCCACGTGAACAACTGACGGGCGGTTGCGGAGCGCTTGCGCGAGTTCCCGCTTGTTTGCCGCCGTGCCTTTCAGCACCACCGGCCGGACCCCATTCGCCTGCCAGATCTTCGCGCAGTTGTCCACTTCACGACCGCTCCCCAACAGCCTCGGCAATTCCATGATGCCGGCCGCGGGATCAGCTCCCGGCGCTTTCGCAGGGGACGATCCGGCTGACGGCTTCGACCGTACCAATCGCGGATCGGCCCGATTGTAGACGGGATCACCAATGCCAACAAACATCTCATTCCAGTCCGAGGTGGGCGACCGAAGGAGCGCCGAGAGGCCAGGCACAATCCGAATCGCGTGCCGCTCAATTACATAATGAGCGTCGCCGGGCTCGAGCGAGGCTCCTTCTACCAGAGCCCCGAACGGCAACTCGAACAGAGGGCCGTCTGCATCGATCACCCAGGTCGGCCGGTTCAGCAGTTTGGCGGCAATCTGCCAGAACAGCCGCCGATACAGTTGCTGTCCCAGAACCCGGGCCTGCGGCGAACTCTTACGCAGGCTCCGGACGAAGTCATCGATGTCTTTTTTCAGATCGTCCTCGGAAGGCAACGCCAGAAACTCGAAATCCCTCCGCGTGATTAACCAGAGCCAGGATTCCGCCGTGCCGGTGTGAAACGCCAGATACACCTCGTCCGGTCCGAGCGACTCACGGGTGATTTGCAGCAACTTCCTGCCGCCAGGATCGCTGCCCGCCAGAGCGGCAGGTAACTCAAGTCCGGTGGCCGCCTCCATCTCCGCCAGCTTCACTCGAAGGCGACGCACCGCGCCGTCTTCCGTTCCGGCGCTGAGCCGCGCTGCTTCTGCCTTCTGCAGATCGGAAAGGGTGAGCCAGTATTCCTGGGAAAGCTGTTTGGGCAGGTCTGACGTGGCCCAAAGCATCCGCAAACTGGCCGTTCGCCCGTCTTCCGCCGCCGCAAAGGAATCCTCCGCATACCGCATCTGTCCTGTTTGCCGGTAGAGTCGACCCGCCACCTCAATAAAGGCGGAGTAGATCTCGTGCATTTCCACTTCGGTGCCGACTCGAAACGCGTCGGCCGGAAGGATATCCGCGCGCCAGTCCTTCAGGTTGCGAATCGAAGCTGCAAAGTCCGAATAAGCGTCTGGTAGCCGGGATAGGGCCAGGTTGGCCCTCCCGCGACCATAGAGAGGGCGCCAAACTGCTGCCGGCCCCAGAGTCGATGCAGACTCGATGGCGCGATTCAGAAATGCCAGGGCCGAAGCCGGATCGTGCTGGAGCAAACGCAACTCCGCGAGCGATTCATAAGAAAAATGCAGCCGCTCGTCGTGGGTCAACTTCCGCAGCCGGAATGATTCCAGCAGTGCCTCCTCGGAGGCCGGCAGGCGCTTCCATTCCATCAGCGCGTTGCCGAGTTCGTTCCAGGCCTGAGCTTCGGCTGCAACGTCGAGTTGGGCACGGGAAACCTCGATTGCTTCCCGGGTCCATGCGGTTGCGCGATCCCAGTGCTTTTGACTCATCTCGATCAGAGCCGACTGAATCAGGAGCTTGGATCGAAACTTCGCGCTGGCGCCCAACGGCACTTCCAGACCTCGTTTCGCGGATTCGGTCGCCGCATCGATTTCCCCCAGTTGGTAATACAAGGACGAGAGGTTAAAACAAATCGCGACTAACGTCTCCTGGTTCCCTTGCGACGATGCCAGTGCTCTGGCCGGGAGATAGGCCTTAACCGCGTCACGATAGCGAAGGAGCTGAAAATTCGTGCTGCCCAGGTTATTCAGAAACCGGAGGGCTGACCGCGCGTCTTTACGGCGTTGGGCCTCGCGGTAACCCCTCTCGTACACCTGAATTGCCGCCAGATACTTCCCAGCCGCGAACAGATTATTTCCTTCGTGCCGCAGCGTTAGCAACTCGGGAGACTCCGGAGTGCCAACCAGAGAAACCGCCGGCGCGATGGGGAATGCTCTACGCCGAACAGGCCCCACCGCTAACAGGAGCGCCAACAGTAGAAGCACGGCCGAGACTGAGCGTCTGAGATTCACTCCAGGATCCGCTGGTACGCTTACAGGCAGTACCCCTGACGAGTTGCTCGGGTCCCTAACACCTGTTGTTACGGAATTTTATCACCATTGCACCCTGCTCCAAAGTGCTTTCGCTTGGCGTTTGCGGCGGACTGAAGGTGCCTTAGGAGAGAATTCTTCGGATTCCATCGGCCAGCGCATAGAACCGGAACGGCGGAATGCCAAAGAAGCGCTGCGAGATAATCATCAACTTTTCGCACAGGATGCGCAGCTTCATCTGCTGCCCGAGAAACGTGGCGGCGAAGTAAGCCACGGCGGTCACGAGTATGGCTAACCACGCTGGCCCTTCCTGACAAGATATTGGGCGGTTTTTGTAGAATTGGCTCGCGCATCCGATGTAAGATCAGGTGACCATGGGCACCCTGCGATTGGTCGGCCGTTGTGATGCGATGGATTTATATAAAGCGATTCAGGACTTGCACGCCGAAAAAGAAAGGCTGGATCGCGTGATTGCCTCGTTGGAGGAACTGCAACGGACCGCTGGCTCCGCACCTGTGTCGCCCAAGCCTGCTAAGCGCCGGGGCCGCAAGTCCATGAACTCCTCGGAACGCCAGGAGGTTTCGGGACGGATGCGCAAGTATTGGGCTGGCCGTCGGCAGCCAAAACAGGAAGCGCCTTCCGGCGCAGGCGGATAGGACTATAGTCGCGCACGTTTACCGGCTGCGGTTCCAGAGTGCTGCCCGCTCCACTTGCAGGAACATGTCGTCGGGCTAATAAATGCGGAGACGCTCGCCGAACATCCCAGCAACGTGAATTTGCCCAGTTCCTGCCCGTACCCGCTGTACCCGGATGAGATCAGCCCCCAGCCTCGCTGGTGGGGACAGGTAATC
>DATCCF010000354.1:0-3961 GCA_036511435.1 Terriglobales bacterium | reverse complement strand
AGCAGTTTAAGAATTACTGTAGTCGAGCGAGCACGGGTAGAGCGGCGCTTCAGCGCCGCGTTCCCGCTGATCCTTCACCTCCGAGCCGGCTTCAGCCGGCGGCACCTAGACTACACAAATAACTAAACCGCTCTAGTGTGCTGGGGAGGCTGCGCCGGCTGGGGTGATGTGGCCCGCACTTGAGATGCTGATGCTCACCTTGTTCTCGACTTTCAAGAGGAAGGTGCTTGGGTTCTTCATACCCCAATCTTGATAGGGCACAACGAACCTCGTGCTCGTCTTGACCGCGTCGTCACTCTTTTCAACCGGCAAGGACAGTGTGAGGTCATGGTCGGCGCCATGGATATGAAATACGCCTTGCACCTGTATGTTCGATGTCCCTTGGTCCGCGAGCTTCCCCATTACATGTTTGGGAGAAAAAATGATCTCAGGATAGCGCTGGCTCTCCAGAATCTCTTTGTGCATCTTCTTGTCGCGAGCATGATTGCCGCTCTCGCCGCTGGTCGCATCCACAATGATTTCGCCGCTAGCGTCGCCGGATTTTGGGTCGAACGTAACGCTGCCACTCCTTAATTTGAAAGTGCCATGGACAGTGTGCAACACATCCCCGAGCGTCCACTCGATTTTGGTTTGGGCCGGATCGAGATTAACTGTGATCGGCTGTGCCGCAACCATGGACGGCAACGGCACCAACCAGGCAAACAGCGCGATACAACCCGTACGAAACATTCGACCTGAATGAATTGGAGACCTGAGCCTCAAATCGCTGCTCCTCCGATTCGCCTCGAGTTCATGCGGCCAGCAAATGCCATCCCATGGACAGGGTCTCTCGAAAGCCAAACCTCAAGGGCGAAATGGCTCCCGTGTGAAGCGCCAATAATCGGCGAAAGGAATCCGGCTCCGATGTTAGCGCGCGAAACACTCGACGCCGAAAATGGGGGTGCGCGTCCATCGCCAGCATGAGCGTGGACATCATCCGCGGAAGGCGAGCAATGCGACGGTGCGCCGTTTCGTATTGTTGGAGACTGCCGGCGCGCATCGCCTCTGCAAGGGCGATTGCCTGACGAAACGCCATCGACAGCCCTTCGCCCGTAACCGCGTCAACCGAACCCGATGCCTCTCCCACCAGGGCGACCTTGCCGAGTTGAACGGTCGCGAGGCGACGGCTGATTGACAAAGCTCCCAAGTGGCGATTGCCGGGCGCTACACTCTTCAGGTGAGCCCACAATCCGGGGAAGTGGGGGAGCGCCTCTTCCCATCCAAGCCCAAGGCTGCGCGTAATAAACGCCACACAGATCTCGTTGTCCGACACCGGCGTGACGTACATCTGACCGCAATTGCCCCAGTGTACTTCTACCAACTCTGACCAGGGCGCCACTCTGTAGTGCCTGCGGAATCCAAATCGCCGTTGTGCGGAGCGGGATACGTCGAGACCTGCACTTCTGCGGAGCAGAGAGTTGTATCCGTCAGCGCAGACCAACCAACGACAGCCCACGTGCTGCCCGCCGATGGCAACTCCCTGGGCGGACAGGCCCGTGATCCGTGCACCCCAATACAAGGAAGCACCCAGCTCAGTCGCCCGGTCGATCAGCAGTTGATGCAAGACGGTGCGCCGAATTCCATAGCCGGTACCGTGCGGGAAATCCGCCTCCACCCGATCGTCGTCGTTAAGGAAACGAATGCCGCGAAATGGCGCTGCTTGCCCGGGATCTATACGAACGCCCAGTTGGCGAAGTGCTGCCAGGCCGTCAGGCATGATGCCCTCACCGCACGCTTTGTCGATGGGAGGCTGCGCGCAATCGACGACGGTGACCTGAAAACCCGCTTGTCGAGCTGCGATAGCAGCCGCCAGTCCAGCGGGGCCTCCGCCGGCAACCAGCACTTCAGCTTGACCGATGGATTTGGACATTGCCTCTACCATCGCAGCAGCACAAGTTCCGAGCAGAAACCTGGGCCCATAGCGGCAAGAATGCTGTAACTGCCGGTTGCCGGGCGGCGCCGGTTCATGAACTCTTCCAGCACCAGCAGTACCGAGGCAGACGAGAGATTGCCCACGCGCCGCAGAGTCTGCCACGAAACATCGAGCGCACCCTCGGGAAGGTCCAATGACTCAGCCGTAGCGTCCAGAACCTTGGGACCGCCAGTATGCATGATCCACGTGTCGATATCGCTGCGATTGAGGTCGTAGTCGGAGAGGAAGCCGTCAACATCTCGCACCAGATGCTTGCGCACCATGTCCGGAACCTCGGTCGACAGCACGATCCTAAAACCTTCTTCCGAGATGTCCCATCCCATCACATCTTCTGTGCCGCGATAAAACGATGATCTGCTGCCGAGCACCCGGGGACCGGAGGCACTGCGCTCGCTCCCGGCGACGATCACCGCCGCAGAGCCGTCGCCGAAGAGCCCGGAGGAAATGAGATTGGCGACCGAGAGGTCCTTCCTCTGCCACGTGAGCGAGCAGAGTTCCACCGAAACCAACACCGCGCACTGCTTGGGGAATGCGCGGACATAGTCTGCAGCGCGAGCCAGTCCCGCCGCGCCCGCGACACACCCTAAACCGAAGATTGGATTTCGCTTGATGTCCGGGCGCAGATTCATGCGGTTCATCAAGCGCGCGTCAATCGAGGGACTCGCCACACCTGTAACCGAGACGAAGAAAATCGCATCCAGGTCAGCTTCGCAAAGCCCGGCGCGCGTGAGCGCGCGGCAGATCGACTGTTCCGCAAGATCTTCGGCGACCTCGATCCACGCGTTGTTCGACTTTCCCCACGTGGTGAGGTCGTCATAGGCTTCGATGGGTAAAGCCAAATATCGTCCATCGACGCCCACTCGCGTCAGTAGACGGTCGAGAACCTTTGGATTGTCCAACTTTGTGCCCCAGTGCCGCTTAAGGGCCTCCGCCATTTGTTCCTGGCGATAATACTGGCGTGGAAATGCACTGGCTACGCCTGCGATTCGCGTCATCTGCGCGTTGCCTTCTTCCCTTGGTTCAATCCGTTTGCCGGAGGAAAATACCCCGTTGCTGCCAGACTAGCGGCTAGACATGAAGAGTCTATTTCCTGCGCATGACAAGTTGTTCATCTGCTAGCCAGGGGTGGCAATGCTTTGACGTATCCGTCGCGCGGTCGTGTTCGGAACGTATCGTCGGCAATCCGGAAGTGATGCCAAGCTCCAACCCGTCAGTTGGCGAGAAATCGCCTTCTCGTGAACTGGCCTAATTGAGACGAGTCGACCTGGAAGGGCATCTTGGCTGTCCAGAGAATTATTCCCGAGTCACGGGCGACTCTGAATGTATGGGCCAGGACGGACTCCCGTCGACGCGGGCCAGAAGTCTTGTTCTGGGACATCGGCCGCCGACAGTCACTGAGATTTCTCCCGAGCGACGGTCAAACGGGAATGTATGGTTCGCCGCCGTGTTGCATGCGGTGCATTAGTACTTAAAAGCAGGTCCATCTCCTGCAACCAGCACA
This sequence comes from Terriglobales bacterium, assembly GCA_036511435.1. GTDB lineage: Bacteria > Acidobacteriota > Terriglobia > Terriglobales > Acidobacteriaceae > Bog-257. Next base: position 488 of record DATCCF010000354.1, on the reverse strand, counting down.
AGCCGTAGTTTGAACGTTCGCACATCAGCTGTGCATTCTCGTTGCAACCGGAATCGACAGCCGCGTGCATTTAATGCGCCATCCTTACGCGCACTGTGCGCACGGCGGCGCAGACTGACCACGCAAAGTGAATCTCAAACGAGTTGCACCTTGCCACTCGTCTTGCACCAGCCCATGCACACGGTTCGGCAACAACCAGCGCGTAAGTAACAACAATTGGCAACGGCCGTGCCCAGCAATGCCGGTGGATCAGTCCACAACACAGCGCCGCGCCGCTTGAACGATAGCCGGGTACATTCATCGCCCAAACCGAACCACTGCTGTGCGCACAGCCCGCGCGGGTCGCCGCACCAGCTTGTGCAACTTGCGCGCGCACAGTTTCGCCCAACTGCCGCAACACCTAACCGGAACGAGCAACTCAGGATGTACAAGAACTGCGTCATCCTGGCTGCACACAATGCCTCGCAATAGCGCGCGCGAATGTCACA
>DATCCF010000353.1:0-4103 GCA_036511435.1 Terriglobales bacterium | reverse complement strand
AGTATTTTCACACTTGGTGTATATGGTGGAGCACCGCTTCAGCGCTGGGGTGGAAGCGGTGCAGTTAAGATTCGGAAATGAGGCGGCTTTAGAGGCTGCTGAAAAACTCTAGAGAACACTTTTGGTGGGAGCCCCCTGCTTCAGCAGGGGGAAGCTGGACTTTAGTCCAGCGGAAAAGCGTTCGATTTCAAAAATGGGCTTTAGCCCCGGGTTTTCGGATCGCCGGCGCTAAAGCGCGTGATCAAAGTCCAACTTTCCCCGGAGCGCTGAAAAGCTCCTTCCCCCGCATAAATGCGGGGGCTCCCACCAAGAAGTACATTCCACGAGTTATGCGCTGACTTTTCCAACCTGCTTCGAAAACGGCCATTTGCGGCATGGCTGAAGCCATGCCCCTTCAAAGCGTGAGTTCCTCAAACCGCTGTAGTTCGCGTGTCGACACTACTCGACATCGGAGACTTTGCCACCTTTAAAGGTGACCTTCATATCTTTGTACTTGTAGATTTTCTTGGCGCCCAAATCTATCACGGTGACGGGGGGACCGAGAACGCTTGTCACCTGGTCGATGCTCTGGCCAAGCGAGATCGTCGAAGGACTCGCAGCTACCGCGGGCGAGGTTGTTCCGGTCTCCTGTTGGATCTGGCCGACCACCTCGTGTTCCGACTGGTCGGCTTGCGTCAGTTGTTGGCTGACCTCATTGGCGCCATTCGGGTCGGACGGCGGAGCGTCCTTGGCAAAGGCCACCTCTACCGGTGCGGCCTTGGCCGAAGGCGGAGCGGCCGGCAGTCCTCCCTTGCCTTGCTTCGCCTGAAGTTCCTGCAGGCCCTGATCGATGGTTTCCCGCATATGGTTCTGCATCTCTTGCAAATCGGACAGCGCGATTGTGACCGTGTCGGACTTGGGACATTCCTGGCCGCCCTTGCTCGACAACACCACCAGATTTGCCGAAGTGGCATCTGGTGGCGGCGGCGTTTGCAGTTGCAGCGCGTCGCCATCGCTGATGGCACACTCCCTTCCATTGGCGTCAAACACATCCAGCGATCTGCCGGCGACGAACACATGGGGATGGCCATCGGACATGATTCTGGCGATACCGCTGGAAGTTGGATCGGGATCCTGGTTCTGCGCCGTCTGCTGCGCCTCGGCGTTTTCCAGGGCAAGCTGGTTCTTCACCTCATCGGCGATCAACTGCTTCACTTCCGGTGTCAGCGGCGCACTTCCGGCGGTGGCCTGTTGCGCCAACCCCGACTCCTGCTGCGCCTGATACGCAGATGCCAGTTCGCTGGAGATTAAATAATCCGTCAGCCAAAACGAGGCGGCCGGATACACCGGGTAGGGAGTGAAATAGTAGCCATAGTAGCCGTACCAGGGACTGCCCGCCCAACCCCAAGGGTAGTACACCGGCTGGTACCACGGGTTATACGCCCATCCGTAAAACGCAGGTGCGTAATAGTAGGCGGGGGCATACGCATGCAAGTAAACGCTATGGTAGTAGTATCCGCGATAGTAGCGGTCATAGGCCCGCCCACGGTAGTAATATGTGCGCCGCGAAAAGTCGTGCCCACGATAATCGTAAGAGCGCTGAATATACCCCGGGCGTCCGCGCTCGGCAACGATTCGGGAGTGGTCCGGGCGCTCCACCGAGACGCTTCGGCTGCCATTGATCCCGTGATGAACATCCATTCCTCTCTTGGCATCGTGTACATCGCTGACTTTGCCATTGGGGCGCTTCTGCACCATGCTGCCGTTCTTCGTCTGGATTTGTTGGTTCCCGTTGGGTACACGCTTCGAAGGGCCAGCGTTAATCTGGCGATCAGTCCCTGCCTTGGGCCCAGTCGGCGGAATCGTCCCATGCCCACCGGGAGAATTCTTGAGTGTCGAACCGGCGACGCTACCCGAGTTGTTTAACGTAGAACCGGTATGCCCACCGACGTTGCTCGTTGTGGGACCAGTACGGCCACCAACGTTGCTCGTCGTGGAACCGGTATGGCCACCAACGTTGCCCGTCGTGGGACCAGTGGTACGGCCACCAACATTGCTCGTCGTGGGACCGGTATGGCCACCAACGTTGCTCGTTGTGGGACCGGTATGCCCGCCAACGTTGCCCGTCGTGGGACCGGTATGCCCACCGACGTTGCTCGTTGTGGGACCCGTATGTGTGCTGCCTCCAGGCGATGAGCTGCGGCTGGGGTAGGAAGCGGAACCGCCTGCGGGTCTGGATGGCGCCGGAGCGGAGGGTCTGGCTGCAGGTCTGGATGGCGCCGGAGCGGCGGCCCTGGCTGCAGGTTGGGGAGGTGGGCTCGATGGTTTGGTGGTTTTCTTGTCATCGGCGTGGCCCAGCACGGCGACCGTGCACAGCAGCAGGATAAGGATCATCCCCGCTATAAAACCGAAGCAATGGTAATTCTGGGTGCGCGACGCGTGCATGATGTTCTCCTTTTTCCGTTCGCGGTGCGATTCCTAGTCTCATCCAGCGCAAGCAGTCCGATGGTTACTGGACATTGACGACCTTGCCGTGGAGGAAGGTCACCTTCATGTCCGGGTAGTAATCGATCTCCTTGGCTCCCAGGTTGACCACCTTCTGCGGCTGCCCCAATGTGGCCACGACCTGGTCCCTGGTCTCGCCCAGGGAAATCGTCTTAGGCGGTGGCGGCGGCGCGTCGGGCGGGGGCGGAGGTGGCGGGATCGGCGCCAGCGCCTGCTCTGGCTGGGCCGCCTGCGCAGGCGGCTGCTGCGGTGCATTTTCGGCTGCGTTGTCGTCGGGCTGCACCGTTACCGCTTCAGCGATGGTCTTCAACTCCTCATCGGCTGGTGGCGCCGATCCCTTAGGGAACGGAAACTTCAACTCCCCAAAATAGCGGACATCATCGTAAGGATCGCTGTACAGACCGAAAACCACTCCATCGTCCTTAACGTCCACCTTGGTTACCCAGAACTTCTCATCGGCCACAAAGTTCCGCTGCACGATGTCGACGGATGTTCCCGGAGTAGCCATCGTGTTTCCAAAATCCCGCCAAAAGTTTTTCCCAAAGACGTTTCGGGTTATCTTACCCTTCTTGTAAGTACTCTGGGGCGGGATTGGATTCGAGATGCTGTACATGACCAAACCATCCTTGTGCAGAACCAGCACCGCGCCCGCAGTGGTAATGTCGCTCTTATCGGTCGTTGTTTTGGTCACCTTGAATTGCGAATCCAGCCGCTTCTGGAGTAAAGCTTTCTGATCTCCGCTCTGACCTTGGGCCGCGGAAGCCGTACCCGCCGAAGCAGATGCTGGCGGATTTTGGGCGGTCGAAGTTAGCGTTGCCCGCACCCATCGTTTTTGTTCGTTGTCAATAAAGGCTTGTCCGTCCCACTGTGCCTTGCCGACGAAGGAAGGGGAGAAATGCAAGGCAAGTGTATTTCCGTGAAGGTCCCAAGTTCCCTCGTGATGCTGTCCGTTCTCGGCAATCGAAAACTGACCATCGGCACGCAATTCAAAGTGCTCGTTGGGATTGGCGGCATTGCTCCAAAAGCCAACTACCGAGGCGCCGTCTATCTGGCTGGACGATTGAGAAAAGGCTGAAGTCAAGAGAAGGCACAAGCCAATTGCGAAGAAACCGTAGCGGAACATCGATTCGCCTCACGCTGGAATCAGAGGCGAACGACGAGCGCCTCTTACTCTGAACCTGGGTCAGTGGCAAGACTAGATGCGTCGAGTTTGGGGCGCAAGGACGCAAATCACATAGCTATGTGCCCTCCCCTAGGCTGGATTTGTGGCGTGGAGTATAGTTGCTCCATCTAGCAGGTTCAGCCCAATGAGACCCTTATCTCCGGATTCCGTCCGGCCCACTATTCTCTGTATTGACGACGCGGAAATTGCTCTGCGAGTTCGTAAGCTTATGCTTACTATCGCAGGCTACGAAGTTGTGACCGCCCCTTCTGGCGAAGAGGGCCTGGAACTATTCAAGCGCGACCCCGTCGACCTGGTGATTGCCGACCACTTCCTGACTGGCAAAACCGGGACAGAAATCGCCAGGGAGATGAAGACCATCAAGCCGCACGTACCCATCCTTATCGTCTCGGCGGCCTCGGACACACCCGAGGGAATCGAATTTGCCGATGGGTTC
>DATCCF010000352.1:0-5457 GCA_036511435.1 Terriglobales bacterium | reverse complement strand
GGCATCCAGCTTCGGAACTGCGCCCGGGCGCGGCTTATCGTACAAAGCCCGCTCCCAACCACCCTGCCGGTAGCGGTCGCGGATTTCACCCACCGTCTTGGCGGCCAGACCAATCCCCGCCGCCACTTGTCGGGCAGACCTCGCTTCGGCCAGACCCTGGAGCGCCAACGCTCGGCACACCGTCCTAACGGGTTGCAGACCGCCGCTCCATACCTCTTCCACGGCCCGGCGGTCCCTTGGCGAGAGTAGGATCTGAGACTGCCTATGTCTTTGCATGACCTTGCTATAAGGCCAGCAGTTCATCCTGCCAAGTATCGCCTTTGGTTCACCTTTTCAGACGGTCAGAGACCTAGTTCAATCCAAACCCTTCAACGCCGGCAGCAACACGCGGGTGCTCCCTCCAAGCCGGTCTTGATTGGCCATCCACCATGCTAAGGGTACCCATCGCAAAAGCATAAGCCACGTTCGCGCTTGACATCCGTAACGTAACGCATTACGGTACGGAATGATCCGCTCAATCCGTCACAAAAGGCTGAAACGCCTTTATGAGGACGACAACCCGCGCGGCGTGATTGCTGAGCACGTTGTAAAGCTGCGCGATATTCTCGCGCGGCTCGACGTCGCCAGTACGGTAGCGGACATGCACTTGCCGGGTTTCCGGCTGCATCCGCTCAAGGGCGAGTTGAAAGGCTTTTGGACGGTGACGGTCCGCGCCAACTGGCGGGTGATTTTCCGCTTTGCCGAACGCGACGTGCTGGACGTTGATTATCTCGATTACCACTGACAGGAGACTCGACATGCCGATGAAGAATCCACCCCACCCCGGCGGCGTTGTGCTGCGCCAGTGCATTGAACCTTTGGGCTTGACCATCACGGACGCCGCCGCCGCGCTCGGAGTCACGCGCACTACACTGTCGGAACTGGTGAACGAGAAGCGCGGCATTTCTCCCGAGATGGCCGTCAGGCTGTCGCAGGTATTCGGCGGCAGCGCCGAAAGCTGGCTCACGCAACAGGCACATTATGATCTTGCGCACATCCGCGCCGACCGCATCAAGCTCAAGCGGCTGGAATTCGTCTAAGGCCGGGTGGCCCACCCGAGGCCGCATGATGCTCCCAATCCAACGGCTCAACGTGGATTTCACAGCGCCCATGCTCGAGGAATTGGACAAGCGAGCGGAGGAGTTGAACATCAGCCGGCAGGCGGTAATCAAGACGCTGATTCGCCAGGCGCTCGACCAGCACTATCTGACAAATGCGGCAGCGGCGCTACGGCGGAGGACGGGGCGAGATAAAAGTCAACTCAAAATCCCGGTGCGGCAGGGGCCTCGCACCCATCCGCTTAGCAGCTTACTGCTTGGGCGCGGTTATCGTGATCGTGAATTGGACGTTTTTCGGAATGCCCTTCCCGTATACAAATTTCTTGACGATATCTTCGCTGTCAGTTGTGTCGAGGGGAGGCTGATAGTTGAGATTCAGGTTAACGATCTTGTCGGCGAGGAGGTAGAGCTTGGCGCTTGGGATTTGCCTCCAAAATGACGCTGCACTACGCGTGGAACCCCAAGCATCCTGTTCGCGCAGATATGCACGACGATCAAACCTTTGAGGAGTCGCCAGGAACAAGCCCGACAGATTTCCCTCTTTATCAATGAAGTGCTCGGCAACATCCCCGCGATAGAGCGTATTGTCGGTCATGAGAATGTCGGCCTTGACGGTTGTGCGCTTGTCCGCGAACGCGAACGGAGTGAGGACCACGTACCACTGAGAGATGTGCGGAAGTAAATAAAAGTCTGCTACCCACGCGAACAACTTGTTTCGCCGCAGCTTGCCGTAATACTTGATTCCCAGGCCCGACGAAAGAGCGAGCAAAAAGACGAACGCATAGTACCAGCTGAGGAACCTACCTTGGCGTTCCAGCGTTCGATCCAGCGCATCCCAAAACTTCCCTTTGTACTCCCTGAAGAGTGCTTCGCTGTACAGGCTGCTGGCTACGACCTGGTAGTCGCCAGTCCTGAGAGCCGCGTTGTCGGGAAAGTCGAATGGATGGGCCTTGGCGCCAGGCAAGCACCACACGGCCCACAGCGCGGCGAGGTAGATGAACGTCAGAGTGAAAACCGCGCGAGTTACGTCTTCGGTCTTGCGTTCCTGAAACAGGCGCAGGGGAACGAATCGTCCAAGAACAAACCTAAACAGGGCGTTGGGGATGAGCAGATAGGCGGTGATGAGAGCGGAAACCGCTAATGCGATCACTAGGCAGCAACGGGAGTAGGCGAGATCTTGATCTCTTCGCCGTTCGGTCCAGCGATGGTGACCTCTTGCCCCGACTGCAAAGCGGCCAGAATTTCGTCTCGCCGTTCCTCGATTTCGCTTTGCAGCCACATCGGAAGCGAGTCGTTGTGCAGGAACTCTGCCAAGTCACTTAACTTATTGACCATAACTCACCTCCCCTTTTGCTTTCAAAACAGACAATGACAGCCGGTCCGGAAATTGTCAAGCGCGAACCTGCATCGCCAATGGCAAACCCTTCGCGAGTCGTTTGGCGCGCTCTCACCGCGTCCCGTTGGGATACACCAGGATCTTGCTGGCCTCGCCGGTTTTCAGGCGCTCCATGCCTAGCGCGAAATCCTTCATCGCGATGCGGTCGGTGATGACGGGATGCAGGTCGAGTTTGTTGGCCTTGAGCAGCGCGGTCATCTGATACCACGTCTGGTACATGCGGCGGCCGTTGATGCCTTGTACCGTCGCGCCTTTGAAGATGACTTCTTCCGCGAGGTTGAGTTCGACTGGCTTGGAGGGAATTCCGAGAAGGGACATGCGGCCACCGAGACGCAGGAGTTTGAAGCCTGTTCGGATGGATTCGGTCCGCCCAGCCATCTCCAGCACGACGTCGACGCCAGTGCCGCCGGTGTTGTCCATCACGATCTGGTACACGTCGTCCTTGGTGGGATCGAGGACGAAGTCGGGCTTCATCTGCTGGGCGATTTTGCGGCGATGTTCGTTCACTTCGAGCGCGTAAATCTGGGTGGCTCCGCAGGCGCGCGCCACCGCGATGGAGAACAGCCCGATCGGCCCGCAACCGGTGATCGCGACAGTCTTGGCGGCGATGTCGCCCGCTAGCACGGTGTGCACCGCGTTGCCCAGCGGATCGAGAATGGAGGCGTACTCCTGCGGGATGGAAGGATCGAGCTTCCAGATATTCGACTCGGGGATGACGACATACTCGGCGAAAGCGCCGTTGGTGTCCACGCCGATGATCTTCACATGCTGGCAGATGTGCGCTTCGCCGATGCGGCATTGCAGGCATTTGCCGCAGGCCACGTGCATTTCGGCGGAGACGAAGTCGCCTTCCTTGACGCTGGTCACTTCGTCGCCCACGGCCTCGACCGTGCCGCAAAACTCGTGGCCGGGAATCAGCGGCGGATGAATGCGGCGCTGCGCCCACTGGTCCCATTGGTAAATGTGCAGATCGGTGCCGCAGATGGACGCCATCTTGACCTTGACCAGTACGTCGGTCAGGCCAAATTGCGGTTTGGGAACTTCGCGGATTTCTATGCCCGGCGCGGACGTGGGCTTAACGACGGCAAGCATGGTATTCGGCATGAGGATGGCTCTCGGACTCGGTTCCCATCCTGTCCGCAACTGCGGCGGACAAGGGTGGGGCACCCGCGTTACGTCAGCCCAGTGTGAATAAGAAGCGGTGGGCAAACCAGCAAGTTTAACACGCCGACGAAGACGATCAGCGCGCACGGAGTGCAGTCTCCCACCCTTTCGCCAAACGCGGGCGAAAGGATGGGGCACCCGGCTGAATGCTGAATGAGTGCTGAGTGCTGAGTGCTGAACGCTACACAGCCACCCAACGCCGGCGAATCATGATTCCACCCCTGGCTGCTTCTGTCGTTGGCGCAACAATTCCGCGTTGTACTGCTCGCTTCGACCTTTGGGAACGCTCAGCGATTTCCAGTCGGCGCCCTTCCAATGTTTTGCCAGGTACACGATCTGTCCCACGTGATAGGCGTAGTGCGCGACTTGGCGGTTGATGGCCTGCAACACGGAATGCGCTTCGCCGCGAATCGTGACCGTGCGATCCAGGTCGTCGGGATGAAGCGAGTTGATCGTCTCGAAAACCAGGTGCCAATTCTGTTCCCAGGAGCTGAGCACTTCTTCGCGCTTGGCGTCGGCGTGCATGACAAATTCGCGGTCGCGATTGCGGTCGGGCTTTTCGCCATCGCCGGTCAGGAAGCCGGTAAAGCGCGAGCGCATGTTGCCCGCCATGTGCTTCACGATAACGGCGACGCTGTTGGACTCAGAACCGGGGGCGGCAAAGAACTGCTCATCCGTGAGCTGGGCGATGGCGCCATCGGCCAGACGCTTGTGCCCACGCAGGCTGCGGAAAACTTCATCGAGATAGAGATGGTCAATGCCGGACATAGAAAGTTGCGTCTCCCCTCCGTGGTGGCGCCGTCCCCTCAATTCTAAGCTTACCCGGCTGTCCGCGAACGGAGGCCGGGCGCCCGGGCAAGATCTCAGCGTCCCAAGGAATCTGGAGGGTGCCCCACCCGCAGAATGTTAGCGTGGGCCACCCGCCCAGCACGTTGCTGGCTGCGTCCAAGAGCGCGCCAGAGTAATCGCGGCGCTCCTTGATGTTGGGCGAGAAGGCCGTGCGCCGCAGCGCTGCGCCCCTCTCTTCCGCGACCGCGTGCAAGAGATGCTGGAAAACTTCGAGTTCGATTGGCTCGGTACGCATGCAGAGCGAGGGTAACTCCGACGCTTGCGAGGGAGACATTTCGTCCTATCGTTTTGGAGGCGGATCACTAAACTGAAAACTGCGCAATAGATTTTTCAAATATTTTTGTTGACATTCCGTTCCAGTAACCGCAATATCTTGGGTTAGACATACTGCTCGTGCAACATCTTGGGCGGGTATGGCATTTTGGGTCAAAAATCAACCTTCAAGGGAGAAGGTTACACAAGGAGGAATACCCAATGGCAACTAAGAAGAAGGCCGCGAAGAAAGCTGCTAAGAAGAAAAAGCGGTAACTGTTCCGGGCGAGGCGCAGGCCTCGCTTAACTTTTGTCCAAAAAACAAGGCCTCCGCAATTGCAGTTCGCGGAGGCCTTTCCCTTTTGCGCCGGAGCGCTTCCAGGATTGGTGTATCCACTTGCACGGGTAGTGCGGGCCTTCAAGGCGTGTGTGAAAACCAAACTTGGTATTTGCGAGTGGAATTTGCTGGCGGAAAATCCAGCGCCGTAGGCGGGGTCCCCGGTTCGCGCCCCGCCGTGGCGGGCGAACTGGGGTGGTGGTAGGCGCGGCTCAGTTTAGCCTGAATCCCGAAGTTGCGCTTTAAAATTCTCCTTTTATTCGTGTGTGATCGGAGCTGAGCGGCGACCGGTGGAGGTCAGGTGACGGTGGCAGATTCCAACTTCGGCGAAGTTGGAATTTCCCAGTCTAAAATCTTATCCA
>DATCCF010000351.1:0-16981 GCA_036511435.1 Terriglobales bacterium | reverse complement strand
AGAGCAGTTTAAGAATTACTGTAGTCGAGCGAGCACGGGTAGAGCGGCGCTTCAGCGCCGCGTTCCCGCTGATCCTTCACCTCCGAGCCGGCTTCAGCCGGCGGCACCTAGACTACACAAATAACTAAACCGCTCTAGCCGTTGCCAGGTTAAAGCACCGCCGTGAGGCGGTATTCGCGGGCCACAGGTTCTACGATTTTCACGCGTCCGTGGCCGGGATTGACCTGTTCGCGGGTTCGAACCACTCCCGCTCGCTCTAACTTCAGAACGTCTCTGCGCACGGATTTGGGATCGCGCTTCAGCGCGGCCGCCAGCGCCGTGATCGACGAGGATCTTGTCCGCACTTTCTGGACCAACCGGAGACGCTCCGCCGTGAGGACCTCGACCATTGCCAGTGGGTCATCGAACGTGATGGTGATCTCCGGCCTGATCGCTTCCCGTCGATCCAGCTTGCGCGCCCGCTCCAGGGCCCGCTTCGCGTAGCCTTCAAATCCATCCGTATTGATTTTCAACTTCATATCGGCTCCTTCTCTTGGCGGAGTTCCCGCACTTCGTTGAGAAATCGTTCCAGCAGGTCCTGGTAGCTGATAAAAGCAAATTTCTCTTCGGCGCCGGCAAAATGCCGATGATGATCACCGTGGCTATTGTCGTAGCCCACCACCCTGCCGTTATCTCTGGCACAAAGAGCGTGATTGATAAAAGCCAGGTTGTACTTGGCGACCGCGCCGCGAGAGTCCTGCCATACCTCTTCGCGGATGAGTCCTTTTCCTAGAGCACAACGCACTTGGGTCGTTTCGTCCACAATCTTGCGTAGCGTCCGGGTTTTGTTCACCTGTGGATCATAGCACAGATAGGGCATCATACACCCTGTCTGTCACCCGAGACTCACCATTTCAGGACAGTTCGGGGAAGCCAGAGATCCGTTATATACGTGTATTTCGCGGGTAGCTGAGTGGCAATCCGCTGCGCTTCCGGTTCACTGTGGAAAGTCCGCCGTGGCTCCTCTGGCCGAATATCCACAGCACTCTCTGACTGAGAATGGCGTTCCGCCGGTAGGGTTGATCTTTCCGCCGGCGCAAACTGTCGCCACAAGCCGAATCACCCACAAGGGTTTAAATCTGGTGCCGGGAGGGGGATCGGATTCCGGCCGGTCGTTGAAAAAAACAAGTTATTGAATTCTAAGGAAGCCCAAAACTACAAAAACGCCGCTTTCGCGGTATCCACACACGTATTACACACGCGGATTTTCGCCAATCGTTCTTCTTGCGTACAAGGGTAGGAACACTATTCGGTGGATCTCAGGCGGATACGAACAGGATCCCGAAATCGAACCGGGAGGCGGAGGTGAAATCATAGCGAAGAGCGTCTTCGCTGTCTGAGCCCAAGCACAGTTTCCCCGATGCCGATCGACGGACTGATATTGCTGGCCAACTGCTGGCCATTCGTCTGCAAATCAGGTCTCTCAGCGTAAACGGGAAGGCGCTAAGTCCAACAAAACACTTGAAGATGAGTGAGCACAAACAGGGCAGGTAAGTTTAGCAAACCGCCGCCTTCAGCCACTCGGCCACCTCTCCGCTGTTTGCTTACGGCAGTTTACCACGATATTCTGTACTGCGCTGCTGGCCAATTGCTTGAGTTTTCGCGCCGCCGGATAGCAAGGTTGAGACACAGGTAAGACCAGTAAACCCATCAAAATCAGCAATACCTTAGTTCGCGACGCTAGGTGGCCGACGCGTTTGGGGTCTCATGACAACGCGAAAAGAGAGATAGGATTGGCGCTTTCCGAAGCGCCAATCTCTATCCAAAATAAGGAAACCCACAGAGGTTCTTTGCCGCAGCTGCGGCGGTCGCGCAGACGAATTCTGTGCACTGGGCGGAAAGAGCAACCCACCGGCATGGTTTCTCGCTAGGTTCTTGCGGAGAACACCTCGACCCTAACACGCCAAGCCCTGGTGCCTATGGTTGAGGAATTGAATGAGCAGCGTCATCAACACCGGGAACCCGGGTGCGGCGGTCCGGTCCAGCTTGGTCCTAACTGTGGGAACCCAGTTCAATAGATGGCGTTCCAGAAACTCAGTCTCTGCCCGCGCAACTGAAAGGGCGGTCTCTTCCTCAGATGTATTTTCGCGGGTGTAGCGGAGCGCAGCTAGAAACTCCAGTTGGGTGACAAGGTAGTCAGGGACGGCGCGGCTGGGGTCAGATTTGAGGCCGAGGACTTCGTAGAAATAGGTATTTTCTAGCGCGATTTCCGGAGGGGGACGGGTTTTGTCGTGGGCCGACTCGAAGAGAGGCACTGGCGGTTCGGGGATGCCGACATCAAAGAGGGCGATATAGGCGGACTCATACTCCTCGTAATTGGCAAACCATTCGAATCCGGGGAATTCACCCTCACACGCTAAACGATGCCATAGATTCTGTAGTGCCTCCAGCAGTGCAGGCTGCGACAGCAACTCGAAGCACTGGCGCGAAGGCGGCGCAAAGACGAACGCAAAGAACCGGTAGAGATCGTTTTGCTGCCAGTCGATCGGGGCAATAGCGGTCTCGTCCGTGGCGATGGTCGGCATGGTAACTCCTGCTCTGAATCCTTCTCCCTATTCCAGCACTTGCCAGACGGAGAAATACTTTCGGCCGTCGCGGTCCTTTTGGCTGCCGTTCCAGACGGCAAAAGCCACCGGCGTACCGGAAGGCAAATCGGGTAATTCGAAAGTCACACTCCATTGACCGTTCTGATACGTGCCGGTCGCTGGAAAGCTCTGGCCCGTGCGGCGCGTGGTGCTGCGCCCCTGGGCCTGCATCAACATGGCGCCGCGAGTGGCGTTCCAGTAATAGATATCGACCGGATGCTCGGCGTCACCCATCTGCAGCGACGGTGTGATCGCCCCGGCTTCTCCCCTGACCGGGAACATGACCGCTGCGGCATCGAAGAAGCGGTCGTCGGCTTCCGTCTGTACCTTCCGGAACCGTGTTTCCGGCGGAGTATTGGGAACTTCAGGCAGCGTTACGGCATCAGGGGTTGCATCACGCCAACTAAGCTGTACGAGCAGCTTTCCACCCGCGCGGGCGAGACGCACGTCCACGGCCGGAATCTCAAGCGCGGCGGGTTCGTCGGTGTCATAGAGCGGAGGTGTGCGGTTGAGGCCAATGTGCTTCACTGCGACCTGGTTCCAGGCGGCAGGGCCGCCATTGAGCAGGTTGTCCGCGGTGGATGGCGACGCAACCACGGACAGAGACTGCCCGGCTGCCGGCTTGGCTGCACCTGCACCCTGCGCCCACATGGCGGAGCAGAACAACAGGTGCCCAACGCCGAGGATGACAAGTTGACGAGTTCGCATGACCTTCTCCTACCCCTGGATCTGCACTAACTGCGGCCGGATGCGGTAGCGTGTCTCGGCATCGCGGCCAATCAGCAGTTGCAGCACGTCGCTGCGCCCGCCTGCCTGCGCTCTCTTGAGCTCGGCCTCAAGGCGCGTAATCACGTTCTTTACGTCCGGGCCAAACAGATAAACCAGGTAGTCGATTGGCAGCCGGGAATCCTCCAGGATGCTCTTGCCGTAGTTGTCCCGCTTCGGGGGATTGAACGGTGGCACATAAAAGACGTTGGGTTGCGTCCCCTTTTCCGGGAACAGGGGCAGCGCAATCTTGTACACGAGGACGAGCTTGTGCACGGGCGACTCGGGATCATCCAGTAGCCCGACGAAGCGAAGGCGGCCCGGACATTGCTTAGCGCAGGCATTGACCTCGCCTTTCTCCAGACGCGGATAACAGAAGATGTACTTCTCGGATTTTCCGTTGACCTCGTTGAAGTAGATCTTCTTATAAGGACACGCCTTGATGCAGTAGCGGTACCCCTGACAGCGGTCTTGATCAATGACGACAATTCCGTCTTCCTCGCGCTTGTAAATGGCCTTGCGTGGGCAGGCTTCGAGACACGCCGGATAGGTGCAGTGGTTGCAGATACGAGGCACGTAGAAAAAGTAGTTTTCCTCGCCGTTCATGCCGCCGACATCTTCGTCCCAGTTGACGCCGGACCGGGGCTCGGGCGAGGGCATTACCGGTTTTCTCTTGCCTTCATAAAGGCGCTGCTCGTAGTCGTATTCCCAAGCGTGACCGTAGTCGTCCATGGTGGGCAGAGGACTGGGTTGGAGCTGACCGTCCTTCCAGCCCCCGCCGATACGGTCCCATTGACGCGGATAGCCGAGGCCAGGACGGGTCTCAACGTTGTTCCAGTACATGTAGCCGGTGCCGTCGCGGTCGGTCCACAACTTCTTGCAGGCGATGGTGCAGGTCTGGCAGCCCAGACATTTATTCAGGTCCATCACCATCGCGTATTGGTGCTTTGACATGGCTGCCTCTCCTCAGACCTTGGCCTTTTCGACTTCCACCTTGGTGTCACGATTGTTGCCCGTGGGCCCCCAGTAGTTGAGTCGGAAGTTGACGTGCCCGTACTTGCCGATGAGTTGCGTGGGCTTGATCTTGATATACGTGAGCGACTGCCAGCCACCCTGCTTGAAGCCGAGGTATTTCTCCCATCCGTGGTACATGGTGACGCGGCCGGGATTCTCCCCGGGCAGGATCTGCAACCGGCATACGCACTGGCCGATTTCGTTGTGGATGCGAACCCAGTCATTGTCCTGCAGGCCCCGCTTGCGAGCGTCGTCGGGATGCATGTAAACGATGGGCCCTCCCCGCTGCAAGCGCAGCATGGCGCGGTGATCGCGCCAGGTGGAGTGGATGGACCAGCGTCCGTGCGGGGTGTTCCAGTAGAGGGGATATTTTTCCTCTAAGGGCTCCTTGAATGTGGGCAGTGCCTCACCCAACTCGATGTACCACGGATGATCGATGTAGAACTGCTGACGTCCGGTGAGTGTGTGCCACGGAAGCTTCTTGTCCACCTGGAATTTGAACGGAGTGTAGGCGACCCCGGGCTCGATGTCGCTGTTCCAGGACTCGGGATCGGTAGCAACGAAGCGCTGGGGTTTCTGCTGGAGCAGTTGATAGGTCATGCCCTTGGTTTCTTCCGCATTCCCGAGGATGAAGTTGACCGCCTGCTCATCGGTCTGGATTGTCCCTTTGCCGGTCCAATTGTGGGCGAGTTGTGTGAAATCACGGTTCCAGTCGAAGGCCTCGTCGTGAAAAGGTTTGAGACCTTTCTGGGTGGCGATTTCCGCCATCTTCGCAGCCAGGGCATGGAAGATGTCCCAATCGGTCTTGCTCTCAAACAGGGGCTCGCAGGCCTTGCCGAAGGGATGAATATAGCTGTGGCAGTCCGTGGTGTTGATGTCCACCTTTTCGTAGTAGCTGGCGGCGGGCAACACCACGTCCGAGTAGAGCGCCGTGGTGTCCATGCGGTAGTTGATGTCCACGATCAGATCGAGGTTTTTCCACAGCGACGACTCCAGGATCTCATTGCCCTTTGCCTGGTTCAGGTAGTTGGCCCGCCACACGATGAAGGCCCGCGGCTTCCTGCCGTTCTTGGGCCAGAGCGGCATCCATCCGTTCTTCACCGATCCTGGATGTACCACTCGATGGGCTTGCCGTTGTACAGATGCGGGTCCTTGTTGGTGGAGTGGACGTAGCTCCAGAGGGTGGTGTTCTGGAAACGCTGTTTTTTGCGGGTTTCCGGATAGGCAAGCTTGAAAAAGCCCTGCTCCGGCCAGAGGCGTTCCTGGCCCACGTAGTGATTGAATCCGCCGCCGTTCTTGCCGGTGTTCCCGGTCAAGGCCACCAGCAGGATGAGGGAACGGTTGCTGAGGTCGTTGTGGAACCAGTGGTTGGCGCCCGCGCCGTGGATGATCATGGCCGGCTTGCGCGTGCCCAGTTCCCTGGCGAAGAGCTCGATCTCGTGCGCCGGAAGGTCGGTCCGGTCGGCGACTTTGTCCAGCGTGTATCCTGCAAGCTCCTGCTTGAGAAGGTCAAAGACGGTAGTGACTTCGGCGCTCTTGCCATCGGCGAGTTGGACTTGGAATGTGCCGGTCAGGGCCGGGTCGGCGCCATTGAGTTGGATGGTTTTCTGCTCCGATCCCATGGAGCCCGGAGTGGGAACCGCGCGCTGCTGCTTCGTGTCCCAGAAATAGAAGATGTCCGCCTTGCCACCTTTCTTGAGGTCGGCCTCGCGGAGGAAGCGCTTCGAGCCTGACAACACGAGCAGAGGCATATCCGTCTGCTCTTTCACATACGGTGCGTCAATCAGGTTCTGCTCGATGAGCAGTCTGGCCACGCCCAGCGCGAGGATGCCGTCCGTGCCCGGGTTGATGCGGAAGTATAGGTCGGCATGGATGGCGCTGGAGTTGTAGTCGGGCGAGATGCATACGATCTTGGCGCCGTTGTAGCGCGCCTCGTAGCCAAAGTGGGCGTCGGGAATGCGCGTCTGCGAGATATTCGATCCCCAGAGCACGATGTATTTTGAGTTGAACCAGTCGGCACATTCGCAGGCTTCGGTTTGCACGCCCCAGGTCAGCGGCTCGCCCGGAGGCAGGTCGCAATACCAGTCGTAGAACGAGAGAAAAACGCCGCCGATGTAGTGGGCCAGTCGGGAACCAGCACAAAAACTCACCGGGCTCATGGCCGGGATCACGCTGAAGAATGAGTTTGTATCAGGGCCGTAGTTGTAGATGTTGTCGAGCAGCTTTTCCGCTACCAGCGTGAGCGCTTCGTCCCAACTGGCGCGGCGCCACTTCCCCTCCCCGCGCACTCCGGCCCGGATGAGCGGGTAGCGCAGCCGCTGCGGACTGTACACATACTCAGTGAAGCATCCGCCTTTCTGGCAGCCGCGCGGGTTGTAGTCGGGCAAGTCGTCATTTATGCGGGGATAGTCGGCCGCCTGCTCCTCGCGCACCATTACCCCGTTGCGCACATACACCTTCCAGGAGCACGAACCGGTGCAGTTGGCGGAGTGGGTGGAACGAACGACTTTGTCCCAAGTCCAGATCTTGCGGTAGAAATCCTCCCATCCGCGGTAAGGATAGGTGCGCAGCGGATCGAAGTCGCCCGTGAGCGTGCTGAGCACAGGCTTTTCTTTGCGCGAACATCCTGGCAGGGCCAGGGTGGCAGCAGTCATCGCGGCCGTCTGGATGAATTGCCGGCGTGAGAACGGCTTGTTGGGTAGGTCCTGATCGCTCATGGTTTTCCTCCCGAGGGAGCGGACAATGTCACGTTCTGCGCCATCGCTTTCTGGCCTTTCGGCCCTGCCAGTGTCCGCAAGTAGGCCAGCACGTCAGCAATGTCCTGGTCGCTGAATACAGGTGCTTCTTTGCGCTGGAAGGCAGGCATCGCCGTCCCCACGCGGCCGTTCTGAATAGTGCGGACAATGAATGCATCGGTGGCGGCGTGCTGGAACACAGGGTTCCCGATCTCGGGGGCCATTCCGCCGCGGCCATTCATGCCGTGACAGCCATAGCAGTTTCTTTGGAACACCGAGAGTCCGCGGGTGGCATCGCCAGTCGCGGTGACCAGCGGCATTGCCGGAGCTGCAACCGCCCCGTTGCGCAGATATTCGATGACCGCCGCGATCTCTTGTGGAAGCAGTCCGCCGGCATGGGGTCCCCAGGCGGGCATCTGCGTGCCCGGGCGCCCTTGTTCGATGTTGGCCTGCAGGTATTCCGGGCTCGCAGTCGTGACCAGCGAGACCCCGCGAATCGCGGGAACAAAGCGATTGAATTTCTTGTCCCAGCGGCTGTACGTCCCGTTGCCATGGCAGGCAGTGCAGTACTGCTGGTAAACCTGCTCGCCGCTCAGGGGGACGGGATACAGCGCGCGATATTTCTGCTCGATTTTGTCCGGTGCAAGGTAGCTCTCCGGCACATCGCGTCTCCACTGCGACAGCATATAGACAGTCAACGCCAGCGCCCCTCGCTGAGTGACTGTGGGATTGCGCATCAGGCTTCCGCCGACGAGACCACCAGGATCGCGGAAGTGCGCCAGTTGCCAGTTCCACGTCGTGTGGGGAGGCTTCAGATTGGTCATGATGAGTTGGTGGCGGGTCTTGGCGCCCTCGTTATCCAACGCCGGCCCGAGCGTGCCGCCGCGTCCACCAAGCTTGTGACAGGAACCGCAGCCCTTCTCCCGGTAGAGTTCCATCCCGGCCAGCAGCAATGGCGCTTGGTCCGGCGGGAGTTTTTCTGGATCATGACAGGTGGCGCACGTGGCCTCGGTCATCTCCGGCGGCAATAGCGGGTAGTCCCAGTACACGTCGTCTGCTTTAGCTTCACGGAAGGTCAAAGCTGCCCCCTGCCCGTGGTGACAGACGGTACACCCAAAGCGGTCAACTGGATGCTTGTCGAGAATGTGTCCCGGGTGCACGCGGTGGGGCTGCGAGACGTCGGCCATGCGCGGATCGTCGATCCCGTTGTGGCACGTGACGCAGCGGTCCACGGCGCCGAGCGCCGGGATGCTGGCCTGCTTCATCTCGATGCGGAACTTGGCCAGCAGCTCGCGGCCCCGGTCGTCGGTGGCCTTCTCCAGAAGAAGATCGTGGTACCTGCGCTGTACGCTCTTCCATTGCGCCAGATAGTTTTCCTGCACGGCGGCGCCCACCAGGTAGGCGATGGTAACGAGGCTGGCCACCAGCAGAAGCCAGCGATAAATCCGTGAGGGATCTTTCATCGCACTCCCCTCCCTAGTGCAGCGGCCATTGCGAAGGCCACCAGTAGAAATGCCAGTTAGGTCCGCGATGGACGGTGGCGAAATAGGTCAGCAAAGTAAAGCTGACCAGGAAACAGGTGAACAGCGAAACCGCAGCCAGGCGCACCGAATCCTTTCGCTTCAAGATCAGCAACGACCAGGCTGCGAAGATCAGCACCAACAAGGAACCGGGATTGATGGCAATGATCCAGAGCTGGTGAATGTGGGGAAACCAGTTGCGCAGCCAACCGAAGTTCACGGTCAGTGCCAGCATGCCGACCGTTACGGCAAGGGCGAAGAACAGAGACTGCCAGAAGGTCGATTTCTCGCCTGGCGTGCCAAACCAAACGCCCTCGCCGCCAGGCCGGCGGTCGAGGAACGGGATCAGCGCGAGACCGACCAATACAATGACAGGGATCAACATGCCGCCAGTGAAAGCCGAGTAAGAGACCAGCTCCTGAAGTCCGAGGAAGTACCAAGGGGCCTTCGCAGGGTTCTCGGGAATGGCGGGATTCGCCAGTTCCTTGAGCGGTGCGTCCGAGTAGAAGGCGAGCATGAGCGTTATCGCAACCGTCACCATGAAAACGGCCAGTTCTGCCCAGAACAGGTGCGGCCAACTCATCACCGTGTTCTCCGGTCCCCGGTTTACGGGTGGACGCTTCCCTTTCACCAACGCCATCAGGCCATAGGTTTTGCTGGCCAGCGGTTGAAACACGGTGCGGCGTTCGCCGCCCCACTCCGCGAGTCCGCCCATTGGGTCTTCCGGCTTGGCGAGGCCGCCATCTTTTCGGATTCGCCAGAAATGCACTCCCAGCAGGATCACAAGCGCGAGGGGAAGAACGAAGACGTGCAGCACGTAGAAGCGAATCAGGGAGTCCTGGCCAACGAAGTTTGCGCCCAGCAGCAGGCGCTTTTGGAAGCCGCCGGGATCGAAGAACTTCGTTATTCCAATGGCGTCCGTGAGCTCACGCGGCGAGTTGGCGATGTTGGAGCCGATGGTGATTGCCCAGTACGCCAGTTGGTCCCAGGGTAGCAGGTATCCGGTGAAGCTCAGCGCCAGGGTGATCACCAGCAGTCCGAGTCCGGCCAGCCAGTTGAACTCGCGCGGCTTCTTGTAGCTTGCCGTAAAGAAAACACGTGCCATGTGCAGCAGCACGGCCAACACCATCAACTGCGCCGCCCAGCGATGAATGTTGCGGATGAAGCGTCCTGTATAGACCGTGAAGTGGATGTCCTTCATGGACTGATAGGCCAGCTCCGTTGAGGGCTTGTAGTAAACCATCAGCAGAACGCCGGTGATGATGGTGATCACGAAGCTGGCCATCGCGGTCAGCCCCAATCCGAGGGTCAGCGTAGGACTGAGCGTGCGCAGGTGGACCCGAACACTGTGGATGTGCAGGAAAAGGTTGTGAAATGTGGCCTGCGACTCTTCGCGCTCCGATTCGGGCGTCTTCCCCAGGCGGAAACAGGCGTCCTTCACCGTGTGCGGGAGTTCGTGCAGGTTGTGGACAAATTCTCGGGTTGCCGTCTCTGCCACGTTATACCTCCTATACGCGGTAACGCGTGCCCTCTGGGACCTCATTGTCGGCATTGACGATCAGCTCGCCATTGGCGGCGCGGCTGACCTCCAGCCACGGCAGCGGACGCGGCGCCGGACCTCCCACCACATTGCCTCGGGGGTCGAACCGTGAGCCATGGCACGGGCAGGCGAACCCCTCTTTCGATCGCGCCACCGTGCACCCCAGATGGGTGCAGGTTGTCGAGATCGCGTAGAAACCGTCATCGTCGCGGAACAGCACCAGATTCTGTTCCGTAAACGGGGTTTCGGTGCCCGCCGAGAACTCCTCCGGCGGACCGAGCTTAAAGCGACGCACCGGTCCGGGCAGCACCGCGGGATTCGGCAGCCGGAAAACTCCGGCTGCGGCCGTACCCAAGGCGGCGAAGAAGCTGCCCAGTGCCGCGAGGCTCAGGAAGCTGCGCCGGCTGACGGGGGGTGGATCTAAACGGGACATGGCTTCCACTCCTTGGCAAAACTGAATTGCTCCATGGTGATGGCGGTCGTAGGACACCGTTCCGCGCACAGTCCGCACCGAATACAGCGTTCTTCGTCTTTGAGGATGGCGGACAAGTCCGCGGGATCGAGGTCCAGCTCGCGTGCGGCAGTGGCAAGTTCCGGCGAAAGCGCCAGCCGGTCAAACGTGACCAGCTTCAGGCACACCGTGGGGCAGACGTCCACGCACCCGCCACACAGGATGCAGCGCTCACCGTCGAAGATGGTGTTGATGCCGCAGTCGAGGCACCGGCCGGCTTCGGTGAGCGCCTGCTCTTCGCTGTAATCCAACCTCAACCAGCGCATTCGGCTTCTTCAGTCGCTCTTCCGCGGACAGGGTCGGGATGTGCAAGCGCGAGCGCCGTTCGTAGTGTTTTTCCCGGTGGTAGTTCTCGATCGGGAAATGGAACTGGACTTCCTGGGGTCCAATTTCCTTGCCGCGCAAGAAACGATAGACCGAACGAGCCGCTTGCTTGCCGCTGGCGATGGCATGGATCATGAGCCGCGGCCCGTAGGCAATGTCGCCGGCGATGAATACTCCCGGCGCCGAGGTCGTGCAGGTTGCGGGATCGTTGATGATCTGCTGCGGCGAGCGCATCTCGATCCCGTCGCGCTGCGCGTCGATGAAGCTCAGGTCGGCGGATTGCCCGACGGAAAGCAGGACCGTGTCACCTTCAATCTCTGTTGTGACCGACTCGTCAAACTTCGGGGCGAAGCGCTTGTTTTCGTCGTAGACCTGAGCGCAGCGCACAAACTTCACTCCGCGCACGAACTTCTGCCCGTTTCTCTCGCTTACCAAGACCTCTCTTGGTCCCCAACTGTTGTGGCGTGTAACTCCCTCTTCCTGACCTTGCAGAATTTCCACCGTGTCCGCGGGCATCTCTTCCAAGGACTCTAGGCAGACCAGGTTCACTTGCCGGACACCTGCCATGCGGGCGGCCGTGCGCGATACGTCATATTCTTCCTGGCGCAGCACGGTGCGGGCGACGTCATACGCCACATTGCCGCCACCAATCACGATCACACGCTGCCCCAGAGAAACCTCTTTGCCAAGCGAAACATCACGCAGAAAATCCACACCGCCCATCACACCGATGGCATCAACGTTTGGAATGGGCAGCGCTCTCGAGCGCTTGGCGCCGCAGGCGATTATGACCGCAGCAAACTCGCGCTGCAGGTCTGCGAAGCTGATGTCTTTCCCAACCTGCGTGTTGCATCGGATTTCGACGCCCAGGGACTGAATCACGGCGACTTCCGCCCGGATCAACTCGCGGGGCAGGCGATAGCCGGGTACGCCGGTGTAGAGCATGCCTGCGGGCTGCGGCTCCATTTCAAAAATCGTGGGTTGGAAGCCCATCAAAGCGAGATCGTGTCCCGCAGCGAGCCCCGCCGGGCCCGAACCGATGATGGCGATACGTTCTCCAGTGGGCTTGGGAAAGTCGGCGTCGGCGAGAAACTCAAGTAGATGGCTGAGTTCTTCGAGGTCGTCGCACTGGCGCGCTTCCGTCTTGCTCTTCAGATACGGAAACAGCTCGCTGCCTGCGTCGCTGCGGGCGTCGCTCCCAAACTTTTCGCAGACAAACCGCTTCAGCGCGCGAATCGAGATGGGCTGGTCGATGCTGCCCCGGCGGCACGCCGCCTCGCAGGGAGCGCCGCAAATGCATCCGCAGAGAGAAGCCAGAGGATTGGGCCCACGCGCTATCAGATAAGCGCGTTCGTAGTCCCCGGCAGCAATGGCCCGTACGTACCCGCGGGCATCAGTATGGACTAGGCAGGCATACTGGCACTTGATCTGCTCGCGCCAGTACTCGCAGTCCGCTACCCGGACGTTGTAACGCGCCTCGTCCACACTCTTCGCCTGTTGTTGACCGCCTTGCTAACAACTGAGCGTATGCGCTTGGAAGGTAGCCCGCTGTGACATAAATCACGGTAGTCTCGGTCGGACGTGTTCCAGTGTCATCGAACCAAGATGGAACAGCCACCATATTTCGCGGGAAGGGTCACACTTGCGCAGTCGGAGGCCGCCGGGAAATAGGTCTCAGCCGCGATCGCGCAACACCGGGTTTTGAGGCACCTGTCGTCGTATAGTGTTCAGTTGTTCGTTTGAGAAGGAGAATCCATGCCGAAGCCCTCCAGTTCAGCCGATCGCATTCGTAAGTCTCATCCGGAACTTTGGCAGCGCTTCACTGCACTCGCCGATGCCTGTCATGAGGCCGGTCCGCTCGGCGAGAAAACGCGGCGGCTTATCAAGCTCGCGCTTGCCATCGCTGCGGGAACAGAAGGTGGCACCCATTCCGCCGTTCGCCACGCCAAAGAATCGGGAATAACACTGCAAGAAATGGAGCACGTGGCGATGCTCAGTATTACCACGCTCGGATTTCCGACAGCCGGCCGAGCACTTGCCTGGATTCACGACTCAGCTACGCCGTGATGTTTCGTGGAGATCGTTCGTCCGCGAACGATAGTCGGAACGGGATACGGAGCCTCGATTACTTCCTGACTTTCGGCGGCTATTCACAACGATTATGGTCGCCTATGTGTTCGTGCTGCTCGGTGTTGTGCATGAGCGGATCGCGCTAACCATGATCTATCTCGACATGTTGCTGTACTCAGCGGGCGGCGTGATCGGCACGATGCATCACGTGTACTTTTCGGGCGAGCCCTCTATTCACATGGCTTTGGGCGCCTTCTTCTCCGCTGCCGAAGTAATTCCGCTCACTCTCTTGACGCTCGAGGCATGGACTTTCCTGCGACTGGGATCTCAGCGGGAGACCAAGTCGAAAACATCATTTCCACACTATTGGGCCGTGATGTTTCTTGCCGCAGTCGGTTTCTGGAATTTCCTGGGTGCGGGGATCTTTGGCTTCCTCATCAATCTTCCTATTGTCTCGTACTACGAAATCGGTACCGCCCTGACCCCTAACCACGGGCATGCCGCGATGATGGGTGTATACGGGATGCTGTCCGTTGGGTTGGCCCTATTCTGCCTGCGTTACATCATTCCAGAAGAACGCTGGTCCGATCGAGCTGCAAAGATCAGTTTCTGGTCATTGAATCTCGGCTTGGCCTGGATGGTTTTTGCCACGTTATTTCCGTTGGGAGTGCTGCAGCTTTACCATTCCATCGCATACGGGTACTACGATGCTCGTAGCCTGAAATTCGTAGGCAACCCAACCAATTCGCTCATCGAGTGGCTAAGACTTCCTGGCGACACCGTATTCATTCTCGGCGGGACCCTGCCAGTTCTTTATCTCTGCTGGCTGGGAGTTCGTCACATGCGGACACAGAGTACGGCCGAGGAGCCAAGAGACATCTTGTTTACTGAGTTAGTGAGCGGAACAGGAGGACGTTAGCAGTGCGCGGTATAGATGTTGCGGTGCTGTTGGGGGCAGACTACGCGATCTTCCTGGCGCCGGTGGCAGCAGCCCTCGAACTCCTCGCGCGTCATTCGCATCAACGAACGCAGAGAGTCCGCACGGTTGGATTCTCTTACCACGCGGACCCGGATGTTTGGAAATGCCCCAACGGCAAGCACCTTTATCGGGCTGAGGTAATACGGGAATCGACGGTTGTGCGGTATCGGGCGTTGGCGCATCAGTGTAATAGCTGCCCAATTAAGAACCGTTGCACCGACTCTGATGAAGGCCGAGTTATTGAGGTGCAACGTGACTCGTGGTTGGAGTCTGAGCTCCGCAAATTCCATCGCGGCCCTCTCGCTGACTCTGTTACTCCTCGCCGACCTGATTCTGGTGGTCACGATCCTGCGACAAAACGATACGCGTGACCAGTTGCTTCTCGCTCTGCCCTTACTCTGCATTACAGGTGCGGGCCTTCGATTATCGCCAAGATTCTTTCAACCGGCCAAGAAGAGCACTTGGACGAGTGGCTCAGCGCCACCACCCGGAGGCGCTGTCGCAATTGGATCCGCCGATTCTCGACAATAATTCCGCAGGTTATTGGGGCTACGAAGGCGCACCCTATTCCCTGTTCTGGCTCTGCCTATGCTACTAGGTGCCTAGACATACCAAATGACGTTCTTGGTGAGTCGCACGATTCCGCGATCGCCGTGATAGAAGTCATAGTCTCTCCCCCGCAGCTCCTCTACAGTGCAGATGTGGGCAACGCCGACCATCTGAATCATGGCTCCGCTAAGCCGCAAAAGGAGACAAGGAAATGGCAATTGCACCCACCAAGACCGTCGGTGAGATCGCCGTCGAAATACCCAACGCGACGCGCGAATTTGAGAAGCTGGATATCTGTTCTCGCGCGCGGTTGCGATGGAACAGAAATAGGGTTGGCATGACGAGGGGACATGGCGACGTCACTTCCTAGCGAGTCGGTACAACAGCAACCCCAGGCCACAGCGGAGGAGATTTTCGCACGAGTCAGCGCGCGCGAACAGAAGCTGTCGCGCTTACTCGTTTTCTATATCTCCGGCGGCCTGCTGTTCATGCTGTTGCCGGGAACTTTCCTCGGCGTCTGGAACCTGATCTCGATCAGCGGGCGCCGTGCCGCCGAAAGCATCTCGCCATCTTGGATCCAGGCGCACGGTCATGCACAGGTGCTAGGCTGGATCGGCAGCTTCATTCTCGGAATCGGATATTACTCGATTCCGAAATTGCGCCGCGGTTCGCAGCCCTTCGCCGTGGGATCAGCGTGGTTCGCCGGCACGCTTTGGATGGCCGGTGTTCTACTGCGCTGGTTTGCGAATGTGTATTTGTGGCAGTGGCGGGTGCTGCTGCCGGTTTCCGCGACCTTTGAACTCACTGCCTTCCTTATATTCTTCCGGGCGGTATCGCAGCACAAGCCGCAAGACAGCGGTAAACCTAAACTCGAAACCTGGATCTTCGTGGTGATCGCAGGCGCGATCAGGCTGCTGGTCACGCTGGTCCTCAACCTCGGCGCCTGCGTGTGGCTGTCGCTGCGCTTGTCGAGTCCGGCATTCCCGCAAGCGTTCGATCAAGGTTTCCTAATTGTTGCCGCATGGGGATTCATGGTGTTCTTCGTGTGGGGATTCAGCGCAAGATGGTTACCGGTATTTCTCGGCACGCGCGATCCCGACAACCGTCTGCTGGGAATCGCAGTTGCTTCCCAGGTGGTCGCGGTTGGATTCGGACTGGCCGGGCTCTTGCGGATCGCGACGGCCCTTCTGGTGGCTTCGTCACTGCTGGCGACCGTGGCCCTACAAGTTTTCTCCCGTCCAAAACAAGCCGCAAAGACGAAGGGCGTACACATCAGTTTTCCGGTATTCGTGCGTTCGGCGTATGCGTGGCTGATGATTGCGGCGCTGCTCGGAGTATGGGCTGCGAACGCGACCAATCCGTCGGGTATCTGGGGAGCTTCGCGCCATGCTCTCACAGTGGGCTTTGTCGCCATGATGGTTTTCTGTGTGGGACAGCGCGTGCTGCCCGCTTTCTCGGGAATGCACCTGCTGTTCAGCAGCAAACTCATGTTTGCCGGACTGCTCTTACTCACAGTGGGCTGTGCGCTTCGCGTCAGCGGCGAGGTTCTGGCTTACCAGGAGATCGTAGCGGGGGCGTGGACGTGGCTCCCCTACTCCGCAATTCTCGAGCTTTCCGCGGTCACGATATTCGCCATCAATCTGGCTCTCACATTCATGCAGAAACCTGCCGCGCAGCAATTGAAGGCGACCTAACGTTTACAGTCGGTGAACCTGATCCAACCAAGGGTTGCAGCGGGCCTGCCTATTCTCGATCGGGAGACCGCCTGATCTGATTTGAGTCAGGATGAATTGGGAATATGCATTACATGCTTTGCAAGCAGAACCGCGAAAACTTGGACGAATTCAAAACGCGCTCCCAAAGTGCTTGATTCTGCCGCATGTCCGGCGACCGTGAGTCTTGCCTACCTTACGGCAGGATCACGGCCGAGGAACAATCAAACGCGTGGTAACCGAGCAACCAAACTGGTTGCAGATCGATTGCGAGCACGTTTCCGGATGCGCCAATCGCCGTAACAATGGGTATCGCGAAATAGCAGGTACCGGCCCCGATGTCCGCCGCCCTCATCCCCTTCGCAAGGCATGACCGAGCCAGTACGTCACCAAGAGGCAGCCACTTCAACCGTTCATGATTTTCCAGCTTGTGTTGGCGGCGGAAAGAGCGGTGGAAATGACGGTGGGGGCAAAACCCTGCGGGTTTCGCCCCCACCTTGGAAATCGCTGCGCGATTCCCACATTCCCACCGCCCCCGGCGACTGCTAGACTGTTTTTTAAATTCAAACCCTGAAAGGAGCTTTCCTCAGCCATCTGCTCAGGCTTCCTTCAGGCTCATTCTTCGATTAGAAAAGACT